>SBAS01000032.1 GCA_005240145.1 Nitrosomonadales bacterium | reverse complement strand
CGCCGGGCCCCCCACCGATGATGGAGATCTTCATGCCGCCCCGGGAATCACGGCCGTCGTTTCGATCTCGAGCCTCGCCTGGTCCTCTATCAGGCCGCTCACCTGCACCACGGCCATCGCCGGGTAGTGCTTGCCGATCAACTCGCGGTAGGCGGCGCCGACTTCCCTGATCGCGGCCAGGTATTCCTTCTTGTCGAGGATGTACCAGGTCATGCGCGCGATGTGTTCCGGCTTGCCGCCGGCTTCGGCCAGCACCGCAATGGTGTTCTTCAGCGTCTGGCGGAACTGGCCGGCGAAATCCTTCGCCTCCCATGTTCCTTCGCCGGTCCAGCCGATCTGGCCGGCGATGAAAACGAAATTCCCGGAAGCGGCAATTCCGTTCGAAAAACCCTGGGGCCTGGCCCAGCCGGGCGGCTGCAGAATCTTCATGGTGTCGTCCTCAGCTTGAAGCGCTGCAGCTTGCCGGTCTCGGTGCGCGGCAGCGCGGTCGCGAACTCGATCTCGCGCGGGTACTTGTAGGGAGCGATGTTGCGCTTGACGTGGTCTTGCAGCTCTTTCTTCATTGCATCGCCCGCAGAGAAGTCTTTTTTCAGAACCACGAAAGCCTTCACAACCATTCCCCGCTCGTCGTCCGGCTTCCCCACCACGCCGCACTCGGCCACCGCGGCATGCGAGAGGAGCGCGCCTTCCACCTCCGGCCCGGCGATGTTGTAGCCGGCCGAGATGATCATGTCGTCAGTGCGCGCCTGGTAGATGAAGTAGCCGTCCATGTCCATGACGTAGGCGTCGCCCGTCAGGTTCCAGCCGTTCTGCACGTAGCCGCTCTGCCGCTCGTCGGCCAGGTAGCGGCAGCCAGTGGGCCCCTTCACCGCCAGGCGTCCGATCTGGCCCGGCGCGCAACGATCGCCGTTCTCGTCGAGTACTACAGCGACGTAGCCCGGAATCGCCTGCCCGGTCGCGCCGCGCCTCGCGTGCTCGGGCGCGTGCGAGATGAAGATATGGATCATCTCGGTGGCGCCGATGCCGTCGATGATCTCGATGCCGCTCGCCTGCTTGAAGAGCTGGCGCATTGCGTCGGGCAGCGCCTCGCCGGCCGAGACGCATTTCTTCAGCGACGACAGGTCGTATTTGCCCCAGATTCCCGCCAACGCGCGGTACATGGTCGGCGCGGTGAAGAGGATCGTCGCCTTGAATTCCTGGATCGCCTCAAGCATCGAGTCGGGCGTGAACTTCTCCACTAGCGCGGTGCTGGCGCCGAAGCGCAGGGGGAAGCACAGCAGCCCGCCCAGGCCGAAAGTGAAGGCGAGCGGCGGCGAGCCGATGAAAATATCGTCCATCGAGGGTTTGAGGCAGGAGCGCGGAAAGCAATCGCACATCGCCACCACGTCGCGATGGAAGTGCATCGTGCCCTTCGGCTTTCCCGTCGTTCCCGAAGTAAAGGCAATCAGCGCGACATCCTCCGCGGAGGTATTCACGTTCTTGAAGCCGGCGGGTTGGTTCCCGATCAATGCATCCGTTTCATCGTCATACCAATATCGAATCTCTTTCAAAGCCGGGCAGGAAGGCAGCGCCAGCTTCAACTCCGCGTCCAGTCTCCTGTCGCACAGTGCATGCGTGATTTCTGCCTTGTTGACGATCTCGGTGAGTTCCTTGGCGCGCAGCAGCGGCATGGTGCCGACGCAGATGCCGCCCGCCTTGAACACCGCCAGCCAGGCCGCGGCCATCATCGGGTTGTTCGGCCCACGCAGCAGCACGCGGTTGCCGGGCTTCAGCCCCATCGCGCGCACCAGCAGGTTGGCCATGCGGTTGGCCTGCGCCTGCAGTTGCAGGTAGGTGCATTCACCGTCCAGCGAGCGGATCGCGATGCGCGCGCCATGGCCCGCTTTCACCATGTCGTCCAGCAGCACCGTGGCGCAGTTCATGCGCGCCGGGTACTGCAGCTCGGGCAGGTCGAACCTGAACTCCGGCCATTGCCCGCGCGGCGGCAGGTTGTCGCGCGCAAAAGTGTCGGCGTGGGCCGTGCGTTCCATCAGTTGCCTTCGAACGCCGGCTTCTTCCTTGCCGCGAACGCCTCGTAGGCGCGCTGGAAATCCTTCGTCTGCATGCACACCGCCTGTGCCTGCGCTTCCATCTCGATCGCCTCGTCGACGCCGACGTTCCATTCCTGGTGCAGCATCTTCTTGGTCATGGCATGCGCGAAGGTCGGGCCAGAGGCAAGTTCCTTTGCAGTTCGAATTGACAAATTCAGAACTTCATTGCTGATGCGGTTGAAGAACCCCCACGCAAACCCTTCTTCCGCCGACATCGAGCGGCCGCTGTAGAGCAGGTCGGAGGCGCGCCCCTGGCCGATGAGGCGCGGCAGGATGGTGCAGGCGCCCATATCGCAGCCCGCGAGGCCAACGCGCGTGAACAGGAACGCCACTTTCGCGTCCGGCGCGCCGTGGCGCAGGTCCGCGGCCATGGCGATGATCGCGCCCGCTCCGGCGCACACGCCCTCCACCGCCGCGATTACCGGCTGCGGGCAGTGGCGGATCGCCTTCACCAGGTCGCCGGTCATGCGCGTGAACTCCAGCAGCTGCGGCATCGCCATCTTCGTCAGCGGGCCGATGATCTCGTGCACGTCGCCGCCCGAGCAAAAATTGCCGCCCGCGCCGGCGACGACGATGGCTTTTATTGAATTTTCCTTCTGCAGACTTAGAAACAAATCCCGCAATTCGGCATACGACTCGAAGGTCAGGGGATTCTTCTTCTCCGGCCGGTTGAGCGTGATCACGCCCACCTTGCCATCCACTTTCCACAGGAAGTGCTTCGCTTCGATCATGATCCCGCCTCCATGGTGACCTGCTTCATCCTCGCCAGCAGGCGGTAGGTCTGCGCCTGCTCCCGGCGCGACAGCCCGGCGAGCAATTCCACGATCCAGCCTTCGTGCGCCCGCGCCATTTCGGCGAAGGCCTTGCGGCCGGCGCGCGTAAGGCGCACGCGGTAGGCGCGCCGGTCGGCGGGCTCGGCGGTGCGCTCGACCAGGCCTTCCGCTTCCAGCGGATCGACGATGCCGGTGACGTTGCCGCCGGTCACCATGAGGTGGCGCGAGAGCTCGTTCATCTTCAGGCCCGCCGGGTAGCGCCAGAGCTGCGACATGAGGTCGAAGCGCGGCAGCGTGGTGTCGAAGCGCCCCTGCAGCCGCGCCCGCACTTCGCGCTCGATCAGCTGCGAGCAGGTGAGCAGGCGCAGCCAGAGGCGCAGCGCCTGGTGGTCGTCGGTGCGGGAAGCGGTCTCCCGGTCCATCAGATACTCCAGACCTCAATAGATCAGGTTTAAAGTAACTCAGCGTCCCGGGATATGCAAGACGTGGCCGAGTGCGCGCGCCGGGGCGAAATCTTTCAGCACCGAATCATGGATTTGGCGCAGGTTGCGCCAGGGATCCGGGTCGGCATAGAAGCGCCGCAGGAAGAGGAGATCGGTCAGCATGCTGTCCATCCAGTTGACGTCCGTGGCGTAGCCCACGAGCGCGCGGCAGCCCGAGCTTTTGAGGAAGTCGCGGGCGAAACGCTCGCCGCGCTTGCCCCGGAACACGCTGCAGGCGCCGAAATACACCAGGTTGTCGTAGGCCTTGCCCCAGCCGGCGAAGGCGCGGCACAGCGCCGCCGGGCCGATCCGGGCCAGCGCGGTGTGGATCTTTCCCGGCGAACCGTGGAACGACAGGTAGTAGACCGGGGTGTCGAAGGTTGCGGGATCGCGCCATAGCAATCCCTTTTTATATTGCGTGTAAGCAACCAGTTGTGACGGCGTATCCATGAACCGATGCGCCACCGCGAGCGGCGGCTCGAGCTGCGCGGCGAGCCCCTCGAAAAACGGTAGCACCGAGCGCTCCCGAAACGCCTGCACGTGGCGGTCGGACCAGTAGGTCTCCAGGCAGATGAGTTTGGCAGGCGGCTTGCGCGGCGCGCGCGCCCTCGGCCGGCTCACTTCAGCTCGACCTCGACGAAGACGAATTCGTGCGCATTGGGATTGACGACATTGTGCTCCACGCCCACTTCGCGGGCATACGACTGGCCGGCCGCAAGATCGGTCACGATCTCGCCGTTGCTGGTTTCCTGCATCAGCTTGCCGGCGGTGAGCACCACCACGATGTAGTCGTGCGCGTGCCGGTGCCAGCCGGTTTCGGCGCCCGGTGCGAAGCGCCACTCCGTCACGATTGCGCGCGGGGTTTCCTGCAGCAGCTTGGATGTCGCTTTCGGACGTGCCTGGGCCATGCTTGCCCCCCTATCGCCGCTCGGGCGGAATGGTTTTGATTGTGGCCGCAAATATCGCATGCGCCGCGGTGTCCACCGGCCGGTGCTTCACCTTGCTGCTGGCCGAATGCTTGCCCAGGTCGTTGCCGCCCCTGCGGTCCGTAGAGGGCCGCACCGGCCGCGGCATGAACCCGCCGCCGCAGTTCGGGCACACGTTCGAGAGCACGCGCTCCACGCAGTCGCCGCAGAACGTGCATTCGTACGAGCAGATCCATGCCTCCGCCGACTCGGGCGGCAGCTTGCGGTTGCAGTGCTCGCAGGTGGGTCTGAGTTCAAGCATGGTCATTTCCCGACTCTCGGCGCATTGGTTTGACGTGCATCTGCCAGTAGCCAGCATTCACGCCATATATCATGGCACGGCATTGCGTGTGGGCGAATGCCCACGCGTACACTTGCGACCGGACCCAGGAAGGGACTAAGAACATGTTCGAGACAACGATTGCGGGCAGCCTGCCGAAACCGGCCTGGCTGGCGGAAACCGACAAGCTCTGGCCCGCGTGGCGGGCCGAGGGCGCGGAGCTGGCGCGCGCGAAGCGCGACGCGACGCTGCTGTGGCTGAAGGAGCAGGAGGACGCCGGCATCGACATCGTCAGCGACGGCGAGCAGTCGCGCCAGCACTTCGTGCACGGCTTCCTCGAATTCGTCGAGGGCATCGACTTCGAGCACAAGGTGAAGATGGGCATCCGCAACAACCGCTACGACGCGATGGTGCCGGTGGTGGTCGGGCCGCTCCGGCTGAAAGGGCGCGTGCACCGCACGGAAGCCGTTTTGATGCGAAATCATTCCAAAGGCAAGATCAAAATCACGCTGCCTGGGCCGATGACGATCGTCGACACGCTCGCGGACCGGCACTACGGCGCCAAGGTGAAGCTGGCGATGGCCTTCGCCGGACTGCTGAACCAGGAGGCGCGCGCGCTGGAGAAGGACGGCGTGGACACGATCCAGTTCGACGAGCCGGCCTTCAACGTGTTCTTGTCGGAGGTCACCAAGTGGGGGATCGACGCGCTGCACGTGGCGATCAAGGGCCTGAAGAAGGTCAAGACCTGCGTGCACATCTGCTATGGCTACGGCATCAAGGCGAACCTCGACTGGAAGGAAACGCTCGGCCAGGAATGGCGCCAGTACGAGGAAATCTTTCCGGCGCTGGCGAAGAGCAAGCTCGACCAGGTATCGCTCGAGTGCATCCACTCGAAGGTGCCGGCCGAGCTGATGAAGCTGCTCAAGGGCAAAGACGTGCTGGTCGGCGTGATCGACGTGGCAAGCGATCGCGTTGAAACGGCTGAGGAGGTTTGTGCCACGATTAAAAAAGCACTTGAATACGTGCCGAAGAAGCACCTCTTCCCGTGCACCAACTGCGGCATGGCGCCGATGAACCGCGAGATCGCGGTGGCCAAGCTCAAGGCGCTGGCCGCGGGCGCGGCGCTGGCGAGGAAGCGCTATCGTTGAGCGTTGAAGAATTCCAGGAGCAGCCCATTCACTTCGCCCGGCTGTTCCTGCTGCACCCAGTGACCCGCAGCAGCGACGAAATGCACGCCGCATAGCCGGGTGCAGGCGCGGCGCATTTTCTCCAGCGCGCCCGGCCGCTGGTAGGGCCCCCAATCGTTTGCCCCGGCAATGAAGCAGGCAGGCACGTCGATCGTGCGGCCGGCGAAGGCTTCGAGCTCGGGGGTGAACGCGTCGCCGGTCGCGCAGCGGTACCACTGCAGGCCGCCCTGAAAGCCGTTGCGCTCGTACTCCGTGCTGTAGACGCGCAGTTCGTCCTCGCGGAGCCATGGGCAGGCAGCGATCGCGGCCGCGTCGGGCATGTGCGGCGCCACGGTCTGGGCCATGTTCCTGGCGAGATCCATGATGTAGTAGTCGGGCAGTTTCGCCAGCTCCGCGGCCGACCATGACTTGAGCGCAAAGGGCTGGTTCTGCTTCCAGTCCGCGCTCTTGTGGTGGTAGTAGGCACGCAGGAAGGCGTGCACGCCCTGCGGGCAACGGTGCATGTCGGCGTCCGACTCTCGCGTCGAGTAGTACCACTGGTAATGCTTGCGCGGCCGGGCGAGCGCGGCGAGGTCGTCGTGAATGCGATCGATGGTCCTGCTTGCCGGCGGCACGGGCGGCCCCGCGAAAGGCGCGCTCATCAGCGCCACCGAGTGGAACACGTCCGGGCGCGTGAGCGCACACCAGGCCGCGATCGGCGAGCCGAAATCGTGTCCCACGAGCGCAGTCACGGTGCGATAGCCCAGCGCCGCGACCAGACCCAGCGTGTCGCGCACCAGGTTCAAGGGTCGAAACGAGGCGAGGTCGCCGTCGTAGCGGTTGTCCCAGCCCGTCGTGCGGCCATAGCCCCGCTGGTCGGGAGCGACGACGTGATAGCCGGCTGCGGCCAGCGGCAGCATCAGCTTTCTCCAGCTGTAGGCGAGCTCGGGAAAACCGTGCAGCAACAGCGCCAGCGGCCGGCCGGCGGATTCGAATCCCGCTTCCAGCACATGCATGTGCAGGCCGTTGATGTCCGGCACAAAACGCGAACGTACGCTGACAGGAAGGTTTATTTCAGGCAGCATTTCGGGTTACTCTTTACAGTCCCATATCGTAACAACTGCGCGTAACAACCTCGGAAACAATTCCCCATGACCATTGCCTACCCCAACACCCAGCTTTTCATCGACGGCGCCTGGTGCGCCGCCGCCTCCGGCCGCACCCTGCCGGTGATGAACCCCGCCACCGGCAAGCAGATCGGCACCCTCGCCCACGCCGAGAAGGCGGACCTCGACCGAGCGCTGGAGGCCGCGAGCAAGGGCTTCGTAACCTGGCGCAAGATCTCGGCCTTCGAGCGCTACAAGATCATGCGCAAGGCCGCCAACCTGCTGCGCGAGCGCCTCGACATGGTCGCAACGCTCATGACCATGGAACAGGGCAAGACCGTGGCCGAGGCGAAAGCCGAGATCCTCAACGGCTGCGACACCATCGACTGGTTCGCCGAAGAAGCGCGCCGCGCCTACGGCCGCGTGATCCCGGCGCGCGCCGAGGGCGTGTACCAGCTCGTGGTCAAGGAGCCGGTGGGCCCGGTGGCCGCCTTCACGCCGTGGAATTTCCCCATCAACCAGATCGTGCGCAAGCTCTCGGCCGCGCTCGCGGCGGGCTGCTCGATCATCATCAAGGCGCCCGAAGAGACGCCCGCCTCGCCCGCCGAGCTGATCCGCGCCTTCGCCGACGCCGGCGTGCCGGCCGGCGTGATCGGCCTGGTGTACGGCGTGCCGGCGGACATTTCGAGCTACCTGATCCCGCACCCGTTGATCCGCAAGATTTCCTTCACCGGCTCGACCGTGGTCGGCAAGCAGCTGGCGGCGATGGCGGGCGCGCACATGAAGCGCATGACCATGGAGCTGGGCGGCCACGCCCCGGTGATCGTGTTCGATGACGCCGACGTGGAGATCGCGGCGAAGACCATGGTGGGGAGCAAGTTCCGCAATGCCGGCCAGGTGTGCGTGTCGCCCACCCGCTTCCTCGTGCAGGAAGGCGTCTACAACAAGTTCGTCGAGAAGTTCGTCGAAGCCACCAAGGCGCTCAAGGTCGGCAACGGCCTGGACGCGGGTTCGACCATGGGCTCGCTCGCCAATCCGCGGCGCTCCAGCGCGATGGAAATGAACGTCGAGGACGCCGCAAAGCACGGCGGCAAGGTGCGCACCGGTGGCCACCGCATCGGCAAGGAGGGAAATTTCTTCGAGCCGACCGTGATCACCGAGGTGCCGAACGACGCGCACGCGATGAACAACGAGCCCTTCGGCCCGATGGCGATGATCAACCCGTTCAAGACCTTCGACGACGCGGTGAAGGAATCCAACCGCCTGCCCTTCGGCCTCGCCGCCTACGCCTGGACCAAGTCCGCGAAGACCGCCAACGCCATCGCCTCCCAGGTCGAGACCGGCATGATCACCATCAACCACCTGGGACTGGCGATTCCAGAGGTGCCCTTCGGCGGCGTGAAGGATTCCGGCTACGGTTCGGAAGGCGGCACCGAGGCGATCGAGGCCTACCTCAATCCGAAGTTCGTTTCGCAGGCAGGGCTGTAGAAGCCGCGCTCGCCCCGTTTCGCGTCCGCAGTTTCCGCTACCAGTGGCCTGCGGACCTTGCCACGTCCTGGGCCTTCGAAATGGAGACCCTGATCCTGGGCTGGTACGTGCTCGCCGCCACGGGATCCGTCCAGCAGCTGGTGATCTTCGGCGCGCTCTTCTGGATGGGGACGCTGTTTTCACCTTTTTTCGGCGTCGCGGGAGACCGCATCGGCATACGTGCCCTGCTGCGCATGACGCGGGGTATCTACGCGCTGCTGGCGGCCGTGCTGACGGTCCTCACCTTGAGCGACGCGCTCGCGCCCTGGCACGTGTTCGTGATCGCGGCGATCGCCGGCCTGCTGCGGCCGTCAGACATGGGGATGCGGTACGTCCTCGTCGGGCAGACCATCCGACCCGAGCTGCTGATGCGGGCACTCGGCATTTCGCGCACCACCTCCGATACCGCAAGGATCGCGGGCGCGCTCACCGGCACGGGCGGCGTCGCGCTGATCGGCATGGGACCTGCGTACGCGGTGGTCACGGCGGTGTACATCGCCGCGTTCCTGTTTTCGCTAGGCGTCGCGGGCCCGTCTCCCCGCAGTGCGGATGAGAAGCCGGCGGCGGTAGCGCATCCGATCGCCAGCGTGGTTCAGGCGCTGCACTACGTCTGGAACAAGCCGGACCTGCTCGGCGCGTTGAGCATCGCGTTTCTCGTCAACCTGCTCGCGTTTCCCGTCTTCCTCGGCCTCCTGCCTTACGTCGCCAAGGACGTCTACGGCATCGGCCAGGCGGAACTGGGTTACCTCGCCGCGTCCTTTGCCACGGGCGCGCTCGCCGGCTCGCTGCTCCTCGGGGCGACCCGCCTGCAGCTGCGCGCTGGCCGCGCCATGCTGTGGGGCTCTGCCGCGTGGTTCGTCGCGGTCCTGTTGTTCGGGCAAACACGCAGCATCGGCCTGGGCCTCGGACTGCTCTTCTTCGCCGGATTCGTGCAGAGCCTGTGCATGACGCCCCTTGCCGGGGTCATGCTGCGCTCATCGAGCGACGAGATGCGCAGCCGCGTCATGGGCCTGCGCATGCTCGCCATCTGGGGATTGCCGCTCGGCCTGCTCGCCGCCGGCCCGCTCATCGCGCAGCTCGGCTACGCCGCCTTCACCGTGATCTACGGCGGCCTCGGCCTCGCCACGACGATTGCCATCGGCTACCGCTGGCGCCACGCGCTCTGGCATGGTTCGGCCGTGGCCAATTCAAACCGCTAGCAGGCATAATGGCTGCATGTGTGTTTATGTGTCGGAACGGAGGTTGCAATGGAAGCTACGGTACGCTGGTCGCTGAAGGTGACGCGCGAAACAGACCGCGCGTTGCGCGCTCATCTGGGACAGGCCGGAGGCCGCAAAGGGGATTTGTCGCGCTTCGTACAGGAAGCGGTGCGGCAAAGCCTCGGGCTCGCCGCCAGGGCGCCCGAACGGATGACATCCACATCCCGCGCCCGCACGCGTGCCGGCCTTGCGGCGGCGCTGGCGGAGATCCGCGGGCGGACGCAAACGCTGTCGCACGCACGGTTCGAGAAACTCGTCTCGGAGGCAGTGGCCTACGCGCGCCAGCGCCGCTGAGCGGTGCTCGTCATCCTCGACACCAACGTCCTGCTGAGCGCGCTGCGCACGGACACCAGCCCGCCGGCGAAGATTCTCGATGCATGGCGAGCGGGCCGCTTCCGGCTGGTGACGAGCATCGAGCAGGTCGACGAATTCAAGCGGGCGGCGCGCTATCCGAAACTCCATGCGGTTCTGCCGCGCGGCGCGGTGGGACGCGTCGTGAATCAGCTGCGGAGGGCCGACTTGGTGCTCGAGCGCCTG
The DNA here is from genome assembly GCA_005240145.1 of Nitrosomonadales bacterium. Classification (GTDB taxonomy): domain Bacteria; phylum Pseudomonadota; class Gammaproteobacteria; order Burkholderiales; family SG8-39; genus RBG-16-66-20. The sequence goes on along the minus strand of SBAS01000032.1, from coordinate 8,644 downwards.
CGGCGCGCCGGCGATTCGCCGGACCCGGGCGACGAGTATCTGATCGCGATGGCCCTCGCCGCCAGTGCGGATTATCTGGTCACCGGCGACCGGCGCTTGCATGCGCTCAGGCGCATCGCCGTGACGCGGTTCGTTTCGCCACGCCGGTTCTCGGCGATACTGGCGCGTTGAGAGGAGAGGTAACAATGACCGCGACAGCAAAAGTACAACCCTCCGGAATGAGCGCGTCCGAATGGCAGGCGCGCTGCGACCTGGCGGCCCTCTACCGCGTGGTGGACCATTTCGGCTGGACCGACATCATCAACACGCACATGTCGGCGCGCATCCCCGGCGAACCGGGGGCGTTCCTCATCAACCACTACGAGGAAATGTTCCACGAGATCACGGCTTCCAGCCTGATCAAGATGGACATGGACGGCAAGGTGATCGGCAAGCAGGGCCGCTTCAACGCGGCCGGCTTCACCATCCACAGCGGCGTCTACAAGGCGCGGCCCGACGCCAACTGCGTCATGCACACCCACACGCGCGCCGGGGCCGGAGTCTCGATGCTGCGCAAGGGCTTGCGCCCCATCAGCCAGGACGCGCTGAACGTATACGACGAAGTGGCGTACCACGAGTACGGCATGCCCGCGACGCAGGAGGAATGCGATGCGCTGGGCGAGAGCTGCAGGAACGGCTCCTGCGTCATCCTCCTCAATCACGGCCTGCTGACGCACGCACCCACGATCTGGGGGGCACTGCAACGGCTCTACATGCTGGAGCGCGCCTGCGAACTGGAACTGATTTCGCGCACGCTGGGTGAGCCGCCGATGCCGATCGCACAGGACGTCATCGACGGCGTGGCAAAGTACATGAAGTCGGCGCGCGCGAAATCCGACTACGGCCTGCATGAATGGAACGCGCTGCTGCGCGTGATCGCCAGCAAGGGCACCGGCTACCGGCGCTGAGAATCGGTCCCCGCCTGCGCGGAGACGACGGTATTTCTGCTAGTCGGCGTAGCCCGGCAGCTCGCGATCGAGGATGCGCATCATCGCCTCGAAGAACAGGCGATCGCGCTCGGTGCGGGAATGGCGGTCGTTCTCGGGCGGCGCCTGCACCTGGGCAACGATGTCGTCCGTAAGAACTTTCAGCGGCTTGCCGGTGCTCATCGCCAGCACCTGGGCGCGGCAGATGCGTTCGAGCTTGTAGATGCGCCGGTAGGCTTCGGCCACCGTGTCGCCGGTGACAAGCACGCCGTGGTTCTTCATGAACACCGTGTGCTTGCGGTTGCGCTTCTCCCCGCCCACCTTGCCCAGAACGCCCGCGAGGCGCTCGCCCTCTTCGAGCGTATCCGCGGTGCCGGTGTAGGTGTCATCGTAGGCGATGCGGCCATGGACGAAAGCGGCGGTCTGGCTCGCCGGCAGCACGCGGTTGTCCTGCAGCATGTTGAGCGCCACGGCCCAGGTCTGGTGCGTATGCAGCACCACGCGCGCGCCGCAGATGCGGTGGATCGGGGCGTGGATGCATTGCGCCGAGAGTTCGACCACGCCCTCGCCTTCGAGCGTCTTGCCGGACTCTTCGAACACGATCATGTCGCTCGCGCGCGCCTCCGACCAGTGAAAGCCGAAGGGCAGGATCAGGTACTGGTCCTCGCGCCCCGGCACGGTGACGGTGAAGTGGTTGTCGATGCCCTCCTCCAGGTCGTGAAACACGGCGAGGCGGTGGGCGGCAGCAAGGTGGGTCTTCGCCTGGATGACGGGGTCTACGGCGCGCAGCGGATGGACGGACATGACGGGCTCCTTAATTCAGGGATTCGGACGCAGTATAGCGAGCCTTTGCCTCCGGAAGTGGACCACCGCCAGCACCAGCGCGGCAGCCTGCAGCAGCGCGCAAAAGTAGAGCGGCGCGCCGATGCGCCAGTCGCCGCGGGGCAATGCCGAAACCAGGGTCAGGATCGCCGCGCCCAGCACCGGGGCGACCACCGCCATCAGGCTGTTCAGGCCGCCCACCGCGCCTAGCGCCTGCCCCTGGCTGGTGGCATCCGCGGCGCTGGAGATGATGCTCTGGATCGAGGCCGATACGGTGGCGCCGAGCAGGTTGAGGAAAATGATCGCGAACAGCATCCAGCCCTCGCTCGCGGCCCCCCACAAGAGGTACGCAAGCGAGGAGGACAGCAGGCCGAGCACGGCAAGCCGCCGCGGCCCGAAGCGCCTGAGCAGCGGCCCGAGCAGCAGCCCCTGCGCCACTACCGAGACGATGCCGACCGCCGCGAGCGACCAACCGTTTTGCAGCGGCCCCCAGCCGAACTTGAACGTCGTGTAGAGCACCCAGGTGCTGTAGAGGACGAACTGCGCCAGGCCGCTGCAGCCGATCACCACCACGAGGAGCCCCGCGCCCTTCAACTGCGCCACGCCGCGCAGCGCGCTCACCGGATTGGCCGAGGCCCAGGAAAACAGCCGCCGGCGGTCCGCCGGCAGCGACTCGGGCAAGACGAAATAGCCGTAGAGCAGGTTCAGCAGCGCGAGGCTGCCCGCGACCACGAAGGGCAGCCGCAGGTCGATCGCTCCCAGGAGTCCGCCCGTCACCGGCCCGAGGATGAAGCCCAGGCCGAACATCGCCCCGAGCATGCCGAAGCGCCTGGCACGCCCTTCGGGCGGCGTGATGTCGGCCACGTAGGCGTTGGACACCGCGATGTTGGCCTGCATCGCACCGCTCACCAGCCGCACCAGGATCAGCATCCACAGCGCAGTGGCGAGCGCGGTGAGGAAAAAACTCAGCGCCAGGCCGCAGAAACCGATAAGCAGCACCGGGCGGCGGCCGTGGCCGTCCGAAACGGCGCCGAGGATCGGCGCAGCGAAAAAATTGGCCAGGCCGAACGCGAACGTCACCACGCCGTACCAGAACGCCTGGTCGGCCTGCGAGCCGGTGAAGCTGCCCACCAGCGCCGGCAGCACCGGGATGATGAGGCCGATCGCCATCATGTCGATCAGCGTCGTCGCCATGATGAACGGCATCGCCGCCGTGCGATCCTTGCGCGCGATCACCTAGCCGATGTTGCGCTTGAAGAGGGCGAAGAGCCGCTCCCAGTGCCGCTCGGCGCTCGGCTTGTGAAAAATGCCTTCGCGCTTCGGAAAAGCAAAGCCGTGTTCGACGCCCATGTACCACTCGACGCGGTGCCGCAGGCCGGGCGTCTGCTTCAGGTGCGCTTCGAGCTTGTCGATCATCTCCTTCGGCGCGTACTTGTCGGTCTCCGCGCAAGCAAAGTAGAGCTCGCCCTTCACCTTGTGCGCGAGGAGGTGCGGCGAATCCGCGGCGTCGCCCGCGAGCTGGACGCCGTAAATCGACGCGGCGCACCTGATCCGTTCCGGGTAGCGCCCCGCTGCGGTGAAGACGAATGGGCCGCTCATGCAGTAGCCCACCACGCCGAGCGCGCTCGCCTTCGCCTCCCTGCGGCTGTCGACGAAATCGAGCATGGCCTGCGTATCGCGCATGACCAGATCGTTCGACAGCTGCGACATCATGGCGAACATGCGCTTCATGCCTTCGTCGTCGCGCGCCATGCGGAAATCGCGCGCCTTGCGGTAGTAGAGGTTCGGCAGCACCACGTAGTAGCCCACCGTGGCGATGCGCCGCGCCATGTCGTGCAGTTCCCCGCGCTTGCCGGGCGCGTCCATGTAGAACAGCACCACCGGAAACGGACCGCCTTCCTCCGGGTAGGTGACGAAGGTATTCATCACGCCATCCGCAGTCGGGATATCGAGTTCGTGTTCGATCATGCGCGTTTGCCTCGCGAAAAGTCGCCCATGATACTCAGGGCGCCGCTGCGCGGCTCACCCGCAGGAAGTAAAACAGGATCAGCAGGCAGCCGATCAGCATGCCGGCGGTCGCGCCGACCCAGAAGCCCGCTGCGCCCATCTGCCTGACGGGGCCGAAGGCGAGCGCATGGCCGCCGGCGAGACCGATGCCCCAGAGCGCAACGATGTTGCACAGCATCGGCACCACGGTTCTCTTGTAGCCGCGCAATGCGCTCACCGCGATCGCGGAGGCGGCATCGAAGAGGTGGTACAGCGCAACATAGGCAAGCAGGACGGCGGCCACGCTCCGGACCTCGTCGTCGCGCGTATACAGTCCGGCAATCAGGCCGCTCGTCAGCCATACTGCCAGCGCCACCAAGCTGGCGCAGACCAATCCGCTGCCGATGCCAACGATACCCGTCAACCGCGCACGCCGCAGGTCGCCGGCGCCGATGGCCTGCCCGGTCAACACGCCGGTGGCGCTCGCCATCGCCAGGGGCATCATGTAGATCAGCCCGGTCAGGTTGGCGGCGATCTGGTGCCCGCCCGAGCTCGCCGTGCCCAGGCGCGCGATAAAGAGCGCCATGAAGGTGAACGAAGTGACGTCGACGAGGAAGTTGAAGCCGATCGGCAGGCCGAGCTGCACCAGGCGCAGCTGGCCGCCCCAGTTCGGCCAGGACCAGCACGCAAAGACATGGAAGGGCCGGTAGGCGGGGTCGAAGCGGCATACCAGCCACGCGGCGATCGCGAGCAGCCAGGCGATGATCGCCGTCGATACGGCGCAGCCCGGCCCGCCCAGCGCCGGCATGCCGAGGTAGCCGTGCATGAAGACGAGGTTGAGCGGGATCTTCAGCGCCAGGCCGACCAGGTTGAGCAGCATGATCACGCGCGGCTTCGATACCGCGGTCGTGAACGAATAGAAGACGCGGAACATCAGCAGCGCCGGGATGCCGAAGGCGATGCTGCGCAGGTAACTGCGCGTCTTCTCTTCGACCTCGGGCGAGGCTTGCGCGAGCGCGAGGAACGGGTCCGGAAAATAGATCAGCGAGAATGTGATGACCACGAGCACCGCGCCCAGCCACAGGCACTGGCGCACCTCCTCGCCGATCTGCGCGTGCTTCCCGGCGCCGTAGAGCTGGGCCGCCACGGGCGTAAGCGCGATCAGCACGCCCATCGCCGTGATGAATATGCTGATGTAGATGCTCGCGCCGATGCCCACCGCCGCGAGGTCCTCGGCGCTCAGGCGCCCTGCCATCACCGTGTCGATGACGCCGTTGATCATCACCGCCAGCTGGGCGATGAGCACGGGCCAGCCGAGCTTCACGATGTCGCGCAGGATGGGGCTGAGCATGGAGGGCGCATGCTATCCCAGCCCCTGAAAGCCATAAGATAGACTTCAAAAATGGATGACAAATCCCCCATTCACGTCGCAGTTCTCGGTGCGGGCGCCGTGGGTTGCTTTTTCGGCGGCATGCTGGCGCGCGCGGGCAACCGCGTCATGCTGATCGGCCGCCCCGCTCACGTCGACGCCTTCCGCAAATCCGGTCTGCACTTCGAAGCGCTCAAGTTCGACGAGCAGATTCCAGTCGAAGCCAGCACCGATGCGGCGGCGGTGCGCGGCGCGCGCCTGGTCCTCTTTTGCGTGAAGTCCACCGATACCGAAGCGGCCGCGGCGCAGATCGCGCCGCACCTCGACGCCGATGCGGTCGTGGTGAACCTGCAGAACGGCGTCGACAACACGGAGAGAATCCAGACCAGGATCTCGCAGCCGGTAATTCCCGCGGTGGTCTACGTCGCGACCGAGATGAAGGGCCCGGGGCATCTCAAGCACCATGGCCGCGGGGATCTTGTGATTGGAAGCCTGGATGGAAAAGTCTTGCCTGACGTCCTGCAGAATTTAAAAAATCAATTCGAAAAAGCATTCATTCCAACCCAGATCTCCGCAAACGTCGCGGGCGAACTGTGGGCCAAGCTGGTGGTGAATTGCGCCTACAACGCGCTTTCCGCGATCACGCAGCTGCCCTACGGCAAGCTGATCGCCGGCGCGGGAGTGCGCGAAAGCATGCGCGCCGTGGTCGAGGAAACGCTCGCGGTGGCCAAGGCGAGCGGCGTGTCCATGGCGCCTGACATGCTGGCGCGCATCTACGGGATCGCTGCCGCAATGCCGACGCAGTACTCATCCACCGCGCAGGATCTCGCGCGCGGCAAGCCCACCGAGATCGACCACCTCAACGGCTACGTGGTGCGCCGGGGCGAAGCGCTCGGGGTGCCGACCCCGGCGAACCGGGTGCTGCATGCGCTGGTAAGGCTGCTGGAGGCGAAGAAAATCGGGGTCTGACCCCGATTTCTCAGGCGGGTTGCAGGATGTGGATCGCGCGGCTGGCGATGAAATCCTTCGTCTTGGCGGCATACGCCGCCATGTGCGGCGCGGCGGCGTGCGCCATCAATGCTTCCGGGCTCTCCCACTTCTCGACGACGACGAACGTGTCCGGGCCGTAGGCGGTCTGGAATTTGAGGGCGGGGTTCAGGTCCACGGCGGCGCCGTACTCGATGCAGCCCTGCTCGGCGCGCACCGCCGGCACGTTGGCATTGAAGTGGGCAAGAATGGTGGCGCGCTGGCCGGGCTTGGCGGTGATGACGGCGATGACGTGAACCATTGCGGGGCTCCCCTGGTTGGTGAAATCGAAGTATAAGAGGGCATGGCGCTCCCCACCCACCTGCTCCCCACCACCGTCGTCGGCAGCTATCCGCAACCGGACTGGCTGCTCAACCGCAAGCTGCTCTCCAAGATCGTGCCGCGCACGCGCATGCAGGAACTCTGGCGCATCCCCGGGGAATTCCTCGAGCAGGCGCAGGACGATGCCACCGTGCTCGCCATCCGCGACATGGAGCGCGCCGGCATCGACATCATCACCGATGGCGAAATGCGCCGCGAGAGCTATTCCAACCGCTTCGCCACCGCGCTGGAAGGCCTCGACAGCGCAAATCCGGGCCAGGTGAAAACGCGCTCGGGCTCGATGACCCCGGTGCCGCGCGTGGTGGCGAAGATCCGCCGTACCCGGGCCGTCGAGCTGCGCGACATGCAGTTCCTGCGCGCCAATACCGCCCTGCCCGTCAAGATCACCCTGCCCGGGCCGTTCACCATGGGCCAGCAGGCGAAGAACGATTTCTACAAGGACGACGAGGAAATGGCGATGGATTTCGCCGCCGCGGTCAACGCGGAGGCCCACGACCTGCAGAAGGCGGGCGCCGACATCATCCAGCTCGACGAACCCTGGCTCAGGAACGACCCCGAGGCGGCGAAGCGCTACGCGGTCAAGGCCATCAACCGCGCGCTGCAGGGCATCACCGTGCCCACCGTGGTCCACCTTTGCTTCGGTTACGCGGCGGTGGTGCCGGGCGCGACCAAACCCACCGGCTACTCCTTCCTGCCGGGACTCGCCGACAGCATCGCGCAGCAGATCTCGATCGAAGCAGCGCAGCCGAAATTGGACCTTGGCGTGCTGAAAGATCTCGCCGGCAAGAAAATCATGCTCGGCGTGCTCGATCTCGGCGACAACGGCATCGAAACGGCCGAGCTGGTCGCGCAGCGCATCCGCGCCGGCCTCAAGTACGTCAAGGCCGCCGACCTGATACCTGCGCCGGATTGCGGCATGAAGTACCTCTCGCGCGAGGTCGCTTTCGGCAAGCTGAAGGCGCTCGCCGAGGGCGCCGCGATCGTGCGACGGGAAATATCGTGAACTGTCGGGGGACGGGAACGGCTTGAAAATCCGCCGCGCCACGCGGCGCGACGCCGCAGCGCTCATCGCCTTCAATAGCGCCATGGCTCGCGAGACCGAGGGCAAGGTGCTGCTGCCGCACGTGATTGGGGCCGGCGTGCGCCACCTGCTGCGCCGCCCCGACTCGGGTTTCTATCTCGTCGCCGAGTCGGGTGGCGAAGTAATCGCGGGCCTCATGGTCACCACCGAGTGGAGCGACTGGCGCAACGGCGAGTTCTGGTGGATCCAGAGCGTCTACGTGCGCGCCGAGCACCGCCGGCAAGGCGTGTACCGCAGGCTCTACCGCGCGGTGCAGGCGCTGGCTGCAAAAAAGCGCGGGGTGTGCGGTTTTCGCCTATATGTCGAGCAGAACAATCGCCGCGCCCAGGCCACCTATCGCGCCTCCGGCATGCAACGCACGCATTACCTTGTGTATGAGCAACTCAAGCCCGGCGTGCGCTTCTTCACTCCTGCGCAGTCTCGGCGCCAAAGACGCGCTGCTTGAAATGCGATGTCAATACGGGTCCGCAGTTTTGAATCGGCCGGCCGCCCCGGTGTGACGGCGCCCAACGGGCTCAAAGGGATTCATCATGATGCGCCGCGCGGCTCTATTTGGGGGAAGAGGCACGAAATACCGACATATCGACGTCGTCCAAATTCCAGGTCTGCAGTGCCTCGCAGTACGTGCATTCAGTCGTCCGCTCGGTATAGGTCAAATCAATCGGCTGTCCGCGGCTGACATCCATTCCAGTTGGAATCCACTTTCCGCAGTTCACGCATCGCACTCTGAGCATTGGAATTTGGCCCCCACATACGCGCCCAGCATTTGAGTCAGGTACTCGGGAATTCTACCCATTCGCATATTGCGCTAAGGGTCAATTATGTCCTCCAATCAACATCGAATTGAGGGCTCAGATCTTTGGGCGCGAATGTCCGCTTCTGGCTGCGGATTCAACCGGTCAGCGCAACATTCTATTCTCTGGTGGCGGAGGGAGGATGTTGCAAATGAAGCAGAGTGACCTTGCCCCTGTTTTCCGTATCCCATAGCCGAGGCCATTATGCGGCCCGCTTTTCCTGAGCGGCGAGCCAACGCTTCTCGAACTGCATCGGGCT
>SBAS01000081.1 GCA_005240145.1 Nitrosomonadales bacterium | reverse complement strand
GTCTGATATGTAAGACATGGGCTGTCACCTCCACCTTTAGTTTAACACTGTTTCATGTACCTGTCAAATCTCACCTCAACTGAGCCAGGCGGCCTCGGCCAACTGAGCCACTAATAAATGAGTCTCCGGGTGTAGAAAAAAAGATGGTGTACCAAAAACCGTAACGGAATGTGTCATTTGCGGCGGGGCGGCGGAATATGCCACCCCCATCGCTTCGCTGTCGCGGCGGTGGACGCCGTGGGCAACTCGGAGCGGAGCGGAGAGTTGTCCGCAAGTCCACCGCCGCGGTCGCCGCGCTCCACTAGGCTGGCCCACCTCCTTTCTCGCCGAGCGCGGGCCGATCTTTGGCGCGGTAACTGGCGCCGGTGATGACGAGCACATGGGCTCGATGGGAGAGCCGATCGAGACCGGCGGAGGCGAGGAGCGGGTCGGCAAACCAGGTCGCCCACTCAGCCGGAGCGCGATTGCTGGTCAACAGGATCGCCCCTTTTTCGTAGCGCTCATTGATCACGTCATACAAGTCCTGCGCGGCCGGAGCCTGCATGGGTTTGAGGCCGAAGTCGTCTAACACGAGGAGATCGGCGCGGGCATACACAGCAAAGCGTTTGTCGTAGGTGTTGTCGGCGCGCCCGGCGTGTAAATGCCGAAGCATTTTGTGCGTGTCGGTGAAGATCACTTCGAAGCCCCGGCGGCAGGCTTCATGGGCCAGCGCGTGCGCCAAATGACTTTTCCCCACCCCAGTCGGGCCGCACAGGAGCACGTTCCGTTTCTCGTGAATGAACTGCCCGGTGGCCAGGTCGTAAATCAGGGCGCGATTCAGGCTGGGGTTGCAGGTGAAGTCAAACGTCTCCAAGGTCTTGCTGGTGTTGAGGGTGGCCCGCCGCAGGCGCAACACGAGATGCTTTTGGGCGCGGCGTTCGACTTCGTCTTCCAGCAGCCGCTCCAAGAAGTCGCCATAGGTCCAGCGTTCCGCGACGGCTTGTTGGGTGCGCACGTCCAGCGTGTCCAAAATGCCGGACAGCCGCAGGGCTTTGAGCTTGGGGATGAGATGCGGCGTTAGTTCCATGTGGCCCCTCCCATACTCGCCGAGCCGAGTATAGCGCGCGCCAACTCGTCCGCGTTGCGAGCAAAGACCAAGTCTTCAGGCGCGGCGGGTGGGGGTTGCAACGACGGGGTGTTTTCCAAGCCGTCATGTAAGATGCGCTTGAGGGTGCAGTAGGTCACGTCCCCATGGATTAACCCAACCTGGCACGCCTTTTCCAAGCGCACAGTGGTGAAGTCGGTCGCCAGATGCAAGACGCGTACAGCAGTGCGGAAACGATCTACTGGACGCGCGGTGAGCAGTTCAGCGACGACCTGGCCGGTGGCCGGGCCAATCGCGTTGGCCTGCGCCTGACAACTCGAACGGGTGAGGCTAAGCGCCTCCGCTTTGTCAGCGGGCAAGTGATCCGGTTGCGTAAACCGCTGGCCGGGTTGAGTGGCGCGCGGATGTGTCGCCACCAGTTCAAACTGTTCGGTGAACAGCCGGATGGTCTGCAAGCCCGCCCGCACCCACAGCCGCTGCCCGAGCAGGCGATAGGGCGCGGAGTAGTAGGCTTTCTCAAAGGTCACATGACCGTCGCGATAGAGGGTGCAGGCTTTCCATACGGCCGGATCGTACGCCGCACGTGGGAGCGGGTGCAGGGCCGCGCGCTCTCGCTGCTCAAAGCGGGTCAGCGGCACTTCGCGCGTGGTGCCATGAACGCGTAACCCGGCGGTGGCGACCAGCCACTGCTGGAGCCGCCGATTGGCTTCCGTCAGCGTCGCGTTGGCGGGTAGGAGAGGCAGGAGGCTCTGCTGAAGATAGCCCACACCGCCCCGTTCCACTTTGCCTTTGTGTTGCGGCTTGCGCGGCAGGCACGGGTCAATCAGAAAGCCGTAATGCTCAGCACATTCTCGATATGCCTGTTGCACGGCGACCTCGTGGTCGCGCGTGTAGGCTTGGATAATCGCCGCCTTGAGATTGTCCAGCACCACCCGTTGCGGCACGCCTCCGAAAAACTCAAAGGCATGTTGGTGGCACAGCAACCAGGTGACGACGGTCTGGTCAAAGACGAATTCAGCATACATATGCCGACTATACGCCAGCACGATCGTGAACACCCAGGCTTTCCGCATCTGGCCGGTGCGCGGATCCACCAGAGCGCCGACGAAGCCAAAGTCCACCTGCGCGACTTCGCCCGGGGCCGTCTCAATCCGCACGATCACTTCGGGCACCTGACTCCCGCGAATGGATTTGGTCAGACGCCACACGGATTGTTCACTGCCTACAAAGCCGGGATGCCGTTCTTGGAGCAGGCTCCAAATGGAGCGCGGTTGATAGCCCTGCTTCAGTAGTTCGGCAATCTCAGCCCGATAGGCTTCCACGCTTGACACATTCGGGTGGCGCGTTGGGCGTTCGACCGTGACCGTCTCGGCTCGCAAGGCTTCCAACGTCGGCAGGTCCGGTAACGGCCCGCTGAGTAGGTTGTGCGCCTTCGCCCACTCGCGATAGTCCTTGATGGTGTTGCGGCTGATCTGCATCACTTGGCTGATGGCCCGTTCTGAGTCGTGGGCCTGCAGCCGCCGCAAGAGTTCATGTAGGTTCATAGTAGTGAGTCTCCATTGGATCATGACAGTCTCCTTCACGGGGGATGCCGGTGAGGATACTGCCGCTGGGGAGACTATCCAAGGTGGCTCAGTGCGGTGAGGCCGCCTGGCTCAGTTGGCCGAGGTCGGGTGGCTCACTTGGCTGAGGTCAACTGGCGTACTGAGCTGAGGTCAACTGGCTCAGTATAGGGTGAGGTGTGACAAGAAGCAACAGCCCACTTAAGCCGGCCGCTAGTTGTGTGCCTAAGCCGACCAACAGCATCAATCCGAGCGCGCCTTCCAGCCAGGGTAGGAGAGCGGC
>SBAS01000028.1 GCA_005240145.1 Nitrosomonadales bacterium | reverse complement strand
CTCGCGCGCGCGAGCATGCTGGAGGTGCTGGGCTCGGACTACGTGCGCACCGCACGCGCGAAGGGGGTGCCCGAGCACCTGGTCGTCGTCAAGCATGCGCTGCGCAATGCGCTGCTGCCGGTGGTAACGGTGGCCGGACTGCAGTTCTCCGCCATGCTGGCCGGCGCAGTGCTGGTCGAGACCGTGTTCACCTGGCCGGGGCTCGGGCAGCTCGCTTTCGAGTCCATCCTGCGCCGCGACAACCAGCTGATCCTGGGGATTCTGCTGCTCTCAGCGGTGCTGGTGACCTTCGGCAACCTGATCACCGACATCCTCTACCGCATCGTCGATCCGCGCATCAGGACTGATGGCTGAGCAGGCGCGCAGCCCGTGGCTCGAGGCCTGGTCGGTGTTCCGCCGCAACCGCGCGGCGCTCATCGGTCTCGCGCTGCTTGCGCTGATCGCGCTCATGCTGACGATCGGCCCCCTGCTCTACCCGGTGGACCCGTTCGACATCATCGGCTCGCCGATGACCCCGCCGGGGGAGGCGGACGCGCCCCTGGGCACGGATTATCTGGGCCGCGACATCCTCTCCGGCATCGTGCGCGGCGGCCGGCCCACGGTACTGGTGGGATTCTGTGCGGCCATGATCACCACCGTGATCGGCATCACCATTGGGTCGCTCTCGGGCTACTACGGCCGCGGCACCGACCGCGTGCTCGGGCGCGTGGTGGAGTTCTTCCAGGTGCTGCCGGCGCTGCTCTTCGCGATGGTGCTGATTACGTTGTTCGCGCCGTCGCTCCTCACGGTGATCGTCGCCATCGGCGTGGTCGCCTGGACCGGCATGGCGCGGCTGACACGCGCGGAGTTCCTGCGCATCCGGCAGCTGGATTTCGTGCGCTCGGCGCGCGCGATCGGCGCTTCCGACGCCCGCATCATCCTCGCCACCATCCTGCCCAACGCGCTGCCGCCGATCATCGTCGCCGCGACCCTTGCCACCGGCACCGCAATCCTTTTCGAAGCCGGCCTGTCCTTCCTCGGCCTCACCGACCCCAACGTCATGAGCTGGGGCCTGATGATCGGCTCCTCGCGCAATTACCTGCGCGAGGCCTGGTGGGCGGTCACCTTCCCCGGCATCTGCATCTTCCTCACCGTGCTCGGCATCAGCCTGGTGGGCGACGGCCTGAACGACGCCTTCAATCCGAAGCTCAGGCAGCGCTGAGCGTGAACGCGAATCCTGCCATTGCCTTATTGGAAGTCGAGACCCTGCAGGTGGAGTTCGATACCTGGGACGGCAGGGTGCGGGTGATCGAGTCGCTTACCTTCTCCCTCGCGGCGGGCGAGACGCTGTGCATCGTCGGCGAATCCGGCTGCGGCAAGAGCATGACGGCCCTCGCCGTCATGGGCCTCGTGCCCCAGCCCACCGGACACATCACCTCGGGCAGCGTGCGGCTCTCCGGCGAGGACCTGGTGCGCGCGAGCGCGGCGCGCCTGCAGCAGATGCGCGGCAACGAGATCTCGATGATTTTCCAGGAGCCGATGACCTCGCTCAACCCGGTCTATACCGTGGGCGAGCAGATCGCCGAGGCGCTGCGCCTGCACCGGGGGCTCGGCCGCAATGCGGCGCGCGCGCGCGCGATCGAGATGCTGCGCGCGGTGCACATTCCGGAGCCCGAGCGGCGCGTGGAAGAGTATCCCCACCAGTTCTCTGGCGGCATGCGCCAGCGCGTGATGATCGCGATCGCCCTTGCCTGCGAGCCGAAAATCCTGATTGCGGACGAGCCCACCACCGCGCTCGATGTCACGGTGCAGGCGCAGATCTTCGACCTGCTCGAGGAACTGCGCGAGACGCGCGGCACCGCCATCATCCTGATCACCCACGACATGGGCGCGGTGGCGGAAATGGCCGACCGCGTGATCGTCATGTACGCCGGGCGCAAGGTGGAGGAAGGCCGCGTCGAGGACATCCTCGAGCGGCCCGCGCACCCTTATACGCGGGGGTTGCTCGCCTGCCGGCCGACGCTGGTGCTGGGCCACCCCGGCGCGCGCACCGAGCTCGCGGAGATTCCAGGCGTGGTGCCGCCACTGCACCAGCTGGGCGCCGGCTGCGCGTTCGCGCCGCGCTGCGCGCACGCCATGCCGCGCTGCCGCGAAAGCGCACCGCCGCAGACCGGGCTCGCCGCAGGCCACGCCGCCGCCTGCTGGCTGCTGGAACCGCGCCAGGCCGCGGCCGCATGACGGCGCTGCTCGAAGTCGCAGGCCTGCGCGTTCATTTTCCGCTGCCGCGCAAGCTGCCGTGGCAACCGCGCAGGAAAGTGCACGCGGTCGATGGCATCGACTTCGCCCTTGGCGCCGGACGCACCCTGGGCATCGTCGGCGAATCCGGCTCCGGCAAGACCACCGCCGCGCTCGCAGTGATGCGCCTGGTGGAGATCACTGGCGGCGCGGTACGGCTGAAGGGAACGGACATCACGCGGCTCGCCGGCGAGCCGCTGCGCGTGCAGCGCCGCCACGTGCAGATGATTTTCCAGGACCCCTACTCCTCGCTCGACCCGCGCACGCGCGCCGGCGCGATCGTCGAGGAACCCATGGCGCGCATGGACATCGGCGACTCGGCAGAGCGCCGGGAGCGCGCCCGGGAGCTATTCGAGCAGGTGGGCCTGCGGACGGATCAACTCTCGCTTTTCCCGCACCAGTTCTCGGGCGGCCAGCGCCAAAGAATCGGCATCGCGCGAGCACTCGCCACGCGCCCGGAACTGATCGTCTGCGACGAGCCGGTCTCGGCGCTCGATGTCGCGATCCAGGCGCAGATCCTCAACCTGCTCGCGCGCCTGCAGCAGCAGCACGGCCTGTCGTATCTGTTCATCTCGCACGACCTCGGGGTGGTGCAGCACCTGTGCGACGACATCGCGGTGATGTACCTGGGCCGCATCGTCGAGCAGGCGTCGCGCGCGCAACTCTTCGCCAATCCGCTACACCCCTACACCTGGGCGCTGTTCTCGGCGGTGCCGCGCATCGGCCGGCGCCGCGGCAAGGGCTTCCAGCGCCTTCGCCTCGAAGGCGACCCGCCCAGCCCGATCGAACTGCCGCGCGGCTGCCGCTTCGCCGGCCGCTGCCCCTTTGCCGAGGCGCGCTGCCGCGAAGAGGAACCCGCGCTGCGCACGATGGGCGACGGCCAGCGCGTCGCCTGCCATCTGGTGCGCGACGACGGCACAGTCCCGCACCGACCGGTGGCGCTTTAGGCTCCGCCGATCGACATGCAGCAGGACGCCCTCGATTTTCACGACGAAAGCGAGGCGCTGCATGCGCTGACGGAGTCCCTCAGCGACGCCGAGCTTCGCCAGCCAACGGCGTTCAAGCGCTGGACGATCGAGCGGGTGCTCAGGCATCTGCACGTCTGGAATCATGCCGCCGCCCTGTCACTGGTTGACGCGGAACGTTTTGCGTTGTGGTACGCGCGCGCGATCCCCTACCGCCTGGCCGGAACGCTGGAGCATTTCGAGGAACTGGCCTGCGACGGCCTCGCGGGTCGCGCGCTGCTTGCCGCATGGCGCACGCAGTGTCGCAAGACGGCGGAATGTTTCGCCACCGCGGATCCCAAGGCGCGCGTTGCGTGGGCCGGCAAGGAGATGAGCGCCCGCTCGTCCATCACGGCCCGCCTCATGGAAACCTGGGCGCACGGCCAGGCGATCCACGACCTTCTCGGCGTCTACCGGCGCAGCACGGACCGCATCCGCGGCATCGCCGTTCTCGGGTTCAACACCTACGGCTGGAGCTTCCGGAATCGCGGGATGGAGCCGCCGTCGCCGCCGCCCTGCCTGCGCCTCACCGCACCGTCGGGTGCATATTGGCGGTTCGGCGAGGAAAATCCGAAGGAGTGCATCGTCGGCCCGGCCGAAGAATTCTGTCAGGTCGTCACGCAAACGCGGAACATCGCCGACACGAGCCTGCAGCTCACCGGCGCGAACGCGGCCGCGTGGATGGCGATCGCCCAGTGCTTCGCCGGGCCGCCGGAGGCGCCTCCGGCGGCCGGATCGCGCGCGCCATCCCGGTAGCGCCCGTTCCGGGCGCGAGGCAGTCGGTTTCCGCAATCAGGCTGAGGAGCTCGTTGTGCGCCGGGTTCACTCTGGGAGCCGTTGCCAGCCAGCAGACCTTCACCGCCCGAGGGGCGCGCGGGCCTGCCGCTAGCTGGCGAAGTTTCGTGAAAGGACAGGCTGCCGCCCGCTCCCTTGCCGATGGGCAGGCGGCAAACCTTTGTCACCACTTCTCTGGCAAGCGTCTCGAAGTGTGGAACACCCGCAGGATCTCGACCGCCTCGCCCCGCACCCGGTACGGAACGATGTAGCGCGTTTTCTTCACCACCAGTTCGCGCGTCCCGGGGACGCGACCGGGACGCCCAAGCGCGGGTTGATCCGCCAGCATCGCCACGGCGTCCATGACCCGCTCTACCACGAGGCGCGCCGCCTTCGCGTCGTCGCTTGCAATGTAGCTGGCTTCCTCATCCAGGTTACGCAAGGCCTTGCGCAACCACCTAATGGAACGCACTCGTGCGTTAACGCGCACTCACCTTCCATTTCCTGGACAGCGCCGCAACGTCTTTGTCACTGGCGAAGTCGCCGGCATCCGCCTCCCGCAACGCGGCGCGGATTTCACCGATCTGCCACTCGTTCGTTTCGACGAACGCGCGGATGGCCTCAGCGGCCAGGAACGACTTGCTGCGCTGCGTCGCTTCGGCAAGCTGGTCAAGGCGGTCCCTGACCTCGTCTTCCAGGCGGATCGTCATGGTGGTGGACATCGGCGGAACCTCTGGTGCGTGAATGTACACAGCCTACCACACGCCGCGCCGCCTGCCACGTCGCACGCGAGGATTCCGGCGTGCCGCACTGGCCCGGGGCTGCAGGGCTTAGCGCCCCTTGCGCGAGATCGTGTCGAACGGCACAACCGTGGTCCAGATTCCCGCCGGGGCGTTGACGACGTCGTTGCGCACGGCATAGCGGCGGGCCCAGATGTGCGTGAATGCGACTGGCACGTCCTCGGCGAGCTGCTTCTGGAAGTCGGCATAGAGCGCCTTGCGTCTGTCGAGATTGCGCTCTGCGCCGGCCTTGGCCAGCGGCTCGTCTACCTTGGCGCTGGCGTAGCCCTGCGTGTTGGAGAAGATCACGCCCTGGCGGATGTTCGTCGAGACCCAGGTGCGGTGCACGCCAATCACCGGGTCGCCCCACATGAAGGCGCCGCTCATCGTCGCCTCGTGCTCCCAGTTCGAGACGCGCTTCGCCCAGGTCGGGAAATCCGCCGAGACGCGCACCGTGACCTCGATGCCGACCTTCTTCAGCTGCGGACGGAGATACTCGGCGATCATCTGGTAGTTGTCGGGAATGCCGGGCAGGTAGTCGATCGTCATGGCGAAGCGCACGCCCTGCGCGTTTTTCTTCAGCCCCGCCGCGTCAAGCAGCTGGTTGGCCTTAGCGGCGTCATAGCGGTAGGCCTGCACCTCGCCATGGTGGAAAGGCGTTCCCGGCGCGATGGGGCCGGTGGCGACCTGCGTCGTGCCACGGTGCAGGTTCTTGACGATGAATTCCTTGTCGATCGCGTAGGCGATCGCCTGGCGCACGCGCACGTCGTCGAAGGGCTTCCTGCGCAGATTGAACTCCAGCCAACCGACCGGACCGATTGCCTCGCCGACCTTCGAAACGATCGTCACGTCCTTGGTCCTGGCGAGTTGCGCGCCCTGCGACACGGTGATCGGGCCGATCAGGAGTTGCACGTCGCCGCGTTCCATCTCCAGCACCTGCGCGGACGGATCCGGGATGACCTTGAACACCAGCCGGTCGAGCCAGGGGCGGTCCTTGAGGAAGAAGCCGGCGTAGCGCTCAAGGATGATGTGCTTGCCGGGCTCGAACGCTGTCAGGCGAAACGGGCCGGAGCCCACGGGGTCGGATTTGCGCGGATGCGAGCGCAGGTCCTTGCCGTCGCCGTAGATGTGCTTTGGCATGATCGGGCACAGCGCCGGCGAGAGCGCGAGCAGCAGCGCCGGGTGCTGCTGCGTCAGGCGGATGATGGCGATCTCTGGCGAGGGCGTGTCCACGCGCTCCACCGGCGCGAGCATGGTGTTGAAGGGATGGCTCGCCTTGATCGCCATGATGGAAAAGGCGACGTCTTCCGAGGTGATCGGCTTGCCGTCGTGGAAGGTCGCCCCCTTCACCAGGCGCAACAGGAGCGACTTGCCGTCGTCCTGCCACAGCCAGCTCTCGGCCAGATAGGGCTGCGGCTCCCAGCTCGAATCGAAGCGCACCGGGCTGGCAAAGATCTGCACGCCCACCGAGTTCACCGGCGCGGCCTGCACGGCGTGGTTTACATGGCGAACTACGCTGCCCATGCCGACGACGAGTGTCTTCATCCCCTGTGCACAGGCAAGCACCGGCAATGCGGCGGCGACAACTGCGATAAGACCCTTGAGAAACGCCATGATCTCGCCTCCGTTCTTCACGATGGAATTGCCCGATTTGCAAGCAGCGCCTGCCGCGCCCAGTGCGCGAACGCGCGAATTACGTCGCAGTGATCTCCCGCGGTGGCGCAGCACGCCGGGTCGATCGCCCGGTACGCAAGCGGCGCACGCGCCGCGGTGCGCGCCGCATGCACGCTGGTGGCCGGGTTCGGCAGCAGGTGGAGGTTGCCGTCGAACACGGTGCCGATCACCGGGATGTCCTTCAGCCGATCGGCGCCCGCGTCGCGCGGATCCTCGCCGAGCACCGTGAAGTCGGCTTTCTTGCCTGCGGCGATGCTGCCGATCTCGTGGTCCATGAAGATCGCGTGCGCTGCGTCGATGGTGATGCCGCGCAGCGCCTGCTCCAGGCTGAGCCGCTCCGCGGGCGCCGCGACGCGGCCGCTGCGCGTGCGCCGTGTCGCCGCGCACCACGCGAGGAACAGCGGCTCGACCGGCGCCATCGGGTAGTCGGAGTGGAACGAAACAGGGATCCCCTCGCGCACCAGGGACCCGGCGCGCACGATCTGCGACCCGCGGTCCGATCCCAGCCCGAGCACCGAGTAAGTGTCCGCGAGCGCGTGGACATAGTAGGGGTTCACGCTCGCCACGACGCCCAGTGCCGCAAGCCGCCGCGACTGCGACGCGGTGTGAAAGCCCAGGTGGTGCACGGTAAAGCGATGGTCGAAGCGCGGCGTCTCGCGTTGCGCCGCCTCCAGCGCCGCGAGCACCGCGTCCATGCCGGCGTCGCCGTTCACGTGCACGTGGATCTGATAGCCCGCGTTCCAGAACGTACGCACGCCGGCAGCGAGCACTTCGGGCGACATCAGCCACTCGCCGTGGTGGCCGTCGGCATAGCCCGGCGCGTTCATCTGCATCAGCTGCGAGAACATCGCGCCGTCGGCGAAGAGCTTCACCGCGCGCGCGAATTTCACCTGTTTCGTCTCCCGCGAGCGGATGGCTTCGATGGCGGCGAGCCCCTGGTCGAACGCGACCGGCCGCTCGGGCGGACCGACCTTCACGCCGGCGGCGCGGTTGGAGAAGCCGCGCGAGTCCATGATGTTGACGACGCGCAGCGGCAACCCCTTCGATTCGATCTCGGCGTCGATCGCCGCAAGCTCGTAATCGGGATCGATGCCGCCGAAGAGCTGATCCCCGATGGTCGTGATGCCGCCCTGCATGCACAGTTGCGCGAGCATGCCGAGGCCGCGGTTGTACCATTCGGGGCGCATCTGGTAGGCCATCAGGCGGTGCACCGCCAGCCAGCGCCCGGTCTCGAAGAAATGCCCGTCGGCGAAGTTGACCTGCGGGTGCCCGGCGACCATTTCCGGCGTGATGCCGAGCTTTTCGATCGCCTTCGTGTTCAGGTACACCTCGTGGAACGAGCGCTGCTGGATGACGAGCGGCGCATCCGGGCAAAGCGCGTCGAGGTCCTTGCGCACGAGCTTGCCGTGCACCGGCGGCTGGTAACCCCAGGAGATGAGCCACTCGTCCTTGCCGGCGCGCGCGGCGATCCAGCCCTTCAAGCGCTCGAGATACTCGCGCGAATTGCTTGCCGCGCGCGCCACGCCGCCGTCGGGCCGGCGCCAGTCTTCCGGCGCGATGATCTCGGTCGGCAGCAGCAGCGCACCGAGAAACGGGTGCACGTGGTTGTCGATGAACCCGGGCATCAGCACTTGGTCCTTCAGCCGGTCGTCCACCGTAACCCTGCGGCCCTCGCGCCAGGCCTGCATCGAGTCGGCATCGCCCACGGCGACGATCCGATCGCCGATCACGCCGACCGCGGTCGCCTCCGGCAGCGACTCGTCCATGGTGAAGACGCGCTTCGCCCTGAAGATCGTCAGCGGTTCACGCGGCGCTGCGGATGGCTTCATGGCTGTCCTTTACGCGAAGGGATTGGGGATCGTAGAACGGCGCGAGCTGGGCGCTTGCGGCGACGCGGCGCGCCGCGACCTCGATTTCGAAGCGCCCCGCCTTGACCAGTTCCGCCGTCACCGGGTCCTCGAGCCGGACGTAACCCATGCCGAGCGAGGCCCCGAGGCGGTGACCGTACGCTCCCGAGGTGATCGAGCCGGCGATCCGGCCGTCGAGCCATACCGGCTCCTCGTGGTAGAGCAGCGCCTCCGGATCCTCCAGGCGGAATTGGACGAGGCGCTTCATCAGTGCGCCGCGCTCGCGTTGCCGAGCGAGCGCCTCGCGGCCAAGAAAACCACCGGGTTTCTGCCAGGCGACGGTCAATCCAAGCCCTGCCTCGAGCGGAGTGTCCTCGATGCCGATGTCGTGGCCCCAGTGCCGGTAGCCCTTCTCCATGCGGCAGGCGTTCATTGCGTGCATGCCGGCGAACGCGAGCCCGAAGTCGCTTCCCGCATCGACAATGCGCTCGAACACATGCTGCGCGAAGTCCGCGGGAATGTAGAGCTCCCAGCCCAGCTCACCAACGTAGGTGATGCGGCTCGCGCGCACCACCGCGTAGCCGATCTCGATCTCGCGCGAAGTACCGAACGGAAAATTGCCGTTGGACAGATCCTCGCCGCAGAGGCGATTGAGCAATGCGCGCGATTGCGGGCCCATCAGGCCCAGCATCGGCAGCCCCGGGGTCACGTCGGTGACAGTGCAATGGGCGTCCTCGGGCACGTGCTCGCGCAGCCAGGCGCGGTCGCGTGCGTGGCTGCCTGCCGAGGTGACCACCAGGAACTCCGCCTCTGCGATGCGAGTGACGGTGAGGTCGGCCTCGATGCCACCGCGCTCGTTCAGCCACTGGGTGTAGACGACACGGCCGGCCGGCACATCCACGTTGGCGCAGCAGATCCGGTTCAGGACGCGGCAGGCGTCGCGCCCCTGCACCAGGAACTTGGCAAAGGACGATTGGTCGTAGAGCGCCACCGCATCGCGCGTCGCGCGGCACTCGGCGGCGCAATGCGCATGCCAGTTCTGCGGGCCGTAACTGTACTCGTAGCGCGGCTCGACGCCTGCCGGCGCGAACCAGTTCGGACGTTCCCATCCCGCGAACTCCCCCATGCAGGCGCCGGCAGCGACCAGCCGCTCGTGGAACGGCGAGCGCCGCGCCCCGCGCGCAGTTTCGTACTGGCGGAACGGCCAGTGCATGGCATAGAGCAGCCCAAGGCTCTCCACCGTGCGATCGCGCAGATAGGCGCGCGTGCCCTGGAACGGTTGCATGCGGCGCACCTCGACGTCGGCGAGATCGACGGGCGCGCGCCGGTCGCGGATCCACTCCGCAAGCACCTTGCCCGCACCGCCTGAACTCTGGATGCCGATCGAGTTGAAGCCGCAGGCGACGAACAGGTCCCGTACTTCGGCGGTCTCGCCCAACAGGTAGCGGTCGTCGGGCGTGAAGCTCTCAGGGCCGTTGAACCAGGTCTGGATGCCGGTGCGCGCCAACACCGGCACGCGAGCGACTGCTTTTTCCAGCACCGGCGTGAAGTGCTCGATGTCGTCGGGCAGGCTATCGAAGCAGAAATCCTTCGGGATGCCCTGCAGCGCCCAGGGCTTGGCCACCGGCTCGAACGCACCGACGAGCAGTTTTCCCGCGTCCTCCTTGTAATAGGCCCACTCATCGGGCACGCGCAGCACCGGGAGGTCCTTCGGCAGACCGGCGATGGCCTCTGTGACGACATAGAAGTGCTCGGCCGCCTGCAGCGGGAGCCGAATACCCAGCGGCCGCGCGAGCGCGTGCGACCACATACCTGCGGCGAGTACGACGGCGTCCGCGCGCAGTTCGCCCTGCACCGTGCGCACGCCGCAGGCGCGGCCGTCGCGGACCAGAATCTCGTCGACTTCGATGTTTTCCAGCACCTTTGCGCCGCGTTGGCGGGCGCCCTTGGCGAATGCGAGCGTCGTGTCCACTGGATTGGTCTGGCCGTCCTTCGGCAGCCAAACGCCGCCGGCGATGTCTCGGGCTTCGAGCAGGGGGTAGCGGCATAAGCGCTAAGATATAAACTGTTGCCAGTTGTCGCTCTGATACCGCCTACGCCTGCGCGGCGGTTCACGCAGCGCAGAGGCGATGCGGTTCCAGT
>SBAS01000047.1 GCA_005240145.1 Nitrosomonadales bacterium | reverse complement strand
TCTCCTGTAGAGAGTTTTTTGGACGGCAAACCCGATTCTCTCGGATTCACCGGCGAAACCGCCACCTTCCAACCTTCAACTACGCTCGGGACACCGCCCCAAGGATGCGTATCGCCTGTTTACCGGCCGACCCGCAGACGCGGAAGCCAAGTTGCCACCCATCCCGGGAGGAAAGCGCTTTGCGGCGGTACTTAAATCCATCTGGCACCTGTCCGCGAACGACAACCCGTACGCCGACTGGATTCTGGTCCGGATGTACGACGGCCTGGTTGCGATCCGCGCCAATCTGAACCGCGTGATCTTAGCGCGAGAGGAAGCGATCGATCTCCTCAAGCGCAAAGGGCTGACGCTCTCCGTGATGGGTTCGCGCAACCCCAAGACCGTGGAACTCGGATTTCGCAGTCCCTACGGCTACGCCACGGCGGAGGCGATCGTCGAGTTCGACTACTACGTGCGGATGATCAAGACGCTTATCCACAAGGACCGCATGAGCGGCGAGGAGGGCAGGGTGGCGATTCGCGTGGTCGGCCGGGGGATGCGTGCCCTGTTCCTCGAGCCGATTCGCTGGGAGCGGCATCTCCTGCGCGAGGAACTGCGGCTGTTGAGCCGCAGCGACTTCCTGCCGACAGCAGACGAGATGGCGCGCCAGCGTGTGCGTGCCGTGGTTGCTCTATTCGGCGAAGTGCCGCGCAAGGTATTTACCGGGGCAGAGGCGCCGCGGCATACACGGCGCCGCGTGAAGCCGACCAACGCCGAGCTGCGCCTGCTGGAACAGGCATCGCTCACCGCTGCCGAAGTGCCGCCGCAACTCGACACGGAACTGCTGTGAGAACGCAACCGGTAGTAGCGATCCTCAGGTCGGGCAAGCGACATGACGACAGTGCTCCAACGGTTTCCCGTGAAACGTTACACGACCAACGCGCGAGGCGAGCGCGGCGGCGAAGTGGGGATCAATGAGTCAATCAACCAAACGGAGGTAACGATGTCGAACGAGTTTCGTGGTACTGGAAATGTCGGTGACCAGCCGGTCTTGAAGACGGTCCTGGTCGGCAACGAAGAACGGCAGGTCGCCGAGCTCAGGGTGTTCTTCGACGAATACCGCCAGGACGGCAAGGGCGGTGTGGAGCAGGCTGGTGGATTCTGGCTCGACGTCAATGTCTGGGGCGAACGACATGCAGCGGAGGTTGCGCAGCTCGTGAAGAAGGGCGCGCGTGTGCATGTCATCGGCCGGCTTGCCGAGAGCAAGTGGACTGTGACGGCGACCAGCGAGGAGCGACGTGCACTGCATCTGAACGCGGACCGTCTTTATCTGAGCCTCGCGCGGCTCGCTGAGGCCAGGTTCAAGCCACGGCGAGAGGCGTCCGAAAGCAAGGCCTGAGGGTGAACGAGAAGGACGTTGCGGCCCGGGCTGCCGGTGACCCGTTGCGCTTCCCGAGCACGGAAGAACTCCGTATGGTCCGCGCGATTGCACTGCTCGCGCTACTGGAGGCGGCGCGCCACGGCGAGTACCGCGCGACCTTTCACGGGTTTCGCGTTCAGGCCCTGCGGCAATGTTCGGCGCCCGGCGCCGATGCCTTCGTCGAAGTGAATCTCTGCGTGAGCCTGGGGAAGACGATAGTCGAACGCGGCCTTGTGGCCACAACCGATGCCGGCGCAGTGGAACCAAAACCGTGAGCGACGGTCATCTGATTTGAATATGTACTGCTCGACTCCATGCCGCATGGCGGGTGTCGCGCAGAAGCTGTCAGGTTTTACGTTGGCTGTGTCAGCCCGCTTGATGCTCGTTACGCATCGCCCTGCGCTCGCAAGAGCGCCGAAACCGGTCAGATCTCCTGAGAACCGGTGGCCGCAAGGCTCGGAGGTAGTTGTCAGTTGCTTCATCCCAGTCGGGGATACCTATCCCCGGTCGGGGCATGGTCTCCCCATTTTTCATGTGAAAAGGAGACCACCATGTCCGAGCAATCCCAAGCACCAAGTCAGTCGTCGTTCTTCAACCTGTTCGTCGAAGGCGTCGGCTATCTCAATCGCGTACGCACAGTGAAGCCGAAGAAGGGCCAGGAGTTTCTGGCCTGCACCGTGTCCGCGATGCGCGGTAGCACCGCTGACCTCGGCTACACCAAGTTCGACTGCAAGGTGAGCGGCGCCGAGGCCCAGAAGATCGTCAAGCAGCTGGAGCCCGATGTCGCGGCCTAGCCGTTCGCATCAGGCAGCAGTTCTTTCACCCCCTGGGGAGATCTCTCTCCCCGGGGGGAGCGGTCTCCCCGTCTTTTTTCGAGGAGACCGTCATGAAAGAAGCCCTGTTGAACGTGGTCACGGACCTGAAGCTCATGGTCCTGATCTTCGTTCTCTCCCAGGTCGTCGCGCTCGCCAAAGCGATCGCCTGACCGTTTTCGAAAACCTCTCCTTCGGGCGGGGTTTTCACCTGTGGGCCAACCCAGAGGTGAAAACCCCGCCAACCACTTGAAGGAGAGACCCCATGAAGCAAGCGCTGTGGAACGTCGTCACCAACCTGAAGATCATCGTGCTGTGCATCGTGGTCTCGCAAGTTATCGCCATCGTCCGGATCCTGGCATGAGGCGCAGGCAGCCTCGCGTGCTTGAGTCTCGAAACTGGGGAACGTGAATCCGGGAGCCCCTCGCCACTGGGTTTTTACAGCGGGGGGCTCTACCCAAGCCGTGGGTTACTACGGCTTCGGTAGGGAGTATTCCGGCTCGTCCGGCCTCGCCGGGTGCGCCATCGATAACGCTTGCTGTGTGCCCACTGCCGTCAGGCAGTGCCCTTGAAACCGGCCTCATCTCCTGAAAGCCGGTGGCCGAAAGGCCTGGAGGTAACTGTCATGCATCACGTTGTAACAGTGGTCCGCCGGACCAACTTCACGCCTGGACTCACGTCCGGCGAGATCGTCGCGATTGAGTAGTTTTCGAAGTCTTTCAACCCTCGGGGGATGTCTCTTCCCCCAAGGGAGAGGTGTTCCCCTTTCTTTCATAAAGGAGAACACCGTGAGTCAAATCATTGAAGCAATGGCGGATGTCGATCTGCTCGGCATGATCGTCGGGAGCAAGACCGCTGCGCAATTGCTGAAGGACGCGGGTGGCAGCCTCTCAAAGGTGCTGTACGAATCGATGCCCAGCTGCAACGTGCGGCCAAGGGTACGAACGAAGCTGCGCATCGCGACGGAGCTGGTGCGGCGCTCACTGATCGAGCCGATGCGCCAACGGGATGCGTTGACATCACCGGCGAGTGTGCGTGATTACCTGCGCATGACGCTGACGGGCCGGGACTATGAAGTTTTCATGGTCCTGTTCCTGGATGCACAGCACCGGGTCCTTGAGTCCGAGGAAATGTTTCGCGGCACGCTGACCCAAACCAGCGTGTACCCGCGGGAAGTCGTCAAGAGAAGCCTCGTCAACAACGCCGCCGCGGTCATCTTTGCGCATAACCATCCGTCCGGCGTCGCCCAACCGAGTCATGCGGACGAACTGCTGACGCGGTCGCTGAAGGAGGCGCTGGCACTCGTCGATGTGAAGGTGCTGGATCACTTCATCGTCGCCGGAAGCGCTGTGATGTCGTTCGCCGAGCGCGGCCTCTTGTAGAGCAGTTTCACCCAGTAGTTCTAGTCAACCAACCTCGAAAAGGAGATTTGCAAATGGATTCAGCCCAAGCACTCGCAGTTGTTCGCAGCCTTGCCAACGGAGTCGATCCCGAATCGGGCGAGGTATTCCCACCGGAGAGCGTCTATCAACGTCCACAGACGGTCCGAGC
>SBAS01000054.1 GCA_005240145.1 Nitrosomonadales bacterium | reverse complement strand
GCGACGGCGAGCGTCACGGCGTCGGCGAGGCTGGTCATCTTTTTCGTGAATCGTTCCCGCATGGCCCAGGTGCGCTTGGCGAGATCGAGCGCGACATCGAACGCGGCGCGGCGGTTGCCGTTGCGCGCGGTCACGATCGCGGTGTAGCCGTTCTTCGGGCAGTCGCTGAAGACGAAACCCGCCATGACCGAGACGTTCATGATGTCGCCGCCGACCTGTGTCTGCCCGTAGCGAATCATGTCGCTGTAGGGGCCGCTGGCGGTAAGCAGCGTGATCGATGGCGGCGTCAGCGGCAGCTTGATCATGGCGACGGCGGTCTTTGCCCCGCCAAGCAGCTCGCGCATATGCCGCGCCGCCTCGGCGCCGCGCTCGCGAATGTCGGTATGGGGGTTTTCGAGGTAACCGACGAAGACGTCGAGGTTGTCGGTCATCCTGCGCGAGACGTTGGCGTGCAGGTCGAATACACCGATGACCGGAACCTCCGGCCCTACGTGCTTGCGGATCAGCTCGAAAAGATCGCCGTCGGGATCATCCGACCCGGTGCTGAGCGCGGCGCCGTGGCTGACCACGAAAACGCCGTCGAGCCTGCCCGCGCTCTCGAGTCCGGCGCCGATCTCGCCGAGGAATGCATCGTAGTAGCCCTGGTCCGCCGGTCCGCCGGGCTGGGCGAGCGCCATGCGCAGCGGCACCGGCGTCCAGGGCCCGCTTTGGTCCATGTGCTCGAAGAAGCCGGGCAGGTCCTGCGTCGTGCGGCAGGTTCCCCGTGCCTGGCGGATGATTTCCTCGCCGCGGATATCGACCTTGCGCGCGAAGTCAGCGGCGGTGGTCACCGGCGAGAAGCGGTTGCATTCGATGGCGAAGCCGAGAATGGCGATGCGGGGAGGGGTCGCGGGCATATTCCTATCGAGTCAGTTGACCGAAGGGCCCGCCAACGGGCCGCAAATGACAGGCGACCCAGTGGGCGGGTTTTACCTCCTGCAACGGCGGAGTTTCGGTGCGGCAGCGTTCCCGCGCATAGGGGCAGCGGGTGTGGAAATGACAGCCCGGTGGCGGCGCCATCGGGCTCGGCACGTCGCCTTGCAGGACCATGCGCTCGCGCCGCAGCTCGGGATCGGGCACCGGCGCGGCCGCCAGGAGAGCCTCGCTGTAGGGATGCAGGGCAGCGCCGAAGAGGTCCGCGTTGCCGGCCAGTTCGACGATGCGGCCCAGGTACATGACGGCGACGCGGTGGCCGATGTGCTCCACCACCGCAAGATCGTGCGAGACGAAAAGGTAGGCGAGGCCGAACTCCTCCTGCAGATCGATGAGCAGGTTGAGCACCTGCGCCTGGACCGAGACGTCGAGCGCCGAGACCGGCTCGTCCGCGACGATGAGACTCGGCTTGACCGCGAGCGCGCGCGCGATGCCCAGGCGCTGGCGCTGGCCGCCGGAGAATTCGTGCGGATACTTCTTCACCGCGTCGACGCGCAGGCCGACGCGCTCGAACAGCGAGGCGACGCGTTGTTCGAGCTCCTGCCCCGACGCGAGTTCGAAGTTGGTCAGGGGTTCGCTGACGATGGCGCCGGCGGACAGGTATGGGTTGAGCGAGGAGTAGGGGTCCTGGAAGACGATCTGCATCTGCCGCCGGTGGGCCCGCAGTTGGGCTTCTCCCATGCGTGAAATGTCCACCCCGTCCAGCGCCACTGTGCCGGCGGTGGGCGCGAGGAGCCGCATCACCGTCTTCGCCACGGTCGACTTGCCGCAGCCCGACTCGCCGACCAGGCACAGGGTTTCGCCGCGCGCGATGTCGAACGACACGCCGTCGACGGCGTAGACCTGGCCGACGACGCGTGACGGCAGCCCGCGATGCACCGGGAAGTGCTTTTTCAGGCCGGTCACGCGCAGGAGCGGTGCGCTCATCGCACTGCCGCCGCCACGCGCGCGACTTCCCAGCATGCCGCGAGGTGCTCCGGGGCGTGCGGATCGAGCGCGGGACGCTCGCGCGAGCAGCGCTCGACCGCGAAACTGCAGCGCGGCGCGAAGGCGCAGCCGACGATCTCCTCGCGCAGCGACGGCACGATGCCCGATATCTCCTGCAGGCGGCCGCGGATATTGGTACGCCGGCCGGCGGCGGTGCGCCGCGGGATGGAATTGATCAGCCCGCGCGTATACGGGTGCAGGGGATTGCGGAACAGCTCCGCCACCGGGGCTTCCTCGACCTTGCGGCCGGCGTACATGACGATCGCGCGCTGCGCCGTTTCCGCGACCACGCCCAGGTCATGCGTGATGAGCACGATCGCGGTGCTCAGGCGCTGCTTCAACTCGAGCATCAGGTTCAGGATCTGCGCCTGGATGGTGACATCCAGCGCCGTGGTCGGTTCGTCGGCGATCAGCACCTGCGGATTGCAGGCAAGCGCGATGGCGATCATGACGCGCTGGCGCATGCCGCCGGAGAGCTGGTGCGGGTAGTCGGCGGCCCTCCGCGCCGGGTCGGCG
Source organism: Nitrosomonadales bacterium (assembly GCA_005240145.1). Taxonomy (GTDB): domain Bacteria; phylum Pseudomonadota; class Gammaproteobacteria; order Burkholderiales; family SG8-39; genus RBG-16-66-20. The sequence continues at coordinate 67,127 of SBAS01000054.1, read as the reverse complement.
ATGCGCACCATGGCGAGCATTTCCACCGCGCGCTCCCAGGCGGCGCGCTGAGGAAGGCGCTGGTGAATGCGCAGCGATTCGGCGATCTGCGCGCCGACCGTGAGCACCGGATTGAGCGAGGTCATCGGCTCCTGGAAAATCATCGAGATGCGGTTGCCGCGGATGGCGCGCATCTGGCGCTCGGACAGGGTGGTCAGTTCGGTCCCCTCGAGCCGCACCGAACCGGCCATCGAGCGGCCGACGTTTTCCGGGATCAGGCGCATGATCGAGAGCGCCGAGACGCTCTTGCCGCAACCCGACTCGCCGACGATGCACAGCGTCTCGCCGCGCTTGACGTCGAAGGACACGCCGTCGACGGCGCGCACGGCGCCGTCGCGCGTGAGGAAATGGGTGCGCAGGTCGCGCACGGAAAGGACGGCGTTCGCCGTGACCGCCACCTCGGGCTCGCTTGCCACGCCGTTTACATCCGCCGCGCGATGCGCGGATCGAGCGAGTCCCGCAGCCCGTCACCCACCAGGTTTATCGCCAGCACCGCGATCGCGAGCATCAGGCCGGGAAAGAAGATGATCCACGGCGAAATCTGGAAGAAGGCCCGCCCCAGCGAGATGACGTTGCCCCAGCTCGGGATTTCGGGCGGCGTGCCGGCGCCGAGGAAGGAAAGGCCGGCCTCGATCAGGATCGCCGAGGCGCAGACATAAGTCGACTGCACCACGAGCGGCGCCACGGTGCTGGGCAGGATGTGCCGGGTCATGATGATGCGGCTGCGCGCGCCGCTCGCCACCGCGGCCTCGATGTACGGCAGGCCGCGCACCGAGAGCACCACGCTGCGCACCAGGCGCACGACGCGCGGAATCTCCGGGATCGAGATGGCGATGACGACGATCAGCAGGCTCGCTTTCATGAGCGTGATCAGCGCGATCGCGAGCAGGATCGCCGGGATCGCCATGAGTCCGTCCATGACCCGCATGACGATGTCGTCGAGACGGCGGTAGTAGCCGCACAGCACGCCGACGAGCAGACCCGTGACGGTCGCGATGACCGCGACGCTCACGCCGACGATGAGCGAAATGCGCGTGCCGTAGACCACGCGGCTGAAGACGTCGCGCCCGAACTGGTCGGTGCCGAACCAGAACTCCTTCGACGGACGCTTGAGGCGGTTGAGAGGATCGAAGCTGAGCGGGTCGCCGGCAATCCAGGGGGCGATGAGCGCGATCGCGACGAACAGGCCCAGGATCGTGCTGCCGATGACGATCGTCGGGTTGCGGCGTATCCAGTCCAGGCTGCTCGAAGCCGCGGGGACAGCTGCGGTGATGACGGCGGCCATGTGTCTAGTAGCGGATGCGCGGGTCGAAGAACACGTAGCTGATGTCGATCATCAGGTTCACCAGCACCTTGGCGCCGGCAAAGAGGATGATCAGCCCCTGGATGATCGGGTAGTCGCGCTTGAGGATCGCGTCCACCGTGAGCCGTCCGAGACCCGGGATGTTGAACACGGTCTCGGTGATGACGACGCCGGAAATCAGAAGGGTGAGGCCGATGCCGATGACCGTGACGATCGGCACGGCGGCATTCTTCAGCGCGTGGCGCAGCAGCACCACGATGGTGGCGACGCCCTTAGAATGGGCGGTGCGGATGTAGTCCTCCGAGAGCACTTCCAGCATGCTCGCCCGGGTCATGCGCGCGATCAGCGCCATGTACACCATGCTCAGCGCGATCGCGGGCAGCAGGATCGATCGCGCCGTCTGCTCGATTCCCTGCGCGAGCGGCCGGTAGCCCTGCACCGGCAGCCAGCGCAGCTCGATCGCGAAGACGTAGATCAGCAGGTAGCCGATCAGGAACACCGGCACGGCGAAGCCGAGCACCGAGAACCCCATTACCACGCGGTCGATCCAGCTGCGCGCCTTCCAGGCCGCCAGCACGCCCATCGGTATGGCGAGGGCGATGGCCAGCACCAGGGTCGAGACTGCCAGCACCAGCGACGGCTCGAGGCGCTGCTTGACGAGGGTCAGTACCGGCAGGTTGGAGAAAATCGAGGTGCCGAGGTCGCCACGCAGCAGGTTGCCGACGTAGATGACGAACTGCTGCCAGATCGCGAGGTCGAGGCCGAGCTTGCGGCGGATTGCCTCGATGTCCGCCGGAGAGGCGTCGTCGCCGGCGATGACCGCCGCCGGATCGCCCGGCGTCAGATGCAGGAGGAGGAAAACGAACAGCGCGACGACGACCATCACCGGGATGGTCGCGAGCAGCCGGCGAACGATGTAGGCCGTCACCGGCGTGCTCTGGTCGGCCGGCTATTTCGTCTCAATGTTCCACATGGGTGGCACGGACGGCATCGTCTGCACGCCCGAGAGCCGGTCCGAGCGGTAGGCGACCGGATTGCGCCACTGCGCGAAGGAGATGTAGGGCACCTGGTCGTAGGCCCGCTTGGACAACTCGACCGCGATCTTCTTGCGCGCCGCGATATCCGGCGCAAACGCCCAGTCTTTGCGCAAATCCTCGAATTTCTTGTCGCAGGGCCAGCCGAACCAGGCCTTGTCGCAGCCCATGCCGATCGAAGTGTGGGTGACCGGGCTGGAGGAGGTAAGCACCGTGGTACCGGTGATGAAGATGTTCCAGCCGCCCTGGGCCGGTGTTTCCTTCTTGGCGCGGCGCGACACCACCGAACCCCAGTCCATCGCCTGCACGTCGAGCTTGAGGAAACCCGCCTTGCGCAACTGCTGGATCATCACCAGGTTGGCCGGGTTGATATATTGATGATCGGTGGCGTGCAGGATGGTGATCGGCTCGCCCTTGTAGCCCGCTTCCTTGAACAGCTGCTCGGCCCTGGCGATGTTCTTCGCCCCCTTATAGGGCTCGCTGCCGGCATCGGTCTCCATCGATACGCCGCAGCCGAAATAGGAGAAGCACAGGGTCTGCAGGCTCTCGTCGGCGGCGATGGTGTTCAGGTAGTCGGCATTGTTGATGAGGTAGTACATCGCCTGACGCGCCTTGACGTTGTTAAAGGGCGGGTGCAGGTGGTTCAGCTGCAGGATGCCCATCGTGCCCATGGCCGGATGCACCTCGAGCTTGATCCCCGGAGTTTTCTTCAGGTTCGGCATGAAATCGATCGCCGGGTTCTCCAGGTAGTCGATCTCTCCTGCGACCAGCGCCGACTGCGCGGTCTGCGGGTCGGAAAGCCAGATGAACTCGACCCGGTCGACCTTTACCACCTTGCCTCCGGCGTGGCCCGAGGCCGGTTCCTTGCGCGGGATGTACTCCTTGAACTTGACGTAGACCGTCTTGCTGCCCGGCACCCACTCGTCGCGCTTGAACATGAAGGGGCCGGAGCCGACCACTTCCTGGATCTGGCTGAACGCGTCGACCAGCGCTTCTTTTTCGCGCATCACGAACGGAATGCTGGTGCCCGTCTTGGCGAGGATGTCGATGAGCAGGCCGTAGGGTTCGGTCAGCGCCCACTCGAAGGTCTTCGCGTCCTTGGCGGTGAGCGCCTTGGTGTAGCCCATGAGCTGCTTGCCGGCGCCGTCGCGCTTGCCCCAGCGGTTCATCGAGGCCACCACGTCCTTCGAGGTGACCGCGGTGCCGTCGTGGAACTTGAGGCCGTCGCGCAGCTTGAAGGTATAAACCTTGCGGTCCGGGCTCACCGTCCAGCTCTCGACCATCTGCGGCTTCGGATCAAGATTGATATCGCTGGAGAACAGCGTGTCGTAGACCATCAGGCCGTGGATGGCGGCGATGGTCTGGGTGGTCCAGAACGGGTCGACCGTGCGCACGTCGGCGTGCATCGCGGCGCGCAGGACCTTTTCCTTTGGCTGCGCCACCGCATCGGGGGCGCCGATCGAGCCGACCGCCGCCAGGACTGCCGTGGCAAGCCACAATTCCGGGAACTTAGCACGTGTAAGCATGGGTATCCTCCTTGGATAACACGACCGGCGCAGGTTCGGTGCGAAGGTAGCCGGTTTCCCGCTCCGCGTCACTACTCTAGGCCGACTTCTCCCGCATGGTGACGAACTCTTCGGCCGCGGTCGGGTGGATGCCGATGGTGGCGTCGAACTGCGCCTTGGTGGCGCCCATCTTGAGCGCGATGGCGATGCCCTGGATGAGCTCGCCCGCGTCCGGGCCGAGCATGTGCGCGCCGAGGACGCGCTGGCTGGCGGCATCGACGACGAGCTTCATGAAGATCCGTTCTTCGCTCTGGCCTATCGTGTGCTTGAGCGAGCGGAAAGCGGTTTTGTAGATGTCCACCTTGCCGTGGCGTTCGCGCGCTTTCGCTTCCGTCAGACCCACGGTGCCGATGTTGGGATTGGCGAACACTGCCGTGGGCACGTTCTCGTGGTCCACAGGCGTCGGCTGACCGCCAAACAGGGTTTTCGAGAGCGCCATGCCCTCGGCGGTGGCGACCGGTGTGAGATTGAGGCGATCGGTGACGTCGCCGATGGCATGGATCGAGGCCACCGAACTCTGCGAATACGCGTCGACCACGACAGCGCCGTCGGCGCCGAGCTTCACGCCCGCGGCCTCCAGGCCCAGGCCCGCCGTGTTTGGCCTGCGTCCGGTCGCGAACATCACGAGATCGAACTCTTGAATCGATTTGTCTTCGAATGTGACCTTGAGTCCTTTTTCGATTTTTACAGGGTTCTTCCTAAGTAAAAGCGAAACCCCTTTCCTTGCCATTTCTTCGCCCAGCCGCTTGCCCAGATCGTCATCGAAGCCGCGCAGCAGCTGCGCACCGCGGTAGGCAAGCGTGGTTTTCACGCCCAGGCCGTTGAAGATCGAGGCGAACTCGACCGCGATGTAGCCGCCGCCGACGACCAGCACGCTGGGTGGCAGCTTCTCGAGGAAGAACGCCTCGTTCGAGGTGATCGCCAGTTCCTTGCCGGGAATGTCGGGCAGCTGCGGCCAGGATCCTGTTGCAACGAGGATATGTCTTGCAGTTACGCTTTTACCATTTATCTCGACTTCATTTCCCCCCCGGATAAATGCCTTCCCTCGCAAGATCTCAACCCCGGCATTCACCAGAATTCGCTCGTAGACGCCATTCAGGCGCGTGATCTCGCGCTCCTTGTTCTCCAGCAGCTTGCCCCAGTCGAGGACCGGCTCGGCGACGCTCCAGCCGAAGTCGGCCGCGTCCTTCACTTCGTCGCGGAAATGCGCGGCGTAGGAGAACAGCTTCTTCGGGATGCAGCCGACATTGACGCAGGTGCCGCCCAAGCGGCCGGACTCGGCGATCGCCACGCGCGCGCCGAGCGAGGCGGAGACGCGGCTGGCGCGCACGCCGCCGGAACCACCGCCTATGGTGAAGAGATCGAAATCGAAATCCGGAATAACGCGCCGAACTACTTGAGGTTCTTGAGGTTCATGCCGACGAGGTCGAGCGTGGCGGTGAGCCTGGCGTGCTGCGGTTTGTCGGCCAACCATTTCATCGCATTGTTGACGCGCTGCTCGATCTGCGCGGCCGGCATGCCCTCGATGCCGATGAACATCTTGGCGAGGTCGGTCAATCCGGCCCCTGCCGCGTCGCCACCTACTTCGCGCAGCTTGGCCTCGATCGCCCCCCGGTCGAGATTGGTTACCAGCTTCATGGTTTTTTCATCGCTCATGGCGCGCTCCCATCTTATTCGGCAGACAGTATATAGCGTCCGGCTGTCTGCCGGGCGCGTCCCTCGGCCACCAGTTTGTCGAGATGCGCGCTCAATGAGCGTAGCGCAACCGGATGTAGTTTCGGCGAAACATCGTCATAGACCACCGCCACCAGCTCGTCCAGCGTCGCCGCGCTGCGCCGCTGCAAGGCGGTGACGACCTTGGCTTCGCGCGCCAGCCGGTGCGCGACAAGGCGCCGGACTTCCTTGTGCGGCGCGCCGATGAGGTAGCCGTGTCCCGGCGCGAAGATGGCGACGTCCACGCCGAGCAGTTTCTCCAGCGAGGCGAGGTAGGCGCGCATGTTGCCGTCGGGCGGACCGATGACCACGGTGGATCCCTGCATGACGTGATCGCCCGTGAAGAGCATCTTCGTTTCTTCCAGCAGGTAGCACAGGTGGTTGGAGGCGTGGCCCGGGGTATGGACTGCGCGCAGGCGCAGATCGCCGATGCGCAGGCTCTCGCCATCGGCAAGCACCCGGTCTGGCGCGTAGCTCTGGTCCTGGTTGGCGCCGGCGGGCGCGGGCATGCCCATAATCTGCGCGCCGGTGGCGGCCTTGAGCGCCGCGCTGGCAGGCGAATGGTCCATATGGGTGTGGGTCGTGAGGATCCAGCGAATTCGGCTCCCGCTCCGGCCGGCGCCGGCCTCGACGATTTTCGCCACGTGCGAATCGCTGGGCGGCCCTGGATCGATCACCGCGATTTCCTTTTCCCCCACGAGGTAGGTGTTGGTGCCGGGCCCGGTCATGGTCCCCGGGTTGGGCGCCGTGAGGCGCGTGACGTAGCGGTCGAGCCGCTTGGCGATGCCCGGCTGGATGACGAAGCAGGTGTCGCCCTTTTCCTCCGGGTCGCTCCAGTGGATCTCGTGATAAGGCGGATCGGCGCGCCGGAACAGGCGCTGCGAGCCTTCATGGTCGAGCGCCCAGCACGCGGCTTCCACCTCGATGTCGCCCAGGCTCCTCGCATGCTCCAGCGCGGCACGCGGAGTCGGGATCGCGGCGAGGTCGCTGAGCGTGCTGCGCGTCGGGAAAATGAGCTCGATCTCGCCGCGCGCACCGCGCTCGAGCGCATCGCGCGGGCTGATCCAGACGCTGTGCACGGTTTCCGAGCGATCGTGCGCGCCGTCCTGGCCCGCGGGCGCACAGGCGACGAAGAAGCGCGTGCTGAAGCGCCGCGGCCGGCCGGGCGCCGTAATCCAGTGGCTGTAGTAGGCGATGTCCTGGGCGTGGATGTAGAGGTCTTCCTTCTCCAGAAATGCGCTGAAATGCAGCGTGCCGTCGTTCAGGGGCTGGCGCAGATGCTCCAGCGCCGCGGCGCGTTGCGGATCGACCGGGGCATCCCTTTCATCGAAGGCGAGAAGAATCCCCGATTCTTCAAAGCACTCTCGCGCTGCGGCGACCCAGTAAGAGAGGCCGCCCGAGGCCAGGCCCATGCGCGCGCTGGCCTGCGCGTCGTCCAGGCCGCGCACGCGCCGCGTGGCGCGAGCGCTCGCGTCATCCGCGTCGAGCGCACCACCGGGAAACACGAACGCGCCGGGCAGGAAAGCGGCCTTGCTCGTGCGCTGGAGCATGAATACTTCCGGCGCGCCGGAAGCTTCGCGCAGCAGCAGCAGCGTCGCCGCCGGGCGCGGAATCTGCTTTGCTTCTGTCAAGTACCGCGCTCCGGGCGGTCCTGCACACGGCCCGCGCGGTCTTTGTCGTTCTGCGACTTGATCTGGGCGCGCATCTTGTCCCAGTCGGCATCGGAGAGCTTGTCCAGCCCGGTGAAGCCGGCGCCGTTGGCGAGATAGCCCGCGCCGTCCAGGGAAACCGTCTCGCCGCTCAACCACTCGCAACCGTCGGCCATGAGGAAGGTGGCGAGGTTCTGCAACTCCGGCATCTTGCCGATGCGGTGCATCGGATTGCCCGCGCTGCCGTCTTCGAAGCTGCCGCCCGGGACGAGGCGTTTCGAGGCGCCCTCGGTCGGGAACGCGCCCGGCGCGATCGCGTTGAGGCGAATGCCATAGCGGCCCCATTCCACCGCGAGCGATTTGGTCATGACATGCAGCCCCGCCTTCGACATCGCCGATGGCACGACGTAGGGCGAGCCGGTATGCACCCAGGTGACGAGGATCGAGATCACCGAGCCCTTGTGGCCGCCCGCGATCCAGCGCTTGCCTACCGCGTGCGTCACGTAGAAGCTGCCGTGGAACACGATGTTGGCGATGGCGTTGAAGCCGTTGGGCGTCAGATCCTTGGTCGGGCTGATGAAATTGCCGGCAGCGTTGTTGACCAGGCCGGTGAGCGGGCCGGCCGCGTCCCAGATGTGCTGGACCATCGCGTCCACGGCCTGCGCATCGCGAATGTCCACCGCGTGGGTTCGGACTGTACCGCCGTACTTGTCTGTAAGCTCTTTAGAACAGGACTCTAAAACCCCCGCACGCCGACCGGCTATCCATATCTCGGCGCCGAGCTGCAGGTACCTGGTCGCGATCTCCTTGCCCAGCCCGGTGCCGCCACCGGTAATCAGGATGCGCTTACCTTTGAGCAGGCCTTCCTTGAACATGGACGCTCCGGATGCTGGGAGCGCCCATTGTAATTGCGCCGCGGCTCCGGCTGCGCAGCGATTCGAGCTCGGCGTGCAGGCCTTCGTCCCGGTAGTAGCGGGCCAGAGCCAGCTCGTCCGATGACTTCGGGCCGGAGGAGTGGAGCCTAAGCCAGAGCGATTGAAGCATCGGCGAAGGCCTGCACGAGGGTGAGTCCGGGCCGGTCGACCCGGAAGCAGTAACCCGGTTCGAGCACGACGTCCTTGCGGCTGTTTTCTACCGTGATCCAGACCGAGCCCTCGCGGGCGCAGAAGGTGCTGCCGACCGCGTCCTGGATCTTCAGCGTCTGCCCGCGGGCGAGCCGCAGGGCGCCGGATGCGATTTCAAGCTTCATGGCGTGCTCCTTGAAGTTGGCTTGTGATTCGATCAGCCCAGCCGCTCGATCCGGCGCGCGCCTACTACGCCATGGTGTCGAAGAATTCCGCCGGCCGGCCGGAGGTGACCGACTTCATCAACTGGCTGAAGGAAGAATCGAAGAAGGAGCCGCGCTAGCGCGCGTGGCCGATCGTGAAGTCGTTGCGCCCGCTGCGGTCCACTCCCTTTAGCAGCCACAAGGGCCGCCGCGCGAAGTTGACCGGCACGCCGGTCTGGCCGTCGGAGGGACGCAGATCGCGCTCGAAAACCGAGGTCGCGGGCATGTAGCGCAGGGCGGCGCCGGTGCGCCGCTTGCCCGAAGTGTTGGCCTTGGCGCCGTGGATCATGTAGATGTCGTGCAGCGACATCTGGCCTGCCTGCAGTTGCAGGTCCACCGCGCTTGCCTCGTCGAAGCTGCCGGCGGCCATGCGCTGGTTGAGGGTGAGGTCGGTGCGGTCCTCGTGCAGGTGCTCGTGCAACTGCTTGCCGACGTGCGAGCGCGGGATCACGCGCAGGCAACCGTTTTCGACCGTCGAATCTTCCAGCGCGACCCATACAGTGCAGTTGGCGAGCGGGCGGATGGGCCAGTAGTGGCCGTCCTGGTGCCAGGGCGTTTCGTAGCCCTCGGCCGCGGGCTTGCAGAACACGTGGCAGCCCCAGAGGATCACGTTCTCGCCGATGACGTCGGAGACCAGGTCGACGATTTCCGGATCGCGCGCCAGGTCGAGGAAGGCGCGGCTGCCGCGCACGCCTTCGCCGTTGTCCCCCTCGACATGCGCCGACACCAGCTTCTCGGGCCGCACGCCGGGGTTGTCGCGCAGCAGCGTCTCGAGCGCGGCGGCCATGAGCGCGATGCGCGCGGCGGGCAGCCGATAGCGCGGGATGCCCCAGCCTTCGCTGCGGTAGTGCGCGATCTCGTCGGTTTGCAATCGGGCCATGAATTCTTGCCTTCCAATCGACCGGCTATTCAATCACCTCGCTGTCAGACAGCAGCCCAGGGATTCAGGAGCGAGACACCGAAGGGCTCGAAGTCGGTCACGTTGCGCGTGACAAGTGTCAGTCCGCGGTCAAGCGCGGTTGCCGCTATCAATCCGTCAGCGAACGACCCGGGCCGACCTGAGCGCTCCGCGCGGGCTGCTGTTTCCGCCCAACGCAGGGCAACGGACTCGTCGATGGGGAGGACGTGTCCGGAAAAGCTCTGTCTTAACTTTTCGCTCCAGTCCGATAGGGATGCTCTGCGTTTTCCGGCGGGAAGGCGCAGTGCGCCGCGCCGCAGCTCTCCGATCGTGATCGCTGACAGGTGCAGGAAAGCGGCATCGGCCTCCGACATCCAGGCGACTACGCCCGGGTCCGGCCGGGGCCGCGACAGTTCCGACACGACGCAGGTGTCGAGCAGGTAGCTCATCCGAGATCGACGGTGCGAGGCACCGAACGATCACGTGTGACGAGCCGGCTGAGATCCACCGGGCAACCGCGCAGCAGCGCGAGCAACGCCCTCGACGCATTGCGCTTGCCGCTCCGGCTTCGCAACGTGTTGATCGCGGAGACGACCACCACGGGCTTGCCGTGGCGCGTTACGGTCTGCGGACCTTCGCTCAGGGCGCGATCGACCACCCGGCTGAATTCGTTCTTTGCCTTCTGCAAGGGCCAGCGCGCATTCATGCTTTTCCCTAAATCTGTCTAGTCTGGACAGATTCTAGCATTCGCAGCTCAGACCGTGAGTACGATCTTGCCGATGTGCTGCGAGGATTCCATCAGCTTGTGCGCTTCGCTCGCCTGGGCGAGGGGGAAGGTCTTGAAGATCACCGGCTTGATCCTGCCGGATTCGAGGTGCGGCCAGATCCTTTCGCGCAGGCTCTTCGCGATGGCGCCCTTGAACTCCACCGGCCGTGGCCGCAGCGTCGAGCCGGTGATGACGATGCGGCGGCGCTGGATTTCGAAGATGTCGATCTCGGCCTTCGCGCCGCCCAGCGAGGCGATGAAGACGAGCCGGCCCTCGTCGGCGAGGCACTTCAACTCCCGCGGCACGTAATCGCCACCCACCATGTCGAGGATCACGTTGACGCCCTTGCCGCCGGTGGCCGCCTTGATCTCCTCGAGGAAGTCCTGGGTGCGATAGTTGATTGCCCGGTCCGCGCCCAGCTTCACGCAGGCGGCGACTTTCTCGTCGCTGCCCGCGGTGGCGAAGACGCGGTTGCCCATCGCATGCGCCATCTGGATCGCGGTGACGCCGATGCCGGAACTGCCGCCCTGCACCAGCAGCGACTCGCCCGGCGCGAGGTGCGCGCGGTCGTAAACGTTCGACCAGACGGTAAAGAAGGTTTCCGGCAGCGAGGCCGCTTCCAGCGCCGTGAGCCCCTTGGGAATCGGCAAGGCCTGTACTTCCGGCGCGACGCAATACTCGGCATAGCCTCCGCCGTGCACCAGCGCGCAAACCTGGTCGCCGATCTTGAATTTTTTTGCCGCACTGCCGAGCGCCGCAACCTCGCCGGCGATTTCCAGTCCCGGCAGGTCGGAGGCGTCAGGCGGAACGGCGTACCTCCCCATGCGCTGCAGGATGTCGGGACGGTTGATCCCCGCCGCGGCGACTTTCACCAGGATTTCGTTCGCCTGCGGCGTCGGCGCCGGACGCTCGGCGGGAACCAGGACTTCAGGACCGCCGGGTGAGCTGATCTCGATGCATTTCATCGGGCACGCATCATAGCAAAGAGGCGTAGCATCGCTGGGGATGATCCGGCTGTTTCTCGTTGTCCTGCTGCTCGCTTTTGGAGCCGGTGTGCGGGGCGAGGCCGGCGCCGTGCCGATCGGCCGGTACGCGGAGGTATTTGAAGACCCCGCCGGGGCGCTCGGCCTGAGTGAAGTCATGGCGGCAGGCGAGCGGGGCGGCTTCGCTCGCCTCGGCGTGGACGTGCCCAATTTCGGCTACACCTATTCCGCCTTCTGGCTGCGCTTTGGCCTGCCGTCGGAGACCGGGCGCCTGCCGGTGCCGATGCTGGTGCTGGAAATCCGCTTTCCCAGCATCGATTCGATCGAGTTGCATGTGCCCTATCGCGGCACGGTGGGCATCGAGTACCGGATGCAGCAGGCGGGCGACCTGCGACCCTGGGACACGCGTGAGGTGAAGCACCGCAACCACGTCTTCCGCATTCCGACCACGGGCCTGGCCGACGCGCCGACCTACTTGCGCGTGCAGACGCGAAGCGTGCTGACCGTGCCGGCTTTCTTGTGGCGTCCCGAGGCGCTCATCGCCTCGGACCGCAACGCGCAACTCCTCTACGGCATGTTCTACGGCCTGGTGATCGCGCTCTTCCTCTATAACCTGATGCTGTTCCTCGCGCTGCGCGACCGGATCTACATGTGGTACGTGCTCTACGTAGCCTCGTTCGGGATCGGGCTCGCGGCCTTCGATGGCCTCGCTTTCCAGTACCTGTGGCCGGAGAGCGTCTGGTGGGCGAATCACGCGCTTGGCGCGGCCTTGTGCGCGACGCTCTTCTTCGGCACCCAATTCGCGCGCAGCTTTCTGGACATACCGTCGCGCACGGTGTTCGCCAACCGCTTCATGCTTGCGGTGTTGGTGCTCTCGGGCGCTGGCGTGTTCTTCGCCGCTACGGGCCTGCTCGTGCCCTACGGCACCATCATGCGCACGCTTTCGGCGGTGGCCTGCGCCACCGCCGGCATGGTCCTCTACGTGGCGGTGCGCGCGCTGCTGGACGGCTACCGGCCAGCGCGTTTCTTTCTCCTTGCCTGGTCCGCGCTGCTCGTGTTCATCGCGCTGGGCGCGCTGCGCAACTTCGCCATCGTGCCGACGCATTTCCTGACAGTGAACGGCCTGCACATAGGCCTGGCGCTCGACGTGGTGCTGCTTTCCTTCGCGCTCGCGGACCGCATCAGTTCCGACAAGCGCGAAAAAGAGGCGGCGCAGGGCGACGCGCTTGCCTCGCGCACCGCGCTGCTGGAGGCGACCCAGACGAACGAGCGCGAGTTGGAGCGCCGCATCGCGGCGCGCACCGCGGAGTTGAATCGCGCCAACGAGCAGCTGCGCGACCAGGAGCAGCACCTGCGCCACCTCGCGCAGCACGACCCGCTCACGGGCCTGCCGAACCGTCTTTCGATGCAGCAGCGCCTGGCGCTGGCGATGGAGTACGCCAAGCGCAACCGCAAGAAACTCGCGGTGATGATGGTGGACCTGGACGGTTTCAAAAGCCTCAACGACACGCGCGGGCACCGCGGCGGCGACTACGCCCTGATGCAGATCGCCGGGCGCCTGCGCACCAGCGTGCGCGGCTCAGACACGGTGGCGCGCTACGGCGGCGACGAGTTCGTCGTGCTTGCGGGCGAGCTCGACCGCGCCGAGGACGTCAGCAGCATCGCCGAGAAGATCGCCGACATGGTGAGCCTGCCGCTGTCGATCGACGGTGCCACGCACAACCTGTCCTGTTCCATCGGCATCAGCGTCTATCCCGACGACGCCGAGGATGCCGAGGGCTTGATCGAGCGCGCCGACCGCGCCATGTACGCTTCCAAGGCCGCGGGCGCCCGGCGCTACGCCTTCTTCAGTCCTTCCTGAGCAGGCCGGGTGCCATCACCCGGGCGGCCCAGGCGAGATCGACGTTACCCCCCGAGAGCACGACGCCGACGCGCTTGCCTTTGGCATCCAGCTTGTTTTCGAGAAGCGCGGCGGCGGCGAGCGTCCCGGTCGGCTCGACCACGATCTTCATGCGCTCCCAGAGAAAAAACATCCACCTGAGGAGCTCGGCGTCCGTGACCGTGAGGAAGTCATCCACATTGGCGCGTATCAGTGCGAAGGTGAGCGTGCCCAGCGCAGTGGTGCGCGCGCCGTCGGCGATTGTCTTGGGCAGGGGGATGCTCTCGATCCGGCCGGAGCGGAACGAGCGCAGACCATCGTCGCCCTCGGCGGGCTCGACGCCGATCACGCGGCAGTCGGGCGACAAGTGTCTGGCGGCAAGCGCGCATCCCGAGAGCAGTCCGCCGCCACCGCAGGGCACGAGCAGGATATCGAGCGGACCGGTCTCTTCGATTAGCTCCTTGGCCGCTGTCCCCTGCCCGGCAAGGATGTGCGGGTGGTTGAATGGCGGGATGACGGTGAGGCCACGCTCGGCGGCCAGTTTCTCCGCGATTTTCTGCCGGTCCTCGTTGCTCGCGTCATACGAGACGACCTCCGCGCCGTAGCCGCGCGTCGCCACGAGCTTCACTTGCGGCGCGTCGGTCGGCATGACGATGGTCGCCGGAATCCCGAGCAGCCTTCCGGACAGGGCCACGGCCTGCGCGTGGTTGCCCGAAGAAAAAGCGACGACGCCCTTCTTCCTCTGTGCAGAGGTCAGTTGCGACAGCGCGTTGTAGGCGCCGCGGAACTTGAACGCGCCCATGCGCTGCAGGTTCTCGGCCTTGAAAAACACGCTCGCCCCGGTGAGTGCATCCACCGTCGCCGAACGAAGGACGGGCGTGCGATGCGCCACAGCGCGGACTCTCGCGTGTGCGGCGGCGACGTCCTCATAGCTCACTTCCATGACTGCAATGCCTCCCGGGCGACATCTTCGCCCCATTCCTGCAGGAAATGCCCGCCTTCTGCGTGGACGTAAGGCTCGGGGCAGTTGCGGATGATTTTCCGCAGTTGCTGCATCACCGGCGGCCCGAGCACCGGATCCCTGGCGCCGATCGCCATGAAGGACTCGCCCTTCCAGTGGTGGCGCCACCATTCGCGTGCCTGGCGCGAGATCGCGGCGCCCGGCGCATCCGGCCCGTCGGGCACCAGATTGGGGAAACGGCGCACGCCGGCCTTCGACACGGTGTCGGGGTAGGGCGCTTCGTAGGCCGCCGCTTCCGCGGCGCTCAGGTGCGGGCAGGCGCGCGCGAGCAGCTTGCCGCAGTCGATGGCCGGGTTCTTGTTCACGTAGGCGCGCCAGGCGAGGAAGCCTTCGCCCAGCGGTGCATCGCCGGTCCCGAGCGCGGTGTTCATGACGAGCAGGCGCTCGAACCGTGCCGGCATTTCCATCGGCACGGTGAGCCCGAGCAGGCCGCCCCAGTCCTGAACAGCGAGCGAGATGTTGGACAGGTTCAGTCTTTCTATCAGGTCCAAAACAAAGCTGCGATGAAAATCAAAATCGTAAGCCGCTTCCTCCACCGGCTTGTCCGAACGGCCGAAGCCGATGAAATCCGGCGCGACGACACGGTAACCCGCGGCAAGGAACGGCGGGATCATTCTGCGGTAGAGGTAGCTCCAGGTCGGTTCGCCGTGCAGGCAGAGCAGGGTGCGTGGTCCGCTTCCCTCGTCCAGGTAGTGGACGCGCAGGCCGCGCCATTCCAGGTAATGCGGCGCCCAGGGAAATCCGGGGAGGTCCGCGAACCGCTCTTCGGGTGTGCGCATGCACCGATTGTAGAATGGCCGCATGGACTACTCCAACTATAAAGACCTGAAAATCCGGCGGCTGGAACCCGGCATCCTCGAACTCGTGATGGGCGAGGAGGGCGGCAGGCTCTCAACCGCAACCGAACGCCTGCACAGGGAGTTGACCGAGGTCTGGCTCGACATCGACCGCGACCCGGAAACCCGTGTTGCGATCCTGCGCGGCGCGGGCAAAGGCTTCTCGGCCGGCGGCGACCTCGCGATGGTGGAGAAAATCACGCAGGACTTCGAGTCGCGCGCACGGATGTGGCGCGAGGCGCGCGACCTCGTCTACAACATCATCAACTGCTCGAAGATGATCGTCTCCGCGATGCACGGCCCCGCGGTCGGTGCGGGGTTGGTGGCCGGATTGCTTGCGGACGTGTCGATCGCGGCGAAGAACGCGCGCATCATCGACGGCCACACGCGCCTCGGCGTCGCTGCGGGCGACCACGCGGCAATCGTCTGGCCGCTCCTGTGCGGCATGGCGAAGGCGAAGTACTACCTGCTGCTGTGCGAGCAGGTCTCGGGCGAAGAGGCGGAGCGAATCGGCCTCGTGTCGCTGTGCTGCGAGGAAGCCGAACTGCAGGCAAAAGCGCTGGAAGTGGCGCGCAAGCTTGCCGGCGGCGCGCAGACCGCATTGCGCTGGACCAAGTACAGCCTGAACAACTGGCTGCGCCTGGCGGGCCCAAGCTTCGATGCATCGCTGGCGCTGGAAATGCTCGGATTCACCGGGCCGGAGGCGAAGGAGGGACTCGCCTCGCTGCGGGAAAAGAGAAAGCCCTCTTTCCCGCCGCCGCCCAAGGATTTCTAGGCAGGCTTACTGAAATCCAGCGCGTCGCCGCCGTCTGCGGCGGGCGCTGCAGCGGGTGCCGCGGCCGGCGCCGCAGCAGGCGCTGCGGGAGGCGCGGAAGCCGCCGCGGCTTCTTCCCTGGTTGCCGGTGCAGTGACCTTGCCGCTGATGAGCCGTTCCAGGTCGCGCGCAATGGTCGCCGGGTCGGGGCCCACCCTGCCCATGCTCGCGAGGAAAACGCGCACCGGCAGGTCCACCAGCGTGGGTTCGGGATGATCGCGCAGGTGCGCGACGTTCTGCAGCGCCGGAATGACGCGGCCGCTGCGCACGCCGGCCAGTTCGTTTTCGAGGCCCTGGACCAACGCGGCCTGGGCGCGGCCGATGCCCGCGAGCAGTTCGGCAAGCTGGAGTGCGGAGATTTGCAGCATGAAGCCCCCTGTCGAGAGAACGCGCGCCGATGTTAACATCCACCCCGTGGTTTCCTGGCGGCGCCCCGGCGATCTTGGAGTGAAGGACGGCAGGCTGGCGCCGCCCAAGTCGACGCCGAACAGCGTTTCCAGCCAGGCCGATGCCGCGGATGCGGAACACTATATCGCGCCGATTGTGTTCAAGGGCGATGCCAATGCGGCGGCGACCGCGATGCGCGCGGCGGTCGAGAGCATGCGCGACGCCACCGTGATGCGGCAGGACGGCGGCTACCTCTACGCGGAGTTCCGCACCAAGCTCATGCGTTTCGTCGACGACGTGGAATTTTTCTTCGATGCGAACAGCGGCGTGATCCACGTGCGCTCGGCCTCGCGGCTGGGACGGCCCGATTTTGGCGTCAACCGCGCGCGGGTCGAAGCCCTGCGCAAGCGCATCGAGGCGCGCAGCAAGGCCTGAACCCGGGAGATCGCCATGATCGTGCGTACGCTGCTGGTCCTTGCGGCACTGCTGGTGTCTTCCGGCGACGCCTGGTCGCAGGCGAACAAGGGCATCTCCGCGGACGAGGCAGCAGCGGCCGAAACGCTCTCGGCGGTGGTGCGCGTGAGGACCAGGATCATCCCGGAGGCGCGCAGCGCCGCAACCCTGGGCACGCGGCGCGAAGGCTCCGGCGTTCTCGTGCGCGAGGGCTACGTCGCGACGATCGGCTACCTCGTCATCGAAGCCGAAGCGATCGAAGTCACCGGCGCCGACGGCAAGTCGGTGCCGGCAGCGCTTGCCGCCTACGACCACGCGACCGGTTTCGGCCTGCTCAAGCTGCTTGCGCCGCTCGCCGGCAAGCCGCTGCCGATCGGTGATTCGCGCGCCGCCGCCGAGCGCGAAGCCGTGCTGGTCGCCTCCTACGGCAACGACGGCGTCAACGTGGTGCGCGTGGCATCGCGCCGCCCGTTCTCCGGCAGCTGGGAATACCTGCTCGAGGCGGCGATCTTCACCTTCCCGCCGGTCATGAACTGGTCGGGCGCATCGCTCATCAGCTCGCGTGGTGAATTGCTCGGCCTCGGCTCGCTGATCGTTGCGGATGCGCAGGGCGCGGGCACGCAATCACCCGGCAACATGTTCGTGCCGGCCGAGCTGCTCAAGTCCATCCTCGAGGACCTGATCGCGCGCGGCAAGACTGCGGGTCCGGTGCGCCCCTGGCTGGGGGTCAACACCGAGGAGATGCGCGGGCGGCTTTTCGTCATGCGGGTTTCGCCCGAGGGGCCGGCGGAGAAGGCGGGCCTAAAGAGCGGCGACATCCTGATCGGCGTCGGCAAGGACGAGGTCTCGACGCTGGCCGAGTTCTACCGCAAGGTCTGGGCGCTGGGCGCCGCCGGCGTCGACGTGCCGCTGCGCGTGCTGCAGGGCGTGCAGGTGAAGGAAGTGAACGTGCGCTCGATCGACCGCCTCGAGTACTTCCGCTCGCGCCAAAGCTACTAGCGGATCACCATGCCTCTGGGATAAGGCTCGACGCCCGCATTGAGCGTCGAGGGCAGCGAGCGCCGTAGCGGATGCTTGGTCGGCACGTCGGCGACCACCCGCGCGTAGCGCACGTTCTTCTGCATCTCCTCCAGGTACAGGTTCTGTCCCTTGAAGTGGCGCTCGGCGTACTCGTAGGCGCGCGCGAGCTGCAGGTCGAGCCGCTTCACGGCGTTCACGTAGAAGCCGGGCGTCTTGCGCACCAGGTCCTCGCCCGAGCTGAAGAGCACCTCGGTGCGGCCGCCCGCCAGCTTCCTGCTGGCGAGGCCGCCGAGCACGAACTCCGGATACAGCCGGTCGCGGCATTTTTCCAGGTAACAGCGGTCCGCCATCTGCGCGATGATGTCCGCCGTGCCGAGCATGTGGCCGATGCGGCGCAGCAGCGTGTTGTTGAGCGGGATCGTTTCCGCGCGGCGCTCGTAGCCCGTGTAGTGCACCAGGATCGCGCCCGTGTTGGCGTAGCGCTTGAGGCCGATGCGCGGCAGGTAGTGGTGCAGATGCTTCGAGCCGCGCGAGACGTGCGTCTTGGTGTACTCGGCGCCGTAGCGGTGCTTGCGGTCGCCGCGTTTGCGCAGGTAGCCGAAATCGTGGAACAGCGCCGTCACCACGCCGAGTGAAAAGCAGGCTGCAGGCAGTGGCGGCGAGCCACTAACGCGCGAGCGCGTTACTTTCCGGCTGCGCTCGTAACCGTCCATGAGGCGCGCCATGGCGAGGGTGACATCGAGGATGTGCTGGATGTCGTGGTACTCGGTGTCGCAGGGCTTGTATTCGGCATGCTTGCCGGCGTAGAGCCGGCCGATGTCCTTGAAAGCGCGCTCGATCGCTTCGGAAGGCGTACCGTTGTAGAGGCCGCGATAGACGCGCGTGACCTCACCGGCGACCTGTTTCAGGTCGGTGGTGCGGACCGTGTCGGTGACGTCGTGATCGTTGCGACGCATGGATGCGTGAGTGAGGTCGTTCCCTTCCCCAGTGCAAGTATTATAGGATGCGAAAAGCCCCCGGGAATTGGGATATTTGTTCAGGAAGCGGAAGTAATTCGCACTGCGGCGCATGGCTGAGGAGGCAAGGCGTTGACGAGCCAGTCTCTGACCGACGAAGAAAGGCAGCAGATCGGCGCGCGCATCGCGGCGTTGGAGACGGAGCACCAGGATCTGGACGACGTGATCGCGCGGCTCGCGGAGCATCCCAATCAGGACCAGCTGCAGCTGCGGCGGCTGAAAAAGCGCAAGCTCGTCCTGAAGGATTCGATTTCCAGTCTCAAAATCCTTCTGGTACCCGACATTCCAGCTTGATGGTAAGGATCACGCTCGCGTGATTGCCTTGATTCAACGCGTCACCGAAGCGCGCGTCGAGGTCGATGGTGCCGTGGTGGGCGCCATAGGGCGCGGCGTGCTCGCGCTGGTCGGCGTCGAGCGCGGCGACGCGGAGGCGCAGGCCGAGAGGCTCGTCGAGAAGGTCCTCGGTTACCGGATATTCCCGGATGCCGACGGCAAGATGAACCTGTCGCTGCTGGACATCAAGGGCGAGCTGCTTGCCGTCCCGCAATTCACCCTGGCGGCCGATACGAAGAGCGGGACGCGCGCGGGATTCTCCACCGCGGCCGCACCGGAAGTGGGGCGCCGTTTGTTTGAAAAATTTGTTCTGCTATCAAGCCAGAAGCAACTTCATGTAAAGACTGGCAACTTCGGCGCCGACATGCGGGTGAGCCTCGTCAACGACGGGCCCGTGACTTTCTGGCTGCAGGCTTCTCCAGCCGTGAGGTAGCGCGAGGCGGTAGCTCGCTCAGCGTCCTGAAGTTTGCCGGCGCGACGATCTCGATCAACTCCAGGTCGCGCGAGTGGCTGATTTCGCGGTGGCGGATGCCGGGCGGCTGGTAGAAGCAGCTGCCCTGGCGCATTTTCACCCTGCCGACGCCCTCGTACTCGAACACCGCCGAGCCCTTGAGCACGTAGACGAATTGCAGCTTGCAATCGTGCCGGTGCCATTGGCCGTGCGGCGCCTTCCCCGGTCGCGCCCGGATCACGTGCGCCACCACCTTGCCGCGCGATGCGCGCTTGATGCCCAGATCGCGATACTCGAAGTAGGTGCGCAGTCCGCGCTTGGCGAATTTCGATCCCGTCTTGTGGCTTACTGCAAAGCCGTTTTTCATCTTCGCTATCCTCCCAGACTGGTGATCGCCGCCTCCATGCCGCCGCGGCCGTAGGGTATTTTCTGCACCTGCATTGCCGCCTCGACCCCGGCCAGGCAGCCGAGGATCATGGCGCTGTTGAGGTTCCCAAGGTGCCCGATCCGGAACGCGCGCCCGCCCTGTGGCCCGAGGCCGCCGGCGATGGCGACCTGGAAGCGCTCGCGCGCGACCGTGCGCATGGCTTCCGGATCGATCCCGGCGCGCGTTTCGATGGTGGTGACCGAAACCGAACGCGCTGCGGGCACGCGGCAATGGAACATCACCGCGCCATCGCGGCTCCAGCACTCGACCGCCGCGTGCACCGCGCGCGCAAGCTGCGCGTGGCGCGCGATGATGGCGTCGATTCCCTCGAGAAACAGCAGCCCGAGGGCGGCCTCGATGCCGTACAACAGGTTCTGCGGCGGCGTGCCGCAGAACTTGCGGTAACTCTGGTCGCCTTTGCGCCGGCTCCAGTCCCAGTAGTAGCGCGGCGCGGGGTTGCCCGCGGCGACTTCGTCGGCGCGGCGGTCGACGGCGACGAAACTCATGCCGGGGGGCGACATGAGGCCCTTCTGCGTCGCTCCCACTGCAACGTTGACGCGCATCGCATCCATGGCGAAGGGCGCCGCGGCGAGCGAAGCGACCACATCCACGACGAAGAGCGCGGGATGGCCGGCGGCGTCGATTGCCGCGCGCAGTGCGGCCAGGTCGCTGGTGGTGCTGCTCGCCGTATCGGTGTGCACGGCGAACACGGCGACGATCTCGCGCTCTACGTCGGCTCGCAAGGCCTGCTCGACGGCCTGAGGGTCGATCGGGTGGCCTTCGCGAAACGGCGTGCGGATCACGCGGCGTCCGAGCGCCTCGGCCTGCAGCGCCCAGGACTCGGAGAAATGCCCGGTTCCCGGAATGAGGACCGTCTGCCCCGGCGCGAGAAGGTTCTCGATCGCCGCTTCCCAGGCGCCATGGCCGTTCGAGGCGAACATGTAGAGTTCGGCATCCTTCGTCTGCAGGAGGCGCTTGATGCCCACGTCGATGGCCGCGA
Source organism: Nitrosomonadales bacterium (assembly GCA_005240145.1). Classification (GTDB taxonomy): domain Bacteria; phylum Pseudomonadota; class Gammaproteobacteria; order Burkholderiales; family SG8-39; genus RBG-16-66-20. The sequence goes on along the minus strand of SBAS01000054.1, from coordinate 46,212 downwards.
TGACCTCGTCGAGCCGCGGGTCGCCGTGGTCCATCGGTTGCCGATGCATGGCATTGAGAACTTCATCCGGAACCTGCGTCGGGCCGGGTGAATGGAGGAATCTGGTGCCGGGAATTCGTCGCATGGAAGGCGAATTTTACAGTTTTGCGCATTTTCAGATTAGGATTGCGCCTCCCATGTCCGACCAGTTCATCGGCGTAAAGCCAGTTGAAGAGCGCCATCGCATCGACGCGGGGCGCCTGGAGGAATTTCTCAAGCAGCGCATGGAGGGGTTTCGCGGACCGCTCGTGATCGAGCAGTTCAAGGGCGGGCAGTCGAACCCCACCTACCGCATCGGCGCGGGCGGCAGACATTACGCGCTGCGCAGGAAACCGCCGGGCAAGCTCCTGCCCTCGGCGCACGCCGTGGACCGCGAGTTCAAGGTCATCAAGGCGCTGCACTCGGTGGGATTTCCGGTAGCGAAGCCCTATGTGCTGTGCGAAGACCCCGCAGTCATCGGCACCGCCTTCTATCTCATGGATTGCATGGAAGGGCGCGTGCTGTGGGACCCGGCGCTGCCCGGCGTGCCGAAGGCGGATCGCGCGGCGATCTGGGACGAATTGAACCGTGTCATCGCGCTACTGCACAGCGTGGACTACAGGTCGGTCGGCCTGGAGGATTTCGGCAAGGCCGGCAGCTACATCGAGCGCCAGGTCGGTCGCTGGACCAAGCAGTACCTGGCGTCGGAAACGGAAAAAATCGAAGCCATGGACCAGCTGATCGCCTGGTTGCCGCAGAACATCCCGGCAACCGACGAGACCACGGTGGTGCACGGCGACTACCGGCTCGACAACACCGTGTTCCATGCCACCGAGCCGCGCCTGCTCGCGGTCCTCGACTGGGAACTCTCCACGCTGGGCGACCCGCTGGCGGATTTTTCCTATCACTGCATGAGCTGGCACATTCCATCGACCATGTTCCGCGGGCTGGGCGGGCTGCCGCACGCCGAGCTGGGCATCCCCACCGAAGGCGAGTACGTCGAGCGCTATTTCGAGCGCACCGGGCGCAAGCGCGTCGCGCCTTCGGTGTGGGACTACTACATGGCCTACAACATGTTCCGCCTGGCGGCGATCTGTCAGGGGATCGCGGGGCGCATCGTGGATGGCACCGCGGCGAGCGAGCATGCGCGCGAGGCGGGCGCCCGCGCCCGGCCGTTGGGCGAGCTGGGCTGGGCACAGGTCGAGAAGATTCTGAAAAGGAGCACGTGATGGATTTCGAGTACAGCGCAAGAACCAAGGAGCTGCAAAAGAAACTGCTCGCCTTCATGGACGAGCACATCTACCCGAACGAAGGCAAGTACTACGCGCACACGCGCGGCGACAAGCGCTGGGAGCCGGTGCCGATCATCGAGGAACTCAAGCCCAAGGCGAGGAAAGCCGGCCTGTGGAACCTGTTCCTGCCGCACTCCAAGCGCGTGCCGGAGGGCCTCTCCAACCTGGATTACGCGCCGCTCTGCGAGATCATGGGGCGCGTGCCCTGGTCGACCGAGGTGTTCAACTGCTCCGCGCCCGACACCGGCAACATGGAGACCATTGAACGCTACGGCAGCGAAGAGCAGAAGCGGCAATGGCTCGACCCGCTGCTCGAAGGCAAGATCCGCTCCGCCTTCCTCATGACCGAACCGGCGGTGGCCTCCTCGGACGCCACCAACATCCAGATGCACATGAAGCGGGAGGGCGACCAATACGTCATCAATGGCCGCAAGTGGTGGTCCTCGGGCGCCGGCGACCCGCGCTGCACGATCTACATCGTCATGGGCAAGACCAACCCGGACCACGCTTCGCGCCACAGCCAGCAGTCGATGATCCTGGTGCCCGCGGCTACGCCCGGCATCAAGATCCTGCGCCACCTGAACGTGTTCGGCTATGACGACGCGCCGCACGGCCACATGGAGATCGAATTCAAGGACGTGCGCGTGCCGGTCTCCAGCATCCTCCTTGGCGAAGGGCGCGGCTTCGAGATTGCGCAAGGGCGCCTCGGACCGGGCCGCATCCACCACTGCATGCGCTCGATCGGCGTGGCCGAGCGCGCGCTGGAAAAGATGTGCAAGCGCGCGACGGCGCGCCACGCCTTCGGCCGCACCGTGGCCGAGCAGGGCGTGACGCGCGAGCGCATCGCCGAAGCGCGCATCATGATCGATGCGACGCGCTTCATGGTGCTGCACGCGGCCTGGAGGATGGACACGGTCGGCAACAAGGTGGCGCGCAAGGAAATCGCCATGATCAAAGTGATGGCGCCCAACATGGCCTGCCAGGTGATCGACTGGGCGATGCAGGTGCACGGCGGCGGCGGTGTGTCGGACGATTTCGGCCTTGCCAGCGCCTACGCGCACCAGCGCACGCTGCGTTTCGCCGACGGCCCGGACGAAGTACACCGCAACGCCATCGCCAAGCAGGAGATCGCCGAGCAGACTACGCTCGACGAGGCTCTCGCGACGAAGAAGAATTAGCCGCCCAGCAGGGCGCCGAGCGCAGCGGCGCCCTGCGCGAGCTCGGCCTCCGAGTTGAGGATGTCCGGGCAGAGCCTGAGATGCTCGCCGCGCGCGTCGGCGACAACGCCGTGCGCGGCGAGATCCTGCGCCAGCTTTTCCGCCTGCGGGTGCGTCACCGTGATGAAGGCGCCGAAGTCGTCGCCAACTCCAGCTGCCGCCACGTTCTGGCGCGCGAGGTAGTCGTGCAAAAGTTGTTTCTGCGCGAGCGAATATTCGCGCAGCCGGTCGACGCCGAGTTCGAGCGTCATTTCCAGCCCCGCCAGCGCCTGCACCGGCGGCGTGGATTCCAGCCAGGCGTCGCCGCCCGCGCCGAATTGCGGCGGGTCGGTGCGTTCGTAGCCGAACGGCTCGTGCTTGGCAAACCAGCCGGTGTCCAGCGTGCGCATGGTTTCGACCAGGCCCGGCCGCACGTACAGCCAGCAGGCGCCGGGCCCGCCGCGCAGGTACTTGTAGCTGCCGCCGATGGCGAAATCGACCTCCAGCGCCGCGAGGTCCAACGGCAGCGCGCCGGCGTGATGGTAGACGTCGAGCAGCACCAGCGCGCCGGAGGCGCGCGCGGCGCGGATCAGCTTGCCCAGGTTGGCTACGCGCTCTCCGGAGCGAAACATGACGCTGGAAAGCACTACCAGGTCGGCATTGCCCACCGACATGTCGCGCCAGGGTGTGAGCCGCAGTTCGATGCGGCCTTTTTCGCGGTACACGCGCAGGATGAAGTCGATCGAATCGAACTCCCCGTCGGAGGCGACCACGTGCGGCTTGCCGCGCTTGCCGCGCTTGCCGCCTTCGAGCGCGTTGAGCACCGCGCGCAAACCCTGCCCGGCGCTGGTCTTCGGGATGATGCAGTCCGCGCGCGTGGCGCCGACCAGTTGCGCGACCAGGGCGCGAAAGCGCTCGCGCGCGGCCTGCCATTCGGTCCAGGCCTCGCCCATGGCGCGATACCAGGCATTCAGTGCGTGCATGACGTCCGCGGCCACGCGATCGGGCGGCCGGCCGAGGGAATGGTTGGCGAGGTAAATGCCGCGATGCTCGGTGCGTACGCGCGAAAACCGCGGCCAGACCTGCTCGCGCAGCCACGCCTCGGTAAGGGGCTCGCCGCGCGGGATTACGCTCATCGCGTGCCGATTTCCGTGCGCACGTCCAGCAGTTCCGGGAACAGCGCCGTTTCGAGGGTCTTGCGCAGGAACGCGACGCCGGCGGTGCCGCCGGTGCCGCGCTTGAATCCGATCACGCGCTCCACCGTTTTCACGTGGCGGAAGCGCCAGAGCTGGAAGTTTTCTTCGAGGTCCACCAGCTTCTCGCACATGTCGTACTCGGCCCAGTGGCTCTCCGGGTCCTCGTAGATGCGCTTGAACACCTGCACCACTGCCGGATGGCGCTCGTAGGGTTGCGTCCAGTCGCGCTCGGCGCGTTCGGCCGGAATCGCCATGCCGCGGCGCATCAGGTAGCGCAGGAATTCGTCGTAGAGGCTTGGAGCCCGCAAAAGCCCTTCCAGGAAACTTTTTATTTTCCGGTCGTGTGCATGCAGTTCCAGGCGAACCGCGTTCTTGTTGCCGAGCATGAACTCGATGGCGCGGAACTGGTGCGACTGCAGGCCGGAGGCGGGACCGAGGACAGCGCGGAACTGCACATATTCCGTGGGCGTGAGCGTTTCCAGCACCGCCCATTGCTCGAACAACTGCCGCTGCACCTGCTTGGCACGCGCGAGGATCTTGAAGCACGGCGCGAGCTGGTCGGCGCGCACATGCGCGATCGCCGCCGCGAGCTCGTGCACCAGCAGCTTCATCCACAGCTCCGAGGTCTGGTGCTGGATGATGAACAGCATCTCGTCGTGGTGCGCCGAGCGCGGCTGCTGCGCGGAGAGCAGCTTGTCGAGCTGCAGGTAACCGCCGTAGGAGGTCTCGCGCGCGAGATCTTTGATGATGCCGGGATCGTCCGCGCCGTCGCGGCGTTCCGTGCTCATGGGGCCAGCCTATAATGCCACCAAAGACTCCTCGGGGAGCGTCATGATCAAGGTCTGCGGCTTTCGCATCAGCAACTATCACAACAAGGTGCTGATCGCCCTGCTGGAGAAGGGCGTGCCCTACGAGGAGGACAGCACGATAAAGCCCTCGCAGAAGCCCGAGTACGTCGCGCTCAGCCCGATGGGCAAGGTGCCCTACCTGGAAGTCGACGGCACGCGCATTGTCGAATCCGAGGTGATCCTCGAATACCTGGAGGATGCCTACCCGCAGAAGCCGCTATTGCCGAAGGAGCCGCTCGCGCGCGCCAAGGTGCGCGAGCTGGTCACCATCATCGAGCTGCACCTGGAGCTGGTGGCGCGGCGCCTCTACGACGGCGCGTTCTTCGGCGGCAAGACTTCCGATGGCACCAGGCAGTGGGCGGAGAAGGAGCTTGCCAAAGGCATCCGCGCGCTGAAGGCGCTCGCAAGATTCGATCCGTTCATCGCCGGCAAAGAAATGACGCTCGCCGATTGCGCCGCGGCGGTGCACCTGCCGGTAGTGACGCTCGCCACCAAGCTCACTTACGGTCGCGACGTCCTCGAGGAGGTTCCGCAGGTGAAGCCCTACCTCAAGATGCTGGGCGAGCGCCCGGCGGTGGCGAAGGTCAACGCCGACCGCAGGGCGGCGACGGAAGCGGCAAAGGCGGCAGCGAAAAAGTAGCTACTTCGACACCGGGCGCGGCTTGCCCTTGAGGTCGATGGCGACGTAGGTGAGCGCGGCTTCCGTCACCTTCACGATTTTCGCTTCCTCCCGGCCGCGTTCGGCGTAGACCTCGACCTTCACGGTGATCGAGGTGTTGCCGATGCGCTCGACGTCGGCATAAAGCGAAAGAACGTCGCCGATCTGCACCGGCTGCTTGAAGACGAAGGAATTCACCGACACCGTGGCGACGCGGCCGCGCGCGAGGCGCCCGGCGACGATGCCGCCGGCGACGTCCACCTGTGCCATGATCCAGCCGCCGAAAATGTCGCCGTTGTGGTTCGAATCCGCCGGCATCGGCACCACACGCAGCGCCGGCACCTTGCCCCTGGGCAGCGCGAGTCCGGGCGGCTGGTGCGAAGCCTTACCCACCGCGGCGGCTACTTCTTCAGCCCGGCGATGTAGTTCAGCGGGCCGCCGCGGAAGGGCGCGAAGCCCGTGCCAAAGATGAGGCCGGCGTCGATCAGCTCGGCGTCGGGGACGATGCCCTCGGCAAACACCGCCCTGGTTTCATCCAGGTACGGCTGGACCAGCGCCTGGACGAGGTTGTCGTCGTAGGCGCCGGGCTGGCCCTTGACCGGCTTGTTGTTTTCCCAGCGGTAGATGCCCTGGCCCGACTTGCGGCCGAGTTGTCCCAGCGCCACCTTGTTGAGCAGGACCTGCGGCGCCTCCGCATCGTGGCCCGAGGCGTCTTTCTTCGCCAGCTGCTTGCCGGCATGCAGGCAGATGTCGAGGCCAACCGTGTCGGCCAGCTCGATGGGGCCCATCGGCATGCCGAATTCCTCCATCGCGGCGTCGAGGGTTTCCGGTTTCACGCCTTCGTCGAGCATGCGGAAGGCGTTCTGCATGTAGGGCCCGAGCACGCGGTTGACGAGGAAGCCCGGCGCATCCTTCACCGGCAGCGGCAGTTTGTCGATCTGGCGCACGAAAGCGATCGAGTTTTTGACGTGCGCTTGGTTCGTACTTGTTCCATGCACTACTTCCACCAACATCATTTGCGGAACCGGAGTGAAAAAATGAATCCCCACCAGCCGCGACGGATCCTTGAATTTGGCGGCGATGTCGGCGAGCTTGAGGCTGGAAGTGTTGCTCGCGAGCACCGCGCCGGGCTTGGCCGCGGCCTCGAGCTTCGCGAACAGCTGCTGCTTGGCTTCGAGGTTCTCGAAAATCGCTTCGATGATCACGTCCGCCTTCGCCGCACCGGCGCCAGCGACATCGGGGATCAGCCGGTCCATCGCGTCGCGCACGCGAAACGGGTCGCGCAGGCGCCGCTGGAACAGCTTCGCCGCGCGCTTCACCGCGGGTGCCAGGCGCTCGGGTGCAGTGTCCTGCAGCGTCACGGTGATGCCGCGCATGGCGCAGATCGCGGCAATGTCGCCGCCCATCACCCCCGCGCCCACGATGTGCACGTGTTCGGCCTTGAAATCCACTCCCTTGGCGAGGCCCTTCATCTTCTCCTGCAGGAAGAAGATGCGGATCAGGTTCTTCGTCGTCGGGTGGTCGAACAGCGTATTGATCGAGCACGTCGGGTCCGACGGGTTGACGAACGGGTCGCCGTCGTACTTCTGCCACAGTTCGAGGATCGCGTGGGGCGCAGGGTAGTGTTCGCGCCGTGCTTTTTTTGCGACTTGTTTCTTTGCTTGACTGGCCACTATGAATTTCAAGGGACCATTCAAAAGGCCTTGAACTACCCCCAAACCCTTTGCGGCAGGTGCCTCCAGCGTGACCATCCTTGCAGTGTTCTCGAGGATCCGCAGCGGCACCGCCTGGTCCACCAGGCCCATGCGCTTGCCGCGTTTCGCGTCGACCGCCTTGCCGGTGAGCATCAGGTCCATCGCCGCGACGGGCCCGATGAGCCTGGGGAGCCATTGCACGCCGTGCCAGGCCGGCATGATGCCGAGCATTACTTCGGGGAACGCGAAGCGGGTCTTCGGGTCGTCGAGCGCGACGCGGTACTTGCAGGCGAGCGAGAGCTCGAAGCCGCCGCCCATGCAGTAGCCGTTCACCATGGCGGTGGTCGGGAATGGCAGGTCGCGCAGCTTCTGGAATACGTCCCAGCCTAATCGCACGAAAGCGAGCGCCTCCTCGGGCGACTTGAAACGCGTGAACTCCTCGACATCCGCGCCGGCGATGAAACTGTCCTTGGCCGAGCGGATGATCGCGCCTTTCGGTCTTGCGGCAGCGATCTCGTCGAGCGCGCTGGAAAGCTCCTGCAGCGCCTCGCGCGAGAAGGTGTTGGCCGACTCGCCCTGCTTGTCGAAGGTGAGCCAGACGAGGCCCTGCGCGTCCTGCTCGTGCCGCCAGTGCTTGTAGATCGTTTGAGCGCGGTCCACGGGTCTCCCTTTTTATGCTGACTCAACCAACATGGCCCCGCCGAGGCCGCCGCCGATGCAGATCGAGGCCATGCCCCGCTTTGCATTCTTCCTTTTCAGGAGCTTCAACATGTGCAGAACGATTCTCGCGCCGGAGGCCCCCACGGGATGGCCGAGCGCTACGGCACCGCCATCCACGTTGAGTTTTTCCTCATCCATGACGCCGAGAGCGCCATCGAGGCCCAGTTGCTCTTTGCAGTATTTCTCGTCCTTCCACGCAGCAAGGCAGCCCAGCACCTGCGCGGCGAAGGCTTCGTTGATTTCCCAGTAGTCGACGCCGTCAAGCTTGAGGCCGTGGCGCTTCAGGATCGGGGTGGCCGCGTGCACGGGCCCCAGGCCCATCTGCGCCGGGTCGAGGCCGGCCCATTGCGAGTCGAGGATCCTGCCGATCGGATTTAGACCAAATTTAGCAACTGCAGATTCAGAAGCAAGAATAAGCCAGGCCCCGCCGTCGGTGATCTGCGAACTGTTACCGGGCGTGACGTTGCCGTACTTGCGGTCGAAAAAGGGCTTGAGCTTCGCCAGGTTCGCCAGCGACGAATCGCGCCGCACGCCGTCGTCCAGAGTGTAGGTTTCGCCCTTCGCGTCGTAGAGCGCCTCGACTTCGCCGCCGCCTGCAGCGAGGTGGCCGGCATCCTGGGCAGCGACCACTCTTTTATGAGATCTAACCGAAAAAGCATCCATCTGCTCGCGCGTTATGCCGAACCGGTGCGCGAGGTTCTCCGCCGTCTGGCCCATGAGCAGGCCGACCATCGGATCAGTGAGGCCCTTCATGATCCCGATCACGGGGGCAAGCAGGGACTTGAAGGGGAGTTTGGAAAATGTCGAAAGTCTTCCGGAGGTAGAGCGAGAAGAAGCAAGATCAGAGAACCAGTTCACCATCTTGTCGTTGTAAAGCAAGGGGGCGCGCGAAAGCGCATCCACGCCGCCCGCGAGCACGAGGTTCGAGCGCCCGGCGAGGATGTTGTTGATGCCCGAATCGAGCGCCTGCATGCCCGAGGCGCAGTTGCGCATTACGGTCCAGCCCGGGACCTTCTGGCCGCAGCCCATGCGCAGCGCCACGACGCGGCCGATGTTGACTTCATCCACCGACGGCGCGGCGCAGCCGAGGATGACTTCATCCAGGTCCTGCGGGGCGAACTTCTGCCGCGCGAGCAGGGTCTTGCCGGCCTGGGTGGCGAGGTCGCCCGCGGAAAAGACGCCGGGGCGGTTCTTCGCTTTCAGGAACGGCGTGCGCGCGCCGTCGACGACGTAGATGGGTTGACTGCGCGGCTTTGCGTCCATGTCAGGCTGCCTTTGCTGCGTGGGTTTTCTGGGCGAATTTCGCCGCCAGCTCGGCGCGGCCGAAGTCCTGCGGGAAATCGTCCACCTTGATGACGTTCCTGCGCAGCGCTTCCTTGCGCTGCCAGAGGGCAAGTTCCTCCGCGCTGATTATCCCGTTTTGTATTCCCAGATTTCCCAGATCAACACCGGGCTGCGGAACGATTTGTCCCTTCTTCACGGCCCTGCGCAGCTTCTCGTCCACCGGCTCGCAGGCGATGGTGGCGAGGAACGCCGCCTCCAGCACACCGGTGGGGTCGCTCTCGCCCGTGCCGACGTAGATCCCGTCGGTGAGGCGGTCGCGCGTCGCGCCCGGCTCGAGCACGATCTTCGCGCACTCGTGGTTGCGCGAATCGAGAGGCGGGCGGAACGACATGCCGAGCGGGAAGATGGTCCAGCGCAGCAGCGTCGCCACCGACTTGATGGGGAAGTTGGAAAGGATCTGGTCGATCGCCTCCTGCGCGGCGTAGAGCAGGTCGCGCACCACCCAGCGGATCAGCGGGATGTCTTCCTTCTGGCGCCCCTGGTCCTCGTAGTGCTTGAGCGTCGCCGAGACGAGGTACAGCATCGAGAGCACGTCGCCGAGGCGCCCGGAGATTTTTTCCTTGCGCTTGAGTGCCCCGCCCATCGCCAGCATCGAGACATCGGAAAGGAAGGCGAACGCGGCCGCGAGGCGCGAAGCGAAGCGGTAGTAGTGCCGCGTCTCGGGCGCGCCGTTGCGCGGCACCTGCCCCAGGCGTGAGCTCGTGATGCCGTGCACGAAGGTGCGCACGCCGTTCGAGAGGGTGTGGCCGATGTGCGAGGTGAAGGCGTCGTCGAATTCGATCGAGGCGGCCGCGCCCTGCATTTCCTTGGCGGCGCGCATCTCGCGCAGCACGTACGGATGGCAGCGGATCGCGCCCTGGCCGAAGATGATGAGCGTCCGCGTCAGGATGTTGGCGCCTTCCACCGTGATGCCTACCGGGATCACCTGGTAGCCGCGGCCGACCCAGTTGTTGGGCCCCAGGCAAATGCCCTTGCCGCCGTGGATGTCCATCGAGTCGTCCACGATCTGGCGCGCCCGCTCGGTCATGTGGTACTTGGCGATCGCCGAGATCACCGCCGGCTTCTCGCCCAGATCCACCGCACCCGCGGTCATGATGCGCACGCCGTCCATCATGTAGCAGTTGGCGGCGATGCGGCCGAGCGCTTCCTCCACGCCTTCGAGCTTGCCGATCGGCGTCTTGAACTGGCTGCGCACGCGCGCGTAGGCGCCGGTGACGCGCGCCAGGCCCTTCGCACCGCCCACCGAAGAGGTCGGCAGCGAGATCGAGCGGCCCGCCGCCAGGCAGCCCATCAGCATCATCCAGCCCTTGCCGGCGTAATCCTTGCCGCCGATGATCCAGTCGATCGGCATGAACACATCCTTGCCGGAGTTGGGGCCGTTCTGGAACACCGCGTTGAGCGGCAGGTGGCGCCGGCCGATCACTACGCCGGGATGGCTGGTCGGAACGAGAGCACAGGTAATGCCGAGATCCGCTTTTTCTCCAAGCAAATGCTCTGGATCGTAAAGTCGAAAAGCAAGGCCCAGTAGCGTCGCCACGGGTCCGAGCGTGATGTAGCGCTTGTCCCAGGTGACGCGCATGCCGAGCACTTCCTTGCCCTGATACATCCCCTTGCACACCACGCCGTAGTCGGGAATCGAGGCCGCATCCGAGCCCGCCTCGGGGCTGGTGAGCGCGAAGCAGGGGACGTCGATGCCCTTGGCAAGGCGCGGCAGGTAGTGGTGCTTTTGTTCGTCGGTGCCGTAGTGCAGCAGCAGTTCGGCCGGCCCGAGCGAATTGGGCACCATGACGCTGACGCCGAGCGCGTTGGAGCGCGTCGAGAGCTTCATGATCACCGCCGAGTGCGCGATGGCCGAGAAACCCAGGCCGCCATACTGCTTCGGGATGATCATGCCGAGGAAACCCTTGTCCTTCACGTACTGCCAGACCTGGGGCGGCAGGTCGTAGTACTCGTGCGTGACCTCCCAGTCGTTGGTCATGGCGCAGACTTCCTCGCAGGGCCCGTCGAGGAAGGCCTGTTCCTCGGCCGAGAGCTTCGGCGCGGGGATCGCCAGCATCTTGTTCCAGTCGGGCTTGCCCGAAAAGAGATCCGCGTCCCACCACACCGTGCCCGCGTCGATGGCTTCCTTTTCGGTCTGCGACATGTCGGGCAGGATGCGGCGGAAAATCGCGAGCACGTGGTCGCTCACGAGGCGCCGGCGCACTGCCGGCACGGCCAGCACGGGCGCGATCAGGATGAAGAGGAAAAACAGCACCGCGTTGGTCTGCGCCGAAAATTCCAGCGCCGCCGCCCAGGTGGCGAGCATCAGGCCTGAGGCGACGGTCCAGAGCAGGATCGGTGCCTGGAAGAAGGCGAGCAGCAGCAGGACCGCGATGGTGGCAGCGGCAAAGATGGCGATATCCAGCATGGAACCTCCTCCTAAAGCAGCAAACTGATCAGGCAGCTTTTTTGACGTCTGCGGCGTCGTGCAGCGGCGCCAGCAGCCCCGCGGCAAGAAATGCGGTCAGCCGCGCCTCCAGCAGGCGCGCGTCGTAGCGATCCTCCGGCTTGCACCCCGCGATCAATTGCACCGTGTCGGTGGCGGCGAGCGTGTAGGCGAGCGTGCCGAACATGAAGTGGATGCGCCAGACCAGTTCGTCGCGCGGCATTTGCGGCAGCGAGCGCTCGAACGCGTTCTTGAAGCGCTCCATGGCGGGCGCGTAGAGCTGGCCGATGAGCGCGCGAATCTGTTTGTGCGGGTCGGTGTAGGTGCGCCCGAGCAGGCGGATGAAGTTGCGGCCGCCGCATTTCGCATCCTCGATCATGCGCAGGCTCGCGCCGACGAAAGCGCGGATGATCGCTTCAGGCGAGAGAGGGCCGGCAGAAGCTTTCTCCAGCCGGTCGAGCTCGGCGATGCGTGCTGAGTTCATGGCATCGAGCCGGCGCCGGAACACCGCCTCGACGAGAGCGTCCTTGGAGCCGAAGTGGTAGTTGACCGCGGCGAGGTTGACCCCGGCCCTGGCCGTGAGCTGGCGCATCGAGGTGCCGCCAAAACCGTGCTGCATGAAAAGCTCTTCGGCGGCATCCAGAATTCGGGTACGGGTTTCGTGCGGGGGTTTGACGGCACGCAGGCTCATGAAGGTTTCCTAGGGCAGGATTTCCTGATTCAAACGAACGTTTGAATTATAGGGGGTTGGGCCCGCGGCGTCAAGGGTCGTCGCATTGCGCGCGCAGTTAGAATCGCCCTCCCCATGTCAGCCCACGCTCATCACGGCTCGGCGCCCGTTGCGGCGCAACGCGGCGGCGAGTGGCGCTCGGTCGGCGTCCTGCTGCCCTACCTGTGGGATTTCCGCTGGCGCGTGCTGCTCGCGCTGACGCTGCTGGTGACGGCGAAGCTGGCGAACGTCGGCGTGCCGCTCATCATGAAGGAAATTGTCGACGGTCTGGACCCCAAGCTCGCGGTGGTCGCGGTGCCGGTGGCGTTGCTCGCGGCCTACGGCCTGGTGCGCTTCTCGACCACGCTCTTTGGCGAGCTGCGCGACGTGGTGTTCGTGCGCGTGACGCAACACGCGATCCGGCGCGTGGCGCTGAACGTATTCCGCCACCTGCACGGCCTGTCGCTGCGCTTCCACCTCGACCGCCAGACCGGGGGCATGACGCGCGACATCGAGCGTGGCACGCGCGGCATCTCGACGCTGCTCTCCTACCTGCTGTTTTCGATCATTCCGGTGATCCTGGAATTCGCCCTGGTGGCCGCCGTGCTGCTCTCCAAGTTCGACTGGCGCTTCGCCGCGGTCACCTTCGGCGCGGTGGTGATTTATATCGGCTTCACCATCACGGTGACCGAGTGGCGCATCGAGATCCGGCGCCGCGCCAACGAACTCGACTCGCGCGCCAACACGCGCGCCATCGACAGCCTGCTCAACTACGAGACGGTGAAGTACTTCGGCAACGAGGAGTTCGAGGCGAAGCGCTACGACAAGAACCTGCGCAAGTACGAGGACGCGGCGGTGCGCTTCGAGTCTTCGCTCGGCCTGCTCAATATCGGCCAGAGCCTGATCATTGCCGCGGCGGTGACCGCGCTCATGTTCCTTGCCGCGGGCGGCGTGACTTCGGGTGCGCTGACGTTGGGCGACCTGGTGTTGGTCAACGCCCTGTTGATCCAGCTCTACATCCCGCTCAACTTCCTCGGCATGGTGTACCGCGAAATCAAGCAGTCGCTCATGGACATGGAAAAAATGTTCCGCCTACTGGGCGAGAACCGCGAAGTCGACGACCGGCCGGGCGCGCCCGACTTGCCATCGGGCCCCGCCGAAGTCGAGTTCCTGAATGTGAACTTCTCTTATGAACCAACCAGAAAAATACTCGAGGGCGTCAGCTTCACCATTCCGGCCGGCAAGCGCGTCGCGGTGGTGGGGCACTCCGGTTCCGGCAAATCAACGCTCGCGCGGCTGCTGTTCCGTTTCTACGACGTTTCCGATGGCCAGATCCTGGTCAACGGTGTCGATATCCGGGACGTCAGGCAGATCAGCCTGCGCGGCGCCATCGGCATCGTGCCGCAGGACACGGTGCTGTTCAACGACAGCATCCGCTACAACATCCACTACGGTCGCACCGCGGCAAGCGCAGCGGAGGTGGAGGAGGCGGCGCGCGCCGCGCACATCCACGATTTCATCCTTACGCTGCCCGCCAAGTACGACACCATGGTCGGGGAACGGGGGCTCAAGCTCTCCGGGGGCGAGCGGCAGCGCGTGGCGATCGCGCGCGCGCTGCTGAAGAACCCGCACATCCTGATTTTCGACGAGGCGACCTCCGCACTCGACTCGAAGGCGGAGAAGGCGATCCAGGCCGAGCTGGAGAGAATTTCGGTTGGCCGCACCACGCTGGTCATCGCGCACCGGCTCTCGACCGTCATGGACGCCGACACCATCCTGGTGCTCAGCCATGGCCGCATCGTCGAGCGCGGCACGCACCGGGAATTACTCGCCGCGGACGGCGAATACGCCCGCATGTGGGCGCTGCAGCAGCAGGCAGCGCAGGCCGAGGCCGTACTGGAACAGGCCAAGTCTGCTTGAACTTGTGTTAACTAAGGCCGCTAGGGCCTTATTTTGTTTGCATATTTGCCTTTTGTTCAGCTACACTCGCGCGTCTTTCATGAGTTGAGCGGCATGCAAAACGGGGAACGCAGCCTGCACCACCTGGAAAAAATCGTCGCGCTGGTCGCGCTGGCGGCGGTATTCGCGCTGAGCGTCGGTTTCGCGCAGGCAGGAGAGATGCGGGCCGGGGAAAAGAAAAACGGCAAGAAATCCGACGAAGTCTTCCTGCGCTCCGCCGTCGCGCTGGTGCAGGACGCCGCGAGCGGCGAAACGCTGATCGCGAAGAACCAGGGCATGGTGCTGCCGATCGCCTCGATCACCAAGCTGATGACGGCGATGGTGATCCTCGATGCGGGCCTGAACATGGACCAGCGCGTCGCGATCAGCGACGAGGACTACGACCACCTGAAGGGCACGCGCTCGCGGCTGCGGCCGGGAACGGTGCTGACGCGCGACGAACTGCTGCTGCTCGCCCTCATGTCCTCGGAGAACCGCGCCGCGGCATCGCTCGTGCGCACCTATCCGGGCGGCCTGAGCGCTTTCGTCGCGGCGATGAATGCAAGGGCGGTGGCGTTGGGCATGCACGACAGCCGCTTCGTCGACCCGACCGGGCTGTCCTCGGGCAACGTCTCCACCGCGCACGACCTCGCGCGCCTGGTTGCCGCCGCGCATGAATATCCCCTCATCCGCCAGTATTCGACCCGCGACAGCGCCACCGTGATGGCCGCTGGCCGGCCGCTCGGCTACCGCAACACCAACGGCCTGGTGCGCAGCGTCCACTGGGACATCGGCCTGTCCAAGACCGGCTACATCAGCGAAGCCGGGCGCTGCCTGGTGATGCGCGTGCGCCTGCAGTCGCGCGAAGTCATCGTGGTGCTGCTCGACTCCTGGGGCAAGCTCTCGCGCGTGGGCGACGCCAACCGCATCAAAAAGTGGCTCGAAACGCACGCCCCCGTGGCACCGCGCGGCTAGGAACGCTGCGGTTTTCCGTTTCGATCGTTCCCGCGGACAGTTTCCGCGAAGACGTCATCGCCGGCCTGTCGCTGCCGCAGAAGTCCCTGCCCCCGAAGTGCTTCTACGACGCCAACGGCAGCCGCCTGTTCGAGGCGATCTGCCGGCTGAAGGAGTATTACCCGACGCGCGCCGAAATCGCGCTTACACGCGCGCACCTGGGCGCGATCGTGCGCTTTGCCGGCCCGCGCAGCACCCTGATCGAGTACGGCAGCGGCGAAAGCGTCAAGTCGCCGCTGCTGATCGAGGCGCTGCGGCCCGCGGCCTACATCCCGGTGGATATTTCCAACGACGCGTTGCGCAAGGCGGCCGCAAAGCTGCACCGCCGCTTCAGGTGGCTCGACGTCCTTGCGGTGCACGGCGATTTCTCGCGACCGCTGAAGCTTCCCATGGCGCAGGCCAGGGGCCGGCGCGTGGTGTATTTCCCGGGCTCGACCATCGGCAACCTGACGCCCGACGAGGCGCAGACCTTCCTGCGCATGACGCGCAAGCAAGTGGGCGCGCGCAGCGCGATGCTGGTGGGCGTGGACCTGAAAAAGGACGCCAACGTGCTGCACGCCGCGTATAACGACGCGAAGGGCGTCACCGCGGCGTTCAACCTCAACCTGCTGGCGCGCATCAACCGCGAATTGCGCGGCGATTTCAAGCTGCGCCGCTTCCGCCACTATGCCTTCTACAACGCCGCGCTGGGCCGCATCGAGATGCACCTCGTCTCGCTCGTGCGCCAGAGCGTGAAGGTCGGCAAGCACCGCTTTTCATTCGATACCGGCGAATCGATCCACACCGAGAATTCGTACAAGTACTCGATCGACGGCTTTCGCGCACTGGCGGCGAGCGCGGGCTTCAAAGGCGAAAAGGTCTGGCTGGATCCGAAGGGATTGTTTTCGTTGCATGGACTCGTGGCCGCCTGAAGAAAATGGCGCGCAGACTTCGGCGCTATCGCCCGAGACAGCGTTCGCATCTGGTCCCTAGCCCATCGCGACGAACGCCTGCTCCACTTCCTTGCGGCTTGCGCCGGCAGCGATGAGCGCCCGCACAATCAGGTCCAGCGACACGCTGGCGTCGCCGGCCTCGATCTTGGCGATGCGCGACTGGCTGGAGTGCATTCGCTGCGCGAGGTCGATCTGAGACATGCCCCGCTTCTGGCGTGTCCTGCGCACTGCGTCCACGAGCGCTAGCTTGAGCTCGACCAGCGCCGCTTCAGGCTCGCTCAGCCCGAGAAATTCCGCCGCCGAGCCGGACTTCCAGCCCGCCGCTTGCAGGCGCTTCAGCTTCTTCGCTTTCATCGTTTCGACTCCTTTCCCAGTAAAGCCAACCGGTACTGCTCCAGGCGTTTGCGGCAGATCCGCAGAATGGCGACCGGGGTCGCCCGCGTAGTCTTCGAAAACACTTCCAGAATCACGATCGCTTCGGCCTGAATGCCGTATACGATTCGCCAGGTGCGCGTCTCATCGACAAGCCGCAATTCGTGGCAGCCCTTGCCGATACCCGGCATAGGACGGCTATGCGGCAAGGCGAGCAGCTCGCTGCGCTGCAGACGCCGCAGTAGCACGCCTGCCTCGATGCGCGCGGCGGGCGAAAACGGCGGGGATTTCACCTCGCCGTGCAGCCACACGAGCGGCTTGTCAGCTTTCCGCGCGTCGGGAGTGTATGTCGGATGCGACATAGTAGGCAAATCTGCCGACGATGCGGATGTTCACAACCGACATGACCGAACAGTGCTGGCGAATCAACCGAAGTGTCTGAACACGCCAAGACTGGTAAGGACTTAAGCCGCCCCAATCCGCGTGCCGTCCTTGCGGTGGCCGACGGCGTGTCCGATGCGCTCGGCCGATTCCTTCACCAGCGGCCCCCAGGTCGGCTTCATGCGCTCGGCGGGCGAGGAGATCGACAGCGCCGCGATGAGCACGCCGGCATCGTCGCGCACCGCCGCCGCGACGCAGCGCACGCCCAGTTTGGCCTCTTCGGCATCGGTGGCCCAGCCTTGGCGCTGGATGCGCTCGAGTTCGCGCTCAAGGAGCGGCAGGGTGCTGAGCGTGTTCTTTGTATGCGCGGCCAGTCCCGTGCGCTTGGCATACTCGCGCAATTTCGCGAAACCTTCCTCGAGCAGGAACAGTTTGCCCGCCGCGGTGATGTGCAGCGCGGCGCGCGCGCCGATGACGTGCACCACGCGCATCGCCGAACGGCCCGAGGAAGTGCGCTCGACATAGACGATCTCGTCGTCGTGGCGCACCGAGAGGTTGACGGTTTCGCCGATCTGGGCGTGCAGTTCGCGCATTACCGGCAGCGCCATCTCGCGCACGTTGATGCGCGACTTGACGAGGTTGCCCAGCTCCAATAGATGCATGCCGAGGCGGTAGCTGCCCGGCTCGACGCGGTCGACGATGCGGTCCGCCGACATCGCCGAAAGGATGCGGTGCGCGGTGGAAGGGTGCAGGCCGGTGTACTGCGCGACCTGCTTCAGGCCCAGGGGCTCCGGATGCGCGGCGAGCACGTCGAGCAGCTTCATCATGCGCGCGATGACCTGGATCGGGTTCTTCTGTTCGCTCTTGGCGGCTGGCACGGGGGTGGCATTGTATCCCACGATGTGAAACACTGGGACCCATGCCGGTGATCACCAATATCGAAGATCTGCGCCTGTTGGCGAAAAAGCGCGTGGCAAAAGCGATCTTCGAGTATGTCGATCGCGGTTCCTACGACGAAGGCACGCTCGCGGCGAACAAAAACGACCTCGACGCGCTCAAATTCCGCCAGCGCGTGGCGATCAACGTCGACCATCGTTCCACCCGCAGCCGCATGCTCGGGCAGGAAATCACCATGCCGGTGGCGATCGCGCCGGTCGGCCTCACCGGCCTGAACTGGGCCGACGGCGAAATCCTTGGCGCGCGCGCGGCGGAGAAATTCGGCATTCCTTTCACGCTTTCCACCATGTCGATCTGCTCCATCGAGGACGTGGCGGGCGCCGTGCAGAAGCCGTTCTGGTTCCAGCTCTATGTCTTTCGCGACCGCGGCTTCGCCGCCTCGCTCATCGACCGCGCCAAGGCGGCGAAGTGCTCCGCGCTGGTGCTCACGCTCGACCTGCAGATCCAGGGCCAGCGCCACCGCGACATCAAGAACGGCCTTACCGTGCCACCGCAGCTGACGCTGGCGAATCTTTTCGATGTGCTTTGCAAGCCTTCCTGGACGTTCAATGTATTGCAAAGCAAAAGAAAATCGTTCGGCAACCTCGAAGGGCAGATCAAGGGCGCCGACAACCTGCTGACGCTGTCGCAGTGGATCGCGGGCCAGTTCGACCCGACCTTGAGCTGGAACGACGTTGCCTGGGTGAAGGAGCGCTGGGGCGGCAAGCTGATACTCAAGGGCATCCTCGATGTGGAGGATGCGAAGTTGGCCGCGGCCGCGGGGGCGGACGCCATCGTGGTCTCCAACCACGGCGGGCGGCAACTCGACGGTACGGTGTCCTCGATCCGTGCGCTGCCGGAAATCGTGCAGGCGGTCGGCGACAAGGTCGAGGTGCTCCTCGACGGCGGCATCCAGTCCGGAAAGGACGTGCTGCGGGCGCTGGCGCTGGGGGCGAAGGGGACCATGATCGGCAAGGCCTTCGCCTGGGGCCTGGGCGCGCGCGGTGAAGCCGGCGTGACGCAGGCGCTGGAGATCATCCAGAAGGAGCTCGACGTGACGATGGCCCTGTGCGGGCTGAAGGATGTGATGGAGGCAAGCCCCGCGATCCTGCGGACAGGCTAGGCGCGCGTGGCCGAGCGCCCGCTCGAGCACTACGCCTGGTTCTCCGTCGCCGCGGCACTTGCCACGCTGGCGCTCAAGACGCTGGCCTGGCAGGCCACCGGCTCGGTGGGACTGCTCTCGGACGCACTCGAATCGCTGATCAACCTCGCCGCGGCGCTGCTCGCGCTGTCGATGCTGCGCCTCGCCGCCGCGCCGCCCGACGCGGCGCACCCCTACGGGCGTTTCAAGGCCGAGTACGTCGCGAGCGGCATCGAGGGCGCCCTCATCGTCTTCGCCGCTGTCAGCATCGCCTACGCCGCCGTGCCGCGGCTCACTTCGCCACAGCCAATCGAGGCGCCGCTGCTCGGCATCGCGCTGTCGGCGGCGGCGAGCGTGATCAACCTGGGCATCGGCCTGCTCCTCATCAAGGCGGGTCAGCGCATGCACAGCATCGCGCTGGAGGCCGACGGCCGCCACCTCATGAGCGACGTCTGGACCTCGGCCGGCGTCATTGCCGGCGTGGCGCTGGTGGCGGCCACCGGGTGGCTGATACTCGATGCGCTGGTCGCGCTTGCGGTGGCAATCCACATCGTCTGGACCGGAGCGGTGCTGATGCGCCGCTCCTTCTCGGGCCTGCTCGATGCGGCGATTCCCGAAGCCGAGCGCGCGACGATCGAGAAGATCTTCGCCGAATACCGACCGCGCTACGGCATCGATTTCCACGCCCTTCTCACGCGCCAGGCCGGCGCGCGGCGCTTCATCTCCTTCCACCTGCTGGTGCCCGATGCCTGGCCGGTGGACCGCGCGCACCAGCTCTCCGAGGAAATCGAGGAACGCATCCGCTCGCTGATCCCGAACGCAATCACGCTCACCCACATCGAGCCGATCTCGCAGCCCGCGTCCTACGACGACATCAAGCTGGAGCGCTGGTAACTCTTTTTCTGGCCGCCCTGAGCGCGAAGCGCCCGGGATCAACCGCAGCCGCAAGATTTCTCTCTACGGGCAGCGGTTCGCCTTCGAGCATGCTGGCAATGATTTCTCCCGCCAGACTCGCCCAGAGCAAGCCGCGCGAACCGTAAGCGAAGGCACCAAACAACCCGCCGCTCAACGGCCCGACCATCGGCAGCCGGTCGCGCACCACGGCGCGGAACGCGACGCGGCCGTCCAGCTTCGCCAGATCCAGCCCGCGCGCCGCTCCCGGCAGTATTTGTTCCAGCCGCTCCAGGTTTCCCGCGTGGCTGTCCGTGCGCAGTTGCGGGTCCTCGTCGTCGATGTCGTAGCTCGCGCCTGCGAGCGAGACGCCGTCGATGCCGGGCAGCACCATGCCGCCGCGCAGCAGGACATGATCGAGTCCCGCGATCGCCGGTACCAGCGTCAACTGGCCGCGAATGCACCGCAGCCTGACCTCGGGTTGAGGCGAGAGGCGCAGGGCATCCGCCGCGTTGGCAAGCACGACGACAGGGGCGGAAGCAATGACTTTGCCCTGGTTGTCCTTCGCATTCCAATCGTTTCCTTCACGGGAAAGAGAAGCAACTTCCCGTTCGAAATGCTTCTGCAATTCAACACGGGAAAGCAAACATTCAACAAGCTTGCGCGGCTTGACCCAGCCGGCTTCAGGAAACCAGATACCGCCCTTCGCGGCGTCGAACTGCGCGTAGCGCGCCGGGTAGCCGAGCGTCGCCAGCGCGCGCTGCTGCGATTCGCGTTCCCTTGCGTCGCGCGCAAGCTGCAGCACGCCGCAGCGCTGCCATTCCAGGCGGTCGAGATTTCCCCAGTGATGCAGCAGGAAAAGAAACGAGGCGCGCGTGAATCGGGCGAACCGGCTGTCGTCCGGCGAGACGATGGGGTGGAAGATCCCGGCCGGATTGCCGGAGGCTTCCTCCGCAGGTCCGCCGTGCCGTTCGATGACTGTGACATTCCAGCCGCGGGACGCGAGGCGTTCGGACACCGCCGCGCCGGCCACACCCGCGCCGATGACGATAGCGGATGACGTGGGTTGAATGAAGTTTGTTCGTACGTTCCTGGCGATACGTCCACGCAACATCTCTTTCTTTGTTCCAAACCCGGCGACTTTCTCAACCGCAAATCCAGCCCCTTCCAGCGCCGATCGCACTGCAGCCGCAACGCTCCAGGTCGCGAGCGTGGCGCCGGGCGCGGCGAGCCTGCCGAGGTGGCGCAGGAGGCGCGGTTCCCACATCGCCGGATTCTTCGCCGGCGCGAAGCCGTCGAGGAAGATGGCGTCCGCCGCGAGCGACAGTTGCGGCAGTCCGTCCGCGACGTCGCCGAGAAACAGCGTCAGGATGACTTTGCCGTTTTCCAATTCCAGGCGATGCATTCCCGGGACGAGAACAGGCCATTGGGAAATGAATTTGTCGTTCAGGTCGGGAAATTCCTTGAGAAGAACGGCGAGATCGCCAGCTTGGAATGGATGCTTCTCGATTGAAACAAAATGCAGGCGCTCAGAGCGCTGCGGATCGTCGCGCCAGGCGCGCCAGGTGGCGAGAAAGGAGAGCCCGAAACCGAAACCGGTTTCGAGGATCGTGAACTGGCGCCGCCCGCGCCAGCGTTCGGGCAGGCCGTTGCCCTGCAGGAATACGTGCTGCGCCTGCGCGAGGCCGCCTTCGGCGCTGTGGTACACGTCGTCATAGGCCGCCGAATACGGCGTGCCGCCGGCGGCGAAGGCGAGGCGGGCGGGGACCAGTGGGGCGCTCACCCCGTTATTGTCAGGCTAGACTGTCGCCTGACCCAGTCGGAGCGCAGCGGATGTCAGCCGAATTCCACAAACCCATCAACCTCCACGGCATCCTCAAGGCGATCCGGTTCGACGCCTGGATCGAGGAACGCAAGGACAAGCTGCAGCCGCCGGTGTGCATCCAGCAGCTCTGGCAGGACACCGACTTCATCGTCTCGGTGGTCGGCGGGCCGAACCGGCGGCACGATTACCACGACGATCCGCTCGAGGAACTTTTCTACCAGTTCAAGGGCAACGCCTACCTGTCGATCATGACCGCGGAAGGTCCGCGGCGCGTGGACCTCGAGGAGGGCGCAATTTTCCTCCTGCCGCCGCACGTGCGCCATTCGCCGCAGCGGCCCGAAGCCGGGAGCCTGTGCCTGCTGGTGGAGCGTACGCGGCCCGCAAACCTGCTCGATGGCTTCGAGTGGTTCTGCGCCAACTGCCACCAACTGCTGCACCGGGTCGAGGCGCACGTCGCCGACCTCGGCACGGCGCTGCCCAAAGCCTTCGACGCCTTCCACGCCGACACCGCGCGCCGCACCTGCAAGCGCTGCGGTACGCTGCACCCGGGCAAATGACGCAAAGCAAAGCAAAGGCGACAGCGCGTGAGAAATTGCGCGGCATCTGGGCGGCGACGCTGACGCCGTTTCACGCCGATCTTTCGCTGGACGAGGAGGGCTGGCGGCGCAACCTGCGGCACTGGTATGGGCCGCTCGGCATCCGGGGCTTGTTCGTGAATGGCAAGCAGGGCGAATTCGGCTCGATGACGATGGCGGAACGCAAGCGCACGGCGCAGATCGCGGTCGAAGAAGCCGCCGCGTTCAAAGCCGGCGTCATGGTGTCCTGCTCCGACCAGAGCATGGACACGGTGGCGGAGCTGGCGAAACACGCGCAGGCCATCGGCGCCGGCCACATCGTCGTGCACACGCCGCTCCTCTACTTTGGCGCGCACAGCGACGACACGCTCTACGAATACTACCGCCACATCGCGGCGCAGGTGGACATCGGCGTGGTGCTGTGGAACCAGCCGCCCGATTGCGGCTACCTGCTCAAGCCCGAGTTGTGCCTGCGCCTCGCGGAGATCCCGAACGTGGTCGCGATCAAGTACAGCGTGCCGCGCGAGACCTATGCCGCGCTGACGCGCATGGCGGGCGAGCGCCTCATCGTCAGCACCTCGAACGAGGAGGAGTGGCTCGACAACATCCTCGAGCTCGGCTGGCAGGTGTACCTGTGTTCCACGCCGCCGTACCTGCTGCAAACGGCGACCGACCGCCGCATGCACGAGTACACCGAGCTCGCGTTTCGCGGCGAAGCTGCGCAAGCACGCGCGGTGCACGCGAGCCTCGATCCGGTACGGCGCGCCCTGAAATCGACGCGCCCTCCGGGAAAAGCTGCCGCGCACCAGAAATACTGGCAGGAGCTGCTCGGGCAGGCCGGTGGCAGCGTGCGCCGGCCGCTGCTCGCGCTGACGGAAAGCGAAAAGGCAGTGACGCGCGCGGCCTTCACTGCAACAATAGGGGCAGGAGAAAAGCTTAAGGAAACGCTATGAACAAGCCCGCCGAACTGAAGCTCGCTACCGTACCAGTCTGGATCAACGGCAAGGCCGTGGTGCCGCAGGCTCGCATGGGAGAGGTGTACAACCCCGCCACCGGCCAGGTGACGAAGCGGGTGCCGTATTGCGACGTCTCGGTCATCGACGCAGCGGTCAAGGCCGCTGCGGCCGCGCTGCCCGAATGGCGAGATGCGTCGATATTGCGACGTGCCCGCGTGATGCAGAAATTTTTAGCCTTACTGCAACAAAATCAAAAACAGCTGGCGGTGCTGATCACCGAAGAACATGGCAAGACACTGCCCGATGCCATGGGTTCGGTGCAGCGCGGCATGGAAGTGGTCGAGTTCGCCTGCGGCATTCCGCAGCTCCTCAAGGGCGAATACTCGGAGAACGTCGGCACCGCGGTGGACACCCACACCCTGCGCCAGCCCGTGGGCGTGTGCGCCGGCATCACGCCGTTTAATTTCCCGGCGATGGTGCCGCTGTGGATGTTCCCGATGGCGATCGCCTGCGGCAATACCTTCATCCTCAAGCCCTCGGAGAAAGTGCCTTCGGCTTCGATCCGCATGGCGGAACTGTTAAAGGAAGCCGGACTGCCCGACGGCGTGTTCAACGTCGTGCACGGCGACAAGGCCGCGGTTGACGCGATCCTGAATCACTCCGGGATCCACGCCGTTTCGTTCGTCGGCTCGACGCCGATCGCGAAATACATCTACGAGACCTGCGCGAAGAGCGGCAAGCGCGTCCAGGCGCTCGGTGGGGCGAAGAACCACGCCGTGGTGCTGCCCGATGCGGATATGGAGTTCACAGCCGACGCGCTGATCGGCGCGGCCTACGGCTCGGCGGGCGAGCGCTGCATGGCCATCTCGGCCGTGGTCGCGGTGGGAAGCGCGGCGGATCCGTTGGTGAAATTGCTCGAACAGAAGGCAAAGAAAATAGTCGTCGGTCCGGGAGACAGGGACGGCGTGGAGATGGGGCCGCTCATCACCGGTGAGCACCGGGACAAAGTCCTGGGTTTCGTGGAAAAAGGCATTGCCGAGAAAGCGAAGCTGGTGCTCGACGGCCGCAAGACAGGGATGCAGGAAGGCTACTTCGTCGGCACCACGCTGTTTGACAAGGTCACAACCGAAATGGAAATCTACCGGAATGAGATTTTCGGTCCTGTTCTAGTCGTGTTGCGCGCAGATAGCATCGAAGAAGCAATAGAAATAATAAATTCCAACCCTTACGCAAACGGGACGGCGATTTTCACCGCATCGGGCGGTGCCGCGCGGCGTTTCGAGAACGAAGTCCAGGTCGGCATGGTCGGCGTCAATGTGCCCATCCCGGTGCCGGTGGCGTTCTATTCCTTCGGCGGCTGGAAGAATTCGCTCTTCGGCGACCTGCACGTGCACGGCATGGAGGGGGTCAAGTTCTACACCCGTACCAAGGTCGTCACCACGCGCTGGCCACACCAGGACACTCCCGCGCCGGGGTTGAATATGCCGACGTTGGGGTGATCTGCCTTCGCCCGCGCCAGGCGGCGCCGGAATCTGGTAGCATGTCTTACTTTTGTCTTACTCATTGCCGGGGCGCCGAGCCATGGACACCACGAAACTCTCCAGCAAGGGCCAGGTCGTGCTGCCCAGCGCAATCCGGGCCGCGCGCAAGCTGAAGGCCGGTGCGCGTTTCGCGGTCGAGGATACCGTCGAGGGTATCCTGCTGCGGCCCCTCACCCCGTTTCCGCACACTCGGATCGAGGACGTCTGCGGCATGCTGAAGTACGACGGGCCGGCGAAGTCGCCTGAGGAGATGGACGCCGCGGTGAGAGCGATGTTCCGGCGCCTCTGGCGCAAGTGATTTCGCTGGATACGAACGTCGTGGTCCGATTTCTCGTCAACGACGCCCCGCAGCAGAACCGCCGCGCCCGGAAGTTGATCGACGCGGGGAATGTGCGCATCTCGCCGACAGTGCTGCTGGAGGCCGAATGGGTGCTGCGGGCGCTCTACGGGCAGGCGCCGGATGGAATCCAGGAAAGCTTCCGCAGTCTTCTCGGGTTGCCAGGCGTGCTTGCCGAAGAGCCGCAGCGCGTGGCCCGGGCGCTGGCGTGGTATGGGACCGGCCTGGATTTTGCCGACGCGCTGCATCTTGCGTTCGCGCCGAGCGGGGGCTCCTTCGCCACGTTCGACGCGAAGCTCGCGCGCCGCGCGCGCAAACTCGACGGCGCGCCACGTGTTCTCGCGCCCTAGGAGGGGCATGACGGCTATAGGCAGCCTAAAGGAACTGGCGTGCAACCTTGCTTGTGACGGCACTCGCCAAGACCTGAACCAGAGAGAATGAATCCCATCGTGATGAGCCTGATTCTCGGTACCGCCACGCCCGGCGGCGGTTTTCCCGTCCATGGCGACGCCTACGCCGAGATGTTGAACGCCCAGGAACCGCGCCTGCGCATTGTCGCGGCGGCGCCGCGCGCCGACCTGATCCATCCGGGCGTGCAAAAGTACCTGCGCGAGGCAGGCTTGCTGCGCAATTGAATCCGCCAAAATATCAGACACTGGAACTGAAGCCCCAGGGCGAGCACGTCCTGCTGGTGTCGCTCAACCGGCCCGAGGCCCTGAATGCGCTGAACACGCAGATGGGCCGCGACCAGCTCGACCTGTGGACGCGCGTTACGGCCGATCCTGGCCAGCTGCGTTGCGTCGTGCTCACCGGCTCGGGCGAGCGCGCCTTTTGCGCCGGCGGCGACCTGAAGGAGCGCGACGGCATGACGCCGGCCGAGTGGCAGGCGCAGCATGAAATCTTCGAGCGCGCCTTCGTGGCGCTCGTCGAGTGCCCCCTGCCCGTGATCGCTGCGGTCAACGGACACGCCTTTGGCGGCGGCCTGGAAATGGCGCTGTGCTGCGACTTCATCTACGCGGTTCCGCAGGCGCGCTTCGCGCAATCCGAAGTGCGCCTCGGCATCATGCCCGGCGGCATGGGGACGCAGAACCTGCCGCGCGCGGTGGGCGAGCGGCGCGCCAAGGAACTCATCCTGACCGCGCGGCCTTTTTCCGCTGCGGAGGGCCTCGAATGGGGCCTCGTCAACCGGATCTGCGAGCCGGCGAAGCTCCTCGAAGAGTCGCTTGCCACGGCGCAGGCGATCGCCGAAAACGGGCCGCTGGCGGTGCGCCAGGCGAAGAAATCGATCCATTACGGCCTGCAGATGGACCTCGCGACGGGCTACCGCTACGAGATCGAGGCCTACAACCGTCTGGTCGACACCGACGACCGCCGCGAAGGCGTGCGCGCATTTAACGAGAAACGCAAACCAGACTTCAAGGGCCGGTAGCGCGGTTTGTCGGCCGGGGCGGGGTACGGTATCCTTCCAACTGGTTGTCTAGTTGGAGAGAGAATCATGGGCATCGTCGTAGGGGCCTTTGAAGCCAAGACCAAGCTCGCCGAACTGCTCGACAAGGTCGAAGCCGGGGAGACCGTGACCATCACGCGGCGCGGCAAGGAAGTCGCGCAGCTGGTGGCCGTCAAGACGGACGACGAACGGGCGCGGATGCGTGCTCTGGTCGAGGAGATCAAGCGCACGCGCGTGGGGCGCAGCAAGCCGCCCGGACCCGGAACCACGATTCGGGAACTGATCAAGGCCGGAAGGCGCTATTGATGGCGCTGGTCCTCGATTCGTCCATCTGTCTTTCCTGGTTTTTCCCGGACGAACGCACGAGCTTCACGGATACGGCGCTCGATGTGGCGGCGAACGAGGAGTGCTGGGTACCTTCCCTCTGGCGGTTGGAGTTTTCGAACGCACTGCTGGTCGCTGAGCGCAGGCGCCGGCTGACGCGGGCTGAGCGATTGCAGATGCTGGACGAAGCGTCCCGGCTCAGGCTGCGGGTCGACGCGCATGTTCACGACCTGCGGCAAATCAGCACGCTCGCGAGCCAGCATGGCCTGAGCGCTTACGATTCGGCCTACCTGGAGCTCGCAATGCGGCTCGGTGTGCCGATGATCACCCTCGACAAGGACCTGGCGGCGGCGGCAATGACCGCGGGGCTCACGGTCCACGCGCCGGGACGTTCGGGCGCGGCGCAGCTGCGTGGGAGCTACAATGTCTAGTGGTGTAACGCAGGAAAAGTACTAAATACATGGCCAAACAGCAGGTCTACGACGCCTCAGCCATCCAGGCCCTGAAGGGGCTGGAGCCGGTCCGGCGCATGCCGGGCATGTACACCCATACGATCCATCCGCTGCACATCGTGCAGGAAGCGATGGACAACGCCGTTGACGAGGCGCTGGCCGGGTACGGCAAGAAGATCGTCGTGTCTGTTTTCAAGGACGGCTCGGTCCAGGTCGAGGACGAGGGTCGCGGCGTGCCGGTGGACCTGCACAAGGAGGAAGGCAAGCCCGCGGTGGAGGTGGCTTTCACCATGCTGCACGCGGGCGGCAAGTTCGCCAAGTCCGGCGAAGCCGTCTATCACATCTCCGGCGGCTTGCACGGGGTCGGCGTCGCAGTTTCCAATGCGCTCTCAAAGCGGTGTGAGGTTGTTGTTTTTAGAGAAGGAAAAAAGCATTCGATAGTTTTCGAGGGCGGCGAGCTCAAGAGCAAGCTGAAGAGCGAAAAAATCAAGGACAAGCGCAGCGGCACGGTGGTGCGCATCTGGCCGGATGCGAAGTATTTCGATTCGCCCAACATCCCGATGGGCGAGCTCGAGCACCTGATCCGCTCGAAGGCCTATCTGCTGCCCGGCCTTACCACGGTACTGAAAGTAGAGGGCAAGGCCGACCAGACCTGGCGCTTCGAGAAGGGGATGGCGCAGTACTTCGAGCGCATGCTGGACGGGCGCGAAATGGTGGCGCCGCTCTTTGGCGGGGCGCGCCACTTCGACGAGAAGTCCGCGGCCGATTTTGCCGAGATCGAGGCCGGCGAAGGCGCCGAGTGGGCCATTGGCTGGGTCGCCGAGGGCGACATCTTCGCCGACAGCCACGTCAACCTCATCCCTACGCGCTCAGGCGGCACGCACGAGGCGGGCTTCCGCAATGGCATTTTCGATGCCACCGCGGCCTTCATGGAGACGCGCACGCTGCAGCCCAAGGGCGTGAAGCTGATCGCGGACGACCTGTGGCAGCGCGCCTGCTTCACGCTCTCGGTGCGCCTGGTGCGCACGCAGTTCCACGGCCAGACCAAGGAGAAGCTCACCACGCGCCACGCCGCCAAGCTGCTGGAACTGTGCGTGCGCGACGCCTTCGAGCTGTGGCTCAACCAGCACCCGGACGAGGGCAAGAAAATCGTCGAGCTGGCGATCGAGCAGGCCCTCGCGCGCCTCTCCAAGGGGAAGAAATTCGAGAGGAAGAAAGGCTCGGGCGTGGCGACGCTGCCCGGCAAATTGGTCGAGTGTTCCTCGGACGACACCTCGCGCAACGAGCTCTTCATGGTCGAGGGCGACTCGGCGGGCGGCTCGGCCAAGGAAGCGCGCGACAAGGAAACGCAGGCGATCCTGCCGCTGCGGGGCAAGGTGCTGAATTCCATGTCGAAGGACGCTCGCACGGTGCTCGCCAACAAGGAGCTGCAGGCGATCGCCACCGCCATCGGCGTCGATCCGCACGGCGCCGAGGACACGCCGGACCTCTCCGGCATCCGCTACGGCAAGGTCATCATCATGACCGACGCCGACGTCGACGGCGGCCACATCCAGGCGCTGCTCCTGACGTTTTTCTTCATGCATGCGCCGAAGCTCGTCGAGACCGGGCGTATCTACGTCTCGCAGGCGCCTCTCTTCAAGGTTGAGATTCCGGCGCAGGGCAAGGGCAAGCCTGCGCGGCGCGTCTACTGCCTGGACGACGAGGAGCTGGATGAGACCCTGCGCGCGCTGAAGAAAGACAAGGTGCGCGAGGATTCCTGGGAAATCTCGCGCTTCAAGGGCCTGGGCGAGATGAACCCCGAGCAGCTCTGGGAAACCTCGATGAACCCGGATTCGCGGCGATTGGTTCGAATGGAATTCAATCCAGCTAATTTTTCAAAGGTTAAGGACGTTTTCGAAAAACTCATGGACGCCGGTGAAGCCGAGGAGCGCAGGAACTGGATGCGCGAGCACTGGCGCACCGTCGAGGCCGATGTCTAAGAAAGGGCGAAAGCCGCGCGGTCAGAAGCCGGCCTGGGAACGCGGCTACAACGGCCATGTCTACTGGCTTGGCAAGAAGAAGCTCGGCAAGGTAACGGTGCATACGGCAAAAGACGCGCGGCACAAGTACACCTGGGAAGCGGCGGGGCGCGCAGGTGCGGGCGACGATCTGGAAAAGGCCAGGCGCGCGGTGGAAGCCGCGGCGGCGATGGCCGACAAGCAACTCGACCTCTTCGGATAAACCATGGACGACAGAACGCCGGACCTCTTCATCCACGAAAACGGCGACGACGCGGCGCCCATCGAGCGCCACGCCTCGCAGGCCTACCTGGGCTACGCCGTCTCGACGGTGAAGGCCCGCGCCCTGCCGGACGTGGCGGATGGCCTGAAGCCCGTGCAGCGCCGCATCCTCTTCGCGATGGGCCAAGCGGGCACCACCGGCTTCGCCAAGTGCGCGCGCTACGTCGGCGAGGTACTGGGCAAGTACCACCCGCACGGCGACGCCTCGACCTACGAGGCGATGGTGCATCTCGCGCAGCCCTTCTCGATGCGCTACCCGCTCATCGACGGGCAGGGCAATTTCGGCAGCCGCGACGGCGATTCGGCGGCTGCCTACCGCTACACCGAGGCGAAGCTCTCGCGCCATGCCGAACTGATGCTGGCAGAAATCGATGAGGGCACGGTCGACTGGATCAAGAACTACGACGGCAAGTTCGACGAGCCGCAGCTGCTGCCCGCGCGCCTGCCCTTCGGCCTCCTGAACGGCTCTTTCGGCATTCCGGTCGGTTTTTCCACGCGCATTGCCTCGCACAACCTGAAGGAAGTCGC
Organism: Nitrosomonadales bacterium; assembly: GCA_005240145.1. Lineage (GTDB taxonomy): Bacteria > Pseudomonadota > Gammaproteobacteria > Burkholderiales > SG8-39 > RBG-16-66-20. The sequence goes on along the minus strand of SBAS01000054.1, from coordinate 16,240 downwards.
CGCGGCCGCCGCGCACGTCATCAAGCACCCGAGGGCGGTGGTCAAGGACGTGCTGGCCATCATGCCCGGGCCCGATTTCCCGGGCGGCGGCCAGATCATTTCGGCGCTGGACGAGATCCGCATTGCCTACGAGACCGGCCGCGGCTCGATCGCGATGCGCGCGCGCTGGCAGGTGGAGCAGCTCGCGCGCGGCCAGTGGCGCATCGTCGTCACCGAGCTGCCGCACGGCGTGTCCTGCCGCCAGGTGCTGGAGGAGATCGAGGCGCTGGTCAATCCCAGGCCCTCCACCGGCAAGAAGGAGGTGTCGCAGGAGCAGCGGCGCCTGAAGCAGTTCATGCTCGAGCAGATCGAGGCGGTGCGCGACGAATCCGACCGCAAGTCGAAGCTGCGCCTGGTGATCGAGCCGCGCTCCTCGCGCCAGAGCGCCGAGGAAACGATGAAGACCCTGCTCGTGCACACGAGCCTGGAGTCGCGTTTCGCCCTCAACCTGACCTGGCTGGGCCTGGATGGCCTGCCCGAGACCAAGGATCTGGTCACGATCCTCAAGGAGTGGGGCGAATTCCGCCAGAAGACGGTCCGCCGCCGCACCCAGTTCCGCCTCAAGCGCTGCACCGAACGGCTCGAAATCGTCATGGGGCGCCTCCTCGCGTTCGTAAAGATCGATGAAATTATCAAGTTGATTCGTTCTTGTGACGATCAAAGTGAAGCAAAAATAAAATTAAAGGAGAAATTCAAATTCAGCGAGCGCCAGGCCGAGGACATCGTCAACCTGCGACTCGGCCAGCTGACCAGGCTGGACGGGGTCAAGCTGAACGAAGAGAGGAAGGCGCTGGAGGTCGAGAAGACGGGCCTGAAGGAGATCCTCGACGACGAAAAGGTCCTGAAGAAGCTTGTCATCAAGGAGCTGGAGGCCGACGCGAAGACCTATGGCGACGAGCGCCGCACGCTGCTCAAGGCCGACGAGCGTTCCTCCATCGAGCACACCGTGGTCGAGGAGCCGATCACCGTGATCCTGTCGAAGAAGGGCTGGGTGCGCGGCCGCAACGGCCACGGGGTCGACATGGCGTCGGTGAACTTCAAGGACGGCGATGCGCGCTACCTGGAGCTCGAGTGCAAGACCACCGACACGCTCACCGTGCTCGCCGCCGGGGGCAAGTGCTTCAGCGTCGACGCCGCGGTGCTGCCCTCAGGGCGGGGCGACGGCGCGCCCATGAACACTCTCATCAACTCGGGGCAGAACGACATCGTCTGGGTCGGGCTGGGGAGCGCGGAGACCCGGATGCTGCTGGCGAACTCGGCCGGCAACGGGTTCCTTTGCAAGCTGGGGGACCTCGCCACCAAGACCAAGCAGGGCAAGGACTTCATGAGCGTGCCGGATGGTTCCAGGGTTTTAGTTCCAACCTTTTTAGAAGAAGGAGAGAGCAACACATTTGTGGCCGCGCTCTCCTCGGATGCCCGCCTCCTGCTCTTCCCCTTGGATGAGTTGCCGGTGCGCCCCAACGGGGGGGTTGGGGTGCAGCTGTTGGCCCTGCCCGACAAGGTGAGCTTGGCTGGGGTTGCAGTTACCGATGGGTCTTCATTGACAGTTTCAGGGTTCAAGCGGTCCCGAAAAACCGCAGAATTGAATAAAAAAGACCTCGCCGAGTATCTCGGCAAGCGAGCCCAGCGCGGCAGGGTCTGCGACGTCGGCTTCCGTCCCGACGGGCTGGGGGATTGAGGAAGGCAGTTTGTTCTCAATACTGCTACAATCGTAGCAATGTTGAGAACGGAAACTGAAGGACCGGACGACCTCGCCAACCTGCTCTTTGGCGCGTACCGCCACCGTGTGTTGTCCCTCCTCTTACTGCGTCCCGGGGACAGCTTCCATGTGCGCATGATCGCGCGCCTGACGGGCGTGCCCGCGGGGTCGCTGCACCGGGAACTGCGCCAGCTCGCGGACGCAGGCCTGCTCGTCGCAGAGCGCAGCGGCAACCAGGTGCTGTATGCGGCCAACGAGGCATCGCCCGTGTTCCACGAGCTTTCCTCCATGCTCGACAAGACCGCGGGAACCACGCCGACCCTGGAGGAGCACGCCGCCGAGTACACCATCGAGCCCTCGGGCAGGCTACCCGCGGTCGATGCGGGTGCCCTGGCCGCAATCTGCCGCAAATACGGCTTGAAGAAGATGTCGCTGTTCGGCTCGGCGGCGCGTAACGAGTTGCGCCCGGAAAGCGACGTCGATCTCCTGGTCGAGTTCAAGCGCTCGAGCAGGACGACCTATTTCGATTTTGCGCGCCTGCAGGACGAACTTTCGCCCCTCTTCGGAAAGCGCAAGGTCCACATCGCGGGCCCCGAGATACTTGAGAACCCCTACCGCCGCAAGGCCATCCTTGCGGACCTGCGGACCCTGTATGAAGCCTGAGGACCGGGATCTTGCCTTGCTGTGGGACATGCGCGAATCCGCCCGGCAGGCCCACGAACTGGTGAAGCGGATCTCGTTCAAACGACTTGCCGAGGACCCGATCCGGAAACTTGCCTTGGAGCGGGCACTCGAGGTCTTGGGTGAGGCAGCACGCCGAATCAGTGCCGAATTCCGCGGCCGGAATCCGCAAATCAGATGGCGCGATCTGGTGGGGCAGAGAAATGTTCTCGCTCACGATTACGGCACGATCAGTCACCGGCGCCTATACGACTCGACTCGTCGCAGGGTTCCTTCGTTGCTGGTGGAACTCGAGCGCGTCCTGGGCGAGCCCTGAGATGATCGAGTCCCTGGCCGGACTGCGTCCCGTGCTCGTCCCCGTGGCGATTCTGGTCCTCGCCGGGGCCGCGCTGTGGATCGGGCCGTCGCTCCCGCCAACCCTCGCCGGGCTGAAGGAGGCGGGGGCGTACTTCGTCCTCGTGGCGGGAGCGGGGATGGGCGTGTGGTTCAACCGCGGCCGGACCTTTGTCGCGGCCATGTCGCTCCTTATCGCCTACTTTGGCTATCGCCTCGCGCTCGACTATGGCGCCGAGAGCTTCGCCGTGCGGGCGGTGTACACAGCGGCGGTGGTACTGGTGCCGCTCAACGTCCTCGTCGCGCTGCTCCTGCCCGAGCGCGGCGTGTCCTATCACGGCGACTACCGGTGGCTCTTCATCGTCGCAGGCGAGATCCTGCTCGTGGCCTGGATCGCCTCCTCCGGCCGCAGCGCGCTGTCGGGGGTCGCCTGGCAGGGTCTGTTCGACCACTGGCTGCTCACTTCGCCGCGTGCGCCGCAGCTCGGCCCGCCGTTCCTCGCCCGGGTGCTGTTCAGCGCGGCGTTGACCGCCGCGGTGTGGCGCGCCTGGCCGCAGAAGGACGGGCCGGTGTCGCGCCTCGCAGTCGGCATCGCGGGCGCCCTGGTGGGTTTTTTTGTCGGCTGCGAGTGGGTGCGCAACCAGACCGTGTTCGGCGTCTTCACCGCGGCGGCGGGCGCGATCCTGATCGTTTCCATGCTGCAGGAGTCGCGGCGCCTTGCCTTCAACGACGAGCTGACCGGCCTCCCGGGTCGGCGTGCGCTGCGGGAGGCGATGGCGGGCCTCGGCCCGCGCTACGTGCTGGCGATGGCCGACGTGGACCATTTCAAGTCCTTCAACGACACCCACGGCCACGACATCGGCGACCAGGTGCTGAAGCTGGTCGCCGCGCGCCTGGCCGAGGTGGGAGGCGGCGGGCGCGCATTCCGCTACGGCGGCGAGGAATTCACCGTGCTCTTCACCGACGCAACGCTCGCAGAGGCGATGTCGCACCTGGAGGATACCCGCGCCTCGGTTGCCGCCTACCGCATGGCGGTGCGCGGCGAGGAGCGTCCCAAGGAAAAGGAGCTGGGCGAAAAACTGCGCACGCACGTTCCGGAGGCGTCGCAGCCGCCGGAGAAACTGCTCTCGGTCACCGTCTCCATCGGCGCCGCCGGGCCCGCCGAACGCTCGACCCCCACGCAAGTCCTGAAAGCTGCCGATGAGGCCCTCTACCGCGCCAAGAGGGGCGGCAGGAACCGGGTGGGCAAATGAACGGGCGATGGTTTGTTCTGGCTCTCTTGCTCCTCTCTTTCAGTTCGTTTTCAGAAGTGACAAAAATTCAAATCCTCTCCCACGGTCCGTATGCCGGCGGCAAGGCGTTCGGCGCGATCGGCCCGTATGTGCGCGTGGTGGGGCGCTTCCACGGCGAGCTGGATGCGACGAACCCGGCGAACCGCGGCATCGCCGACATCCGCATCGCGCCGCGCAACAAGCGCGGCAAGGTCGAGTATTCCGGCGACTTCGAAATCCTGCGCCCGGCGGACCCGTTCAAGGGGAACGGCACGCTCCTCTACGACGTCAACAACCGCGGCGACAAGATGATCCTGCAGCAGTTGAACGACGCGCCGCCGGGCAACGCGCTCGAGCGGCCCGAATCGGCGGGCGACGGCTTCCTCATGCGACATGGCTTCACGCTGGTCTGGAGCGGCTGGACCGCGGGCCTGCCGCGCTCTCAGGGCGCGGGCCATCTCCTGCGGCTCGACGTGCCGCGCGTGCTGGGACTCGAGCAGCCGGTGTGGGACGAGTTCCTCTTCGACGACGCGAACCAGACCGAGGCGCCGCTGAGCTTTTCGGCCGCAACCCTGGGCAAGGGCGCGGCGCGGCTCACGGTGCGCGAGCGCAATGACGCCTTGCCGGTCGCGATCGCCGCCACCGGCTGGGATTTCCTCGACGACGGCGCGATCCGGCTCTCGCCGCCGGGCACGCCGTTCAAGTCCGGCGCGCTCTACCAGTTCTCCTACCGTGCGCGCAATCCGCCGGTGGCGGGCATCGGCTATGCCGCGACGCGCGACTGGGTGAGTTTCCTGCGCTACCAGCAGCAGGATCGCGAGGGCACCCCGAATCCGCTCGGGCCTGGCGGCCGCCACAACATCACCGCGGCGCTCGCGCACGGCAGCTCGCAGGGCGGCGGCTTCCTGCGCGGCATGCTCCACGGCGGTTTCAACGAAACCGAGGACCTGCGCGCCGTGTTCGACGGCATCAACCCGCACAACGCCTCGGCGCGCCTGTTCCTCAACTTCCGCTTCGCGCAGCCCAACCGCGTGCACGGCATGGGCTACGGCTTCCTCGGCTACCCGGACGCCGCCTTCCCCTACGCCTACGAGAAGCTGCGCGATCCGAAAAGCCGCGGCGAAGACGGTTTGTTTGAGCGCTGCCGCGCGCGCGACGTCTGCCCGAAAATCGTACAGACCGTCTCGTCCACCGAATACTGGCAGGGCGCGCACTCGCTCAACACCGCCGACGGCGCGGGCGAGAAGGACATCGCGCTGCCGGAGAACGTGCGCATCTACCACTTCGCCGGCACCCAGCACGCGCTCCAACCGACCATGCGCAAGGGCGCCTGCGCTGCGCCCCCGAACGTCGCGGTGGATGCGCGCCCGGCGCTGCGCGCGCTGCTGCTGGCGCTGGATCGCTGGGTAAAGGGCGGCGCGCTGCCGCCCGCGAGCGTCTACCCGCGCATCGCCGATGGCACGCTGGTACGCGCAGCGGCACAGAAATGGCCGCAACTCGCCGGCGTGGTCGTGCCGCGTTCGCCCAATCCGCTCGCGCAGTTCGATTACGGCGCGCGATTCGGCGAAGGCATCATCGATACCGTGCCGCCCGCGCTGCACCAGTTCCGCTACCCGGTGCTGGTGCCTGCGATCGACTCCGACGGCAATGAGCGCGCCGGCTTGCGCCTGCCCGAGCGGGCGGTGCCGTCGGCGACCACCACCGGCTGGTCGCTGCGCAGCGCCGAGGCCGGCGCGGCGGGCGAACTGTGCTACCTGGACGGCATGGCGCTGCCGTTCGCGCGCAACGCGGCGGAGCGCGAAGCGGCGAAAGATCCGCGCCCCTCGATGGCCGAGCGCTACCAGGACCGGGCCGGCTTCGTGGCGAGAATTCGAACCGCCGCACAGGAACTGCAGCGCCGCGGCTATTATCTGGAAGAAGACGTGGAAAAGACCGTCAATCGCGCCGCGCGCGCATGGTAAGGAAAATACGATGAGCCTCCCCAAACCCGCCAACCGCCGCCATTTGCACACGCGCAGCATCAAGTGCGAGGGCTTCGAGCGCGATGATGGCCTCTTCGACATCGAAGCGCAGATCGTCGACCAGAAAACCTACGCGGTGGAGGAAGTCTTCCGCGGCCACCGCGATGCCGGCATGCACGTGCACGACATGCAGCTGCGCCTCACGCTCGATGCGTCGATGACGGTCCGCGACATCGAAGTGACCACCAACGACGGTCCCTACGACATCTGTCCCACCGTCGCGCCGGCGTACAAGGCGCTCATCGGCGCGAAAGTCGGCGGCGGCTGGAGGAAGGCGGTGGTCGAAGCGGTCGGGCGCACCAAGGGCTGCACCCACATCACTGAATTGCTCATGCCCGCGGCGACGGTCGCGTTCCAGACCATGGGCAGCTGGCCGAAGGCGGGGCAGGGCACGGTCGAGGAGGCGCCCGACCAAAGCGGTAAAAAGCCGCGTTTTATCGACGGCTGCAAGGCTTGGGCGTCAGACGGTGAAGTGGTGAAGAAGCTCTACCCAATGCATTACCGCCGGGGTTAACCTGCACAGGTGTGAGATATACTGCGCGTCCCGGTAAGCGAAGGAATTGAATGGCAAAAGAAGAAATGCTCGAAATGGAAGGCGTGGTGCAGGAAGTCCTGCCCAACACGCAGTTCCGCGTCGAGCTCACCAACGGCGCGAGCGTGCTCGCTTACGCCGGCGGCAAGGTCGTCCGGCACCGCATCCGCATCCTCGCGGGCGACCGCGTCAGCCTGGAAATATCGCCCTACGACCTCACCCGCGGCCGGATCAGCTTCCGGCACAAGGACGAGCGCCCGATGGCCGCGCCAGTACGCCGGCCGCAGTACAAGAAACGCTAGTTACTTGCAGTTTTCGACGTCTTCGGCGGTCATCACCGCCTTGTAGACGCACGGCGGTTTGGCGGCGCCGAGCGTGCGCGGCGCAGGCGTGCCGACCATCGACGCGGGCGGCGCCTTCGCTGCAGGATTTGCCGCCGCCTTGCCCGCGGCAGTTGGCGCAGCAGCGGGACGCGCCGGGGCAAAGTTGGCAGGCTGCTCGTTGCTCCAGTTCGACTCGCGCACCTTCCAATCCCCGGCCTCGATCACCATCGCGATCACGCCGTAGAGCGTCTCGACCTTGCCGTCGATGAAGCGCTCGCCCGGGCCGCTCACGAGCAGGCGCGCGTTGCTTGCGCCCGGATTAATTATCTTGTTGCGCACGACGAAGGCACGCGGCAGATTCAGCGCGGCCATTTTCACCGCGGCGTTTTTCTGCGCCGCCGACATCGTGATCACCTCGGCGCGGCGCGTAGCGGACGCGTAGCGGGCCATCTCCTCGAGATTGCCCGAGACCGCCGCGCGATGGAACTTCGCGTACACGGCTTCGGGTTCCTCGGCCGCGGGCGCGGCGGCGTGGGCAAGGAGGATGGCGGCGAGCGCGAGCCTGCGGAGCATGGCGAGTTTCATGCGAATATTTCCTTCTTCGCTGTAAGTATGCCCGACCTGGAGCCCCGCATGCCACGCCGCATCCACGGTCGCGGCGCACCGCGCTAGCGTGAATAGCGGGGTCTATCCCTGTTTTTCGGTTCCAGGGCGGGGATGACCATCATGCTCACGGTGTTGCCGGTGTAGCGCTCGATCTGACGCACCAGGTGCCGGTCCTGGTGGCCGAGGAAGGTGACGGCCACGCCCGCGCGCCCCGCGCGTCCGGTGCGGCCGATGCGGTGTACGTAGTCCTCGGCCTGGCGCGGCGCGTCGTAGTTCACCACCAGGTTGATGTCGGGCACGTCGATGCCGCGCGCGGCGACGTCGGTGGCCACCAGCACCTTCATTTTGCGCTCGCGCAGGCGCTGCAGCATCTGGCTGCGCTCGCGCTGGCGCATGTCGCCATGCAGCGCGCCCACATCGAAGCCCTTGCCGAGCAGTTCGCCCGACAGTTCCTCCGCGGCGCGCTTGGTGGCGGTGAAGACGAGCGTCTGGTCGACTTCCTCTTCGCGCAACAGCGTATCGAGCATGCGCACCTTGTGCGCGTCGTTGTCGGCCACCAGCGCATGCTGCGTGATGTCGAGTTTCGCCTCGGCGACGCGCGCAATGACGATGCGCCGTGGGTTCTTCGTAACGCGTTGCGCGAGGCGGCCGACGATGCCTTCGAGCGTGGCGGAAAAGAGCAGCGTCTGGCGCTCTTTCGGTATCTTCGCGACGATGGCGTCGATTTCCTCCTGGAAGCCCATGTCGAGCATGCGGTCGGCTTCATCGAGCACCAGCAGCTCGACGCGCCCCAGGTTCACCGTGCGCCGGTCCATGTGGTCCTTCAGCCGTCCCGGCGTGGCGATGACGATGTCCACGGGCCGGGCGAGGAGCTTCAACTGCAGGCCGTAGGGCAGGCCGCCGACCACGCTCGCGGTGCGCAGGCGCTGGCCCGCGCCGTAGGCGTGGGTGGATTTTTGCACTTGCAGCGCGAGCTCGCGCGTCGGCGTGAGGACCAGGATGCGCGGACCCATCCCACCGCTCGTCGCGGGCTTGTGCAGGCGCTGCAGCGCGGGCAGGAGGAATGCCGCAGTCTTGCCGCTGCCGGTCTGCGAGGAAACGAGCAAGTCGCCGCCAGAAAGCGCGGCGGGAATCGCCTCGAGTTGCACCGGCGTTGGCGCGGTATAGCCGAGCGCCGTAAGACTGGCGATCAGGGACGGGTCGAGGCCGAGCGTGGTGAAGCTCATGGATTCCTTCGGTTGGCCGGATGCGCTGCCAAACCAAAGGGAGCTTGCCGGGATGATTAACCTGCGAGGGCCCGCACTGTACAGGAAAAACGGGGTCTGACCCTGTTTTTTGCGGAAAATATCGCCATGGCGGCGAAACGCATCGTGCTCGACACCAACATCTGGCTGGATTGGCTGGTGTTCAACGATGCATCGGTTCTGCATCTGAAAAAAACCGTGAGCGAAGGCCGGGCGGAAGTATGCATTGATTCCGCCTGCGAGGCCGAGCTGGAACGCGTGCTCGCCTACGACCTTGCCAGACACACGCTCGACGCTGCCGCGCAGGCCGCCTGCCTTGCAGAATGTCGCAGGATCGCGCGCCGCATCGACACGCCGGCGCCGGAAGCGCAGCGCAAGCGCCTCGCGCGCTGCGTCGATCCCGACGACCAGAAATTCCTCGAGCTCGCGCTCGCCGCGCAAGCCGATGCGCTCATCACCAAGGACCACAAGCTGCTCGAGCTCGCGAAGCGCACCAGATCCTTCCGCATCCTCAAGCCGCGCAAATTTTCCGCGTCATGAAGCGGAAAAAGAAACCCGCCAAGCCTCGCCGCACGCGGCACCACCACAACGTCTACGTCATCGAGCTGGATGGCCGCGTCCTCAACCACGCGCGCTTTCGCGCCGCCAACCCCAACCGCGACATCACCAAGCCTTGCGTCTACGTGGGCTGCACCGGCCTCACGCCCGAGAGGCGCTTCGCCAGGCATAAGGCCGGCATCCAGGCCAACGCCTACGTCAAGGACTACGGCCTGCGCCTGCTGCCCAGGTTGTACGCCTATGCCAACCCGATGCCCTACGACGCCGCGCGCGACATGGAAGTCGAGCTTGCGATCGCGCTGCAGGCAGAGGGCTACGCGGTGTGGCAAGCTTGAATCAACCGGAGGATTCGATGATCGCGTTGCGTGACAGCTTGCGTAAATTCGTCGCCGAGCGCGACTGGGACAAGTTCCATTCGCCCAAGAACCTCGCCATGGCCCTCTGTGTCGAGGCCGCCGAACTGATGGAGCATTTCCAGTGGCTCAGCGAAGCCGAATCGCGCGCCCTGCCGGCGGCGAAGCTCGTCGAGGTGCGCGACGAAATGGCCGACGTGCTGGTCTACCTCGTGCGCCTCGCCGACAAACTCGACGTCGATCTGCTCGACGCGGCGGCGAAGAAGATGGCGAAGAACGCCGAGAAGTATCCTGCCGCCAAGGTGCGCGGCAGCATGAAGAAGTACAGCGACTATTGAGCTAGACCATCCCCAGTTCCCGGAACTTCAAATAAAGCTCCCGGCAGGCCCAGGCATCCGTTGCCGCGTAAACGATCTGCTGTTCCGAGAGGCGCGGCGCCGCCCAGTTGGTTGTCTTGGCGCCCTTGGGCACGCGAAAGCCGAGGAATATTCCCGCCAGGTTGCGCAGGCCCGTCTGCCCCATGCCGTGGCGCCGTGCCACCAGGCCGGCGTCCAGCACCGACGCCGGCTCGAGCGGAAACACCATCGCGAGCTTGGTCAGGTCGTCCTTCACTGAAATGCCCACCTTGACGATGCCGGTCGCGGCGAAGAACCCGGCCACCTGCGCCGACACATTCATCCGCTCCAGCTGGAACACGTACACCGCGCGCGAGGTGGCCACCTGCACCAGGCTGGGCAGGTACATCTCGCCCTTGCGGAACGCGGGCCGCGTCTCGGTATCCCAGCCCACCACGGCCTCGTGGCCGATGTCGTCCACGGCCCGCACGAGGGAACGGTGGTCCGCCACCAGCACGATCTCGCCCTCGTAGCGCCGGATCGGCAGCGCGGCCATTTCCTCGCGGGAGATTTCGCGCGGGAAGTCGCGCGGCAGGGAGGTGGTCACGCTTGCTTCCATCGGCCCATGCTAGTCCATAAACTACCTCCGTGACTGGCGCAAAGGCCTACCGCGAGCAGGCGCTCAAGCTGCTGCCCTGGATCTGCACGCGCTGCGCGCGGGAGTTTCCCGCCTCGCGCCTGCGCGAACTCACCGTGCATCACAAGGACGGCGACCACCACCACAACCCACCCGACGGCTCGAACTGGGAACTGCTGTGCATCTACTGCCACGAGAACGAGCACGCGCGCTTCGAGGATGCGAAGGCGGGCGGGGGAGGTAAGGCGTCGACGACGGCGCCCGCGACGCACAAACCGCTCGCGGGCCTGGCCGACCTCGTCAAAGGCAAGCGAAAGCGCTAACAACAGGGACAGACCCCGATTTCCCAAAAGCGGAAATAGGGGTCTGTCCCTGAATTATTTTTCGAAGCCGCGCACCAGTTGCGCGCGCGCGCCGGCGGCCTGCTGCAAGAGCGAGAAGTCCGAGCCGCAGAGGATGAGCTGCACGCCCATGTTGATGTGGCGCTCGAGCAGCTCGGCGGTGTACATGCCGCCCATGCCGGCGAATTTGCCGTGCTTTTCGCAAGCTGCAATCATTTTCTTGTAGGCCGCGACGATGCGCGGGTCGTTGAACTGGCCGGGGATGCCCAGTTCGAAACAGTAGTCGTTGGTGCCGATCAGCAGCGCGTCGATGCCCGGCACCGCCGCGATCGCCTCGCAGTTCTCGATCCCCTTGGGCGACTCGAGCATGACGACGACGAGCGTCTCCTCGTTGACGATGCGCGCCGCCTCGCCCACGGGCATGGAGGCGAAGCCGAGCTGCTGCAGGCCGCCACCCATGGAGCGGTGCCCGAGCGGCGGAAAGCGGCAATGGTCGGCGATGCGCCTTGCCTCGATCTCGGTCTCGACGTGGGGCACGACGATGCCTTGCGCGCCGTTGTCCAGCAGGCGCGAGGAGAGCCAGTGTTCCTTCCCAGCGACGCGCACCACGGGCGTGATGCCCACGCCAAGCGAGGCGCTGGCGATCTGCGCCGCGGTGTCGGTGCCCATCGAGTTGTGCTCGCAGTCGATGAAGAGCCAGTCGAAGCCGGCGGTCTTCGCGATCTGCGCGATGTCCACGGTGCGCGCCTGGCGCAGGCCAAGGCCGAGGGCGAGCTTGCCGGCGCGCAGCTGGCGCAGGGCATGGTTGGGGACGGTGCTCATGCCATTCTCCTGGTTGCTTTGGGTCGCAGACGTTCCAGCGAAAGGTATTGCTTGCGCCATTCTTCGAAGGGCAGCGTGTCGGCTGCCTCTATGCGCTCGCGCCTGGCGATGGATTCGGCGGCTATGGCGGCGAACTTCTGCGCTACGTCGGCGGCGAAGGGCAGCGCAGTGATCGTCGCGGCCTGCGCACGCGACTGCGCGAGGGCGAAGCCGGTGTAGGAATTGGAGTGGTTCGCGGCCATCGCCGCGAGCACGCGCGCCGAGGGCGTGAGCGCGGGGTTGGCGAGCATCGCGGCGGCGGCGGCGTGCGCCTCTTGGTAGGCCTCGCCGCCCAGCGCCGCATCGAGTTGCGCGGCCAGCGGCGCGCACTCGGCGATCAACTGCCCGCCCCATTCGTCCAGCGCGACCTTCTGCGAGCCGCGCTCCAGTTTCAGGCCTGGCTCGCGGCCGCGCGCGGCGACCTTTTCCTGGTTGCGGCCCACGCCGGCGATCTCCGCGGGGGTGTCGGGCGCGCTGTCGCAGAGCAGGCAATGCAGGAGGAACACGTCGAGGAAGCGGCACACCGGCGGAGTGATGCCGACCGGTGCGAAGGGATCGAGGTCCATGAGGCGCACCTCGACGTACTCGACGCCGCGCTCGCGCAGCGCGTGCAGAGGCCGCTCGCCCGAGCGGATGATGCACTTGGGGCGGATCTTGCCGTAGAACTCGTTCTCGAGCTGCAGCAGCGCCGTGGAAAGCTGCAGGTAATTCCCCTCCTTGTCCCTCACACCCACCTTTTCGTAGGCGGGCCAGGTGCGCGTCATCGCGTCTTCCAGCGCCGCGCCGTAGGACTCCAGGTCGTTGAAGCTCGCGGCGATGGAGTCCTGCGCCTCGCTCTGGTAGCCCAGGCGCCCCATGCGCAGCGTCGTCGCGTGCGGCAGGTAGAGCGTGCCTGGGCGAAGCTCCTCCAGGCCGTGCTCGCGCCCGGCGACGAAGCTCGGGCACACCGCGGGCGAGGCGCCGAAGAGGTAGAAGAGCAGCCAACCGTGGCGGCGGAAGTTGCGGATGAGAGCGAAGTACTCGGCGTTGCCCACCCCCGGCAGCGACCAGTTGTAGTGGATGCCGCTGATCGCCTGCATGCGCCGGCCGTAGCGATTGGCGAGGCCGGTGCGGTACACGGTCTTGGCGCGGCCGATGTTGGAGCGTCCGTACTGGCCGATCGGAATGGCGTCGTCCGCCGGCAGCCCGCAGGGCATGCTCGAAACCCACAACAGCTCATCGTTGATCGCGTTGAAGACCACCTGGTGGACCTGCGTCAGCTCGGCCAGGCAGGCTTCCACCCCGGCATGCGCGGCGGTGATGAGCTCGAGCTGCGACTCGCTGAAGTCGGTCGTGATGTGCGGGTGCGTGAGCGCCGAGCCCAGCGCTGTGTGGTGCGGCACGGACGAGAGCCGCCCGTCGGGGCGCACGCGCAGCGATTCCTTCTCGATGCCGCGGCGCATGGCATTGAGCACCGCGGGTGGAGGGGCCGGTTTCATGATTCGACTATAACCGCAATTCGAGCGCCGCCCAGCGCTCGAGCTTCTCCAGCAGCAGTTTTTCGATCTCACCGATGCGTTGCTGATCGGCGCGCAGGATGTCCGCCGGCTGCTTGTAGTACTCCGGTGCATGCATGCGTGCGGCCAGTGCATGCTGCTCCGCTTCGAGCGCCTCGATTTCCTTGGGCAGCGCTTCCAGTTCGCGGGATTCCTTGTAGGAGAGCTTGGCCCGGGCCTTTTCTCTTCCCGTTTTCGACTTCACCACAGCAAAATCCGAGGACGACGGCTTTTGGCGCAACCAATCGCTATACCCACCCACATACTCCTTCCATAGCCCACCGCCCTCCGCCGCGACGGTCTGCGTCACGATATTGTCGAGGAAGGTGCGGTCGTGGCTGACGAGGAGCAGGGTGCCGGCGTAGTCCTGCAACGCGGCTTCGAGCAATTCGAGCGATTCGATGTCGAGGTCGTTGGTCGGTTCATCCAGCACCAGCAGGTTGGCGGGCTGGGCGAAGAGGCGCGCAAGAAGGAGCCGGTTCCTCTCGCCGCCCGAGAGCATGCGCACCGGCGACTGGGCGCGCCGCGGCGGGAAAAGGAAGTCACCGAGATAACTCATCACATGCTTGCGCCCGCCGGGGAGCTCCACCCAGTCCGAACCCGGCGCGATGGTCTCGGCCACCGTCTTCTCCGGATCGAGCGCGGCGCGCATCTGGTCGAAGTAGACCGGCTCGAGCTTGGTGCCGAGGCGTACGTTCCCTGAGTCGGGCTCGAGCGTGCCGAGGATCAGCTTGATGAGCGTGGTCTTGCCCGCGCCGTTGGGGCCGATAAGGCCGATACGGTCGCCGCGCGAGACGATCAGGTTCAGGTTTTTTACTACCGGCCGATCCCCTGAAAATGCCTTGGAAACATCCGTAAGCTCCGCCACCAGCTTTCCCGAGCGCTGGGTGCTGCCCACCGCAAGCTTGACCTTGCCGGTGCGCTCGCGCCGCGCGGCGCGCTCCTCGCGCAGGTGCTCCAGGCGCGTGACGCGGCCTTCGTTGCGTGTGCGCCGCGCCTCGATGCCTTTGCGGATCCAGGTTTCCTCCTGCGCCCAGAAGCGGTCGAATTTGCGGTTGGCGATGGCCTCGGCCGCCAACTGTTCCGTTTTCTTGCTCTCGTAGTACGAGAAATTGCCGGCAAAGGAAAAGAGCTGCCCTCGATCGAGTTCCAGCGTGCGCGTGGCGACGCGGTCGAGGAATGCGCGGTCGTGGGTGATGACGATGCCGGCGGATTGCTTTAATAATAAATATTCCAGAATCAAAATCGCATCAACGTCCAGATGATTGGTGGGCTCATCGAGCAGCAGCAGGTCGGGCTGCTGCGCGAAGGCGAGCGCCAGAGCCGCGCGCTTCTTCTCGCCGCCGGACATGGTTTCCGGCTTCGTATCCGGATCCAGCCTGAAGCGATGCAGAAATTCCTCCAGCCGGTGCTTCGGCACGGCCGGATCGCTCGACACTTCCGGCTCCTGCGGCACGAAGGCGATGCGCAGCCCCGAGCTGCGCCGCAGTTCGCCGTCATCGAGGGTCACGACACCGGCAATGACGCCAAGCAGCGACGACTTGCCGGTGCCGTTGCGCCCGATCAACCCGATGCGCTCGCCAGGCTCCATCGCGAACGAGGCGCGATCGAGGAGCGGCAGTTCACCGTAGGCGAGTTCGGCGTCGGCGAGGGTGAGAAGCGGCATGGCGGGGCGGAATATACAGCCCGGGGGTGAGAAAATCAGGGACAGACCCCGATTTCCAGAAAACGGAAATCAGGATCTGTCCCTAAGTTCAAATCGGGGTCTGTCCCCATTTTCCCAGGGTCTGTCCCAGTATTCATATATGACCGAATCGGGCGCCATGTTTTCTTCCTGCCGCCGCTGGCGCTATCTGCTCTGGCGCCGCTGGGATGAGTCGAAGCCCGTCGCCAATTTCCTCATGCTCAACCCGAGCACCGCAGACGAGATGAAGCTCGACCCGACCTGTTCGAGGGCGAGGCATTACGCGGAAAACTGGGGGTATGGAGCGCTCATCGTCACGAATGTTTTTGGCTGGCGATCCACCGACCCGGGGGTGATGAAAGCGGCAAAGGACCCGGTAGGGCCGGAAAATGACGCAGCGATCGTGCGCGCGGCGAAGGATTCGGCGCTGGTGGTTTGCGCCTGGGGCAACCACGGCGCCCATCTGCAGCGCTCTCTGGCGGTAACAAAGTTGTTGCTTGAGGAAAAGGTAAAGCTGCACGCCTTGCGCGTGAACGCGAATGGGCAGCCGGCGCACCCGCTCTACCTGCCAGGGAACCTCAGGCCTCTGGCTTGGGCGTAGTGGGCTTGCGATCGCCCGGCGTGGGCGGGGGCATGAGGCTGTCCGGGAAGGACTGGGGCTTGCGGCTGCGCACGAATCCGATCACGCCCTGAATTCCGATCGCAATGAGGACGGCGGCGCCGATCGTGGCGGTGATCATCCCTTCACTCGAAGTGGGTGTTTCCAGCAATACCGGCAGGCCGATGAGCGCGGCCAGCGCAAACATCGCCTGGAGGATGTAGCGCATCAGCTGATTTCCAGCAGCTCCACGTCGAAAATCAGCGTGGCGTTCGGCGGAATCACGCCACCGGCGCCGCGCGAGCCGTAGCCCAGCTCGGGCGGAATGGTGAGGGTGCGGCTGCCGCCAACCTTCATCCCCTGCACGCCCTCGTCCCAGCCCTTGATGACCTGGCCGGCGCCCAGGCCGAATTCAAAGGGCGTGCCGCGGTCCAGGCTGGAATCGAATTTCTTGCCGCGTTCGCCGCCAAACAAGAGCCAGCCCGTGTAGTGCACGGAGACCTTCTGGCCGGCGGCCGCGGTAATGCCGGTGCCGACGACCGTGTCGTTGATGATCAGGCCGCTGGCGGTGGTGGTGGCTGGCATCGCG
>SBAS01000073.1 GCA_005240145.1 Nitrosomonadales bacterium | reverse complement strand
CCGCGCGATCTCGATGCTGGTGACGCGCTCCCGCGTTTCGGTCTTGATCATGCGGGGAGCTTGTAGTCCTTGAATTGCTGGCGCAGGGTGAGCTTGGAGAGCTTGCCGGTGGCGGTGTGCGGCAGCTCGGCGACGAACACCACGTCCTCGGGCATCCACCACTTGGCAATTTTGCCCTCGTAGAACTTGAGCAGCTCCGCCTTGCTTACCTCCTGACCCGCTTTCTTGATCACCACCACGATGGGGCGCTCGTCCCATTTTGGGTGCGCAACTCCAATGACCGCCGCCTCCTGCACCGCCGGATGCGCGACCGCGATGTTCTCCAGGTCGATGGAGCTGATCCACTCGCCGCCGGACTTGATCACGTCTTTCGAACGGTCGGTGATCTGCAGGTAGCCGTCCGGATCGATGGTGGCGACATCGCCGGTCGGAAACCAGCCCTCGCGCAGCGGGTCGCCGCCCTCGCCCTTCAGGTAGCCCGAAGCAATCCAGGGTCCCCGTACCAGCAGCTCACCGAAGCGCTTGCCGTCCCAGGGCAATTCCGTGCCCGCCTCGTCCACGATCTTCATTTCGACGCCGAAGATGCCGCGGCCCTGCTTCGCCTGCACTGCGTAGCGCGCCTCCTTGGGCAGCGCGGCCTGTTTCGCCTTGAGCGAGCCTACGGTGCCCAATGGGCTCATCTCGGTCATGCCCCAGGCGTGGAACACCTGCACGTTGTACTCGTCCTGGAAGGCGCGGATCATCGCCGGCGGGCAGGCCGAGCCGCCGATGACGGTGCGCTTGAGCGTCGAGAACTTGATCTTGTTCGTGGTGAGGTGCTGCAGCAGCATGAGCCACACGGTGGGCACGCCAGCCGAGAGCGTCACCTTCTCCTGCTCGATCAGGTCGTAGACGCTCTTGCCATCGAGGTGCGGTCCGGGGAAAACCATTTTTGCCCCCACCAGGGTGCAGGCGTAAGGCAGGCTCCAGGCGTTGGCGTGGAACATCGGCACCACGGGCAGCACGGCATCGCGCGCCGACAGGTTGAGCGCGTCGGGCAGCGCGCCGCCGTAGGCGTGTATGACGGTAGAGCGGTGGCCGTAGAGCACGCCCTTCGGGTTGCCGGTGGTGCCCGAGGTGTAGCACAGCGCCGCCGCCGTGCGCTCGTCGAACCTGGGCCACTCGAAGCGCTCGTCCTGCTTCGCCATCAGTTCTTCGTAGCAGAGCAGGTTCGGGATGCTCCCGCCAGGTGAACTGCGCGCGGGCATGTGCGCGCGGTCTGTCATGAGCACGTAGTGCTTCACGGTCTTCAGCAGCGGCGCGAGTTTCTCCACCAGCGGCACGAACGAGAGGTCGAAGAACAGCGCCATGTTCTCGGCGTGGTTCGAGATGTAGGTGATCTGCTCCGGAAAGAGACGCGGGTTGAGGGTGTTGATGACCCCGCCGACGCCCGAAATCGCGTAGTAGAGCTCGTAGTGCCGGTAGCCGTTCCAGGCCAGCGTGCCGACGCGGTCGGACATCTTCACGCCAAGCGCCTGCAGCGCCTTGGCCAGCCGCTTCGCGCGCGCGTGCGCCTCGCGGAAGTTGTACCTGTGGATCTCCCCTTCCACGGTCTTGGAGACGATCTCGGTGTCGCCGTGGTTGCGGTCCGCGTGCTTGATCAGGTCGCTGATCAGGAGCGGCAGGTCCATCATCAAACCGTTCATTGCTCTCCTCCTGCCACAAATCAAGGCATTTGAATCTTGCCGCCGCCACCGCCCGGCCCCAGCGGCGGCAGGCCGCCCTGCGGCACCACAATCGAGGAGGCCTGCTGGCGGCGCAGTTCCTGCAGTTCGCGCACCGTGCGCTCGATCGCGGCCTTCGCGGCGCCGCCGAACATCTTCGCCGCCTCGCCGAGCGATTTCGCTTCGAGCACGAAATTGATCGGCAGCGCACCCATCTGGCTCATCACCTGCGTCTCGCCGATGTAGAGGATTTCGCGGCCCGCGTCGCGCGTGCCTTCGCCGTTTACCGGGATCATGCGCCGGATGGTGCCGACGCGCCGGTCGGTGAAAACCTCCTCGAGCCAGAGGTCCTGCGGATTCATATCCGGCTCGACCATGCGTTCGTCCTGCCGTGTTGCCATGCCGCGCTCCTATTTCAGGTTCTTCAGATTCATCGCCACCATCGCGAGTTGCGTCGTGAGGGCCGCGTACTCCGGCTTCTCCTGGATCCACGTCAGGGCACCGACGACGTTGGCGCCGATCTCGGGCGAGGGCATGGTCTCCACTGCGGCAAAACGCATGGCGATATTCGTCAGGCCCGCCGCATCGGCCGCCGTACGCACCTCCACCAGGCGTTCGATGATGCCGGCGCGGTCCAGGTTCGCCGGCCACCTCAGGGTCTCGTTTTCGTGGCTCATGGTTTGCTTGTCCGACGCCCGCAAATTACACGGAAACGCGCCGTCACGGGCGAACGCCAAAAGAACTGCGCCCCGGCGTGCGCAGCGGCGCGGCCAGTTCGGCGAATTCGCATAGCAGCTTGCGCGTGTCGCGCGGGTCGATGATCTCTTCGACGTCGAAGCGCTCGGCGCCGCGCATGGGCGAGGCGAACTTGCGGATGCGCTGCTCGATTTCGGCGCGCTTGGCCGCCGGATCGCTCGCCGCCGCGATCTCGCCCTTGTAGGCGGCTTCCAGGCCTCCAGCGATCGGCAGCGAGCCCCACTCGGCCGAGGGCCAGGCCATGGGCAAGCCGTAGCGCGAGGAATTCTGGTGCAGGGCGCCGGCGACGCCGAACACCTTGCGCACGATCACCGAGCACCAGGGCACGGTGGATTGCAGGATCGCGGCCGCCGCGCGCATGCCGTAGCGGATGGTGCCCTCCTGCTCGGCTTGCGGGCCGATGAGGAACCCCGGGCAATCGACCAGGTGCACCACCGGCAGGTGGAAGGCCTGCGCGAGGTCGACGAAGCGCATCACTTTTTCCGAGGCACGCGCGGTCCAGGCGCCGCCGTAGTGCATCGGGTCGCCTGCCATGATCGCCACGGGCCAGCCCGAGAGCCGCGCGAAGCCCGTGATCACCGGCCGTCCCCAGAGCTTTCCCGTTTCGAAGAACGAGCCGCGGTCCGCGACCGCAGCGATGATTTTGCGCATGTTGTAAACCTTGCGCGGGTCGCGCGGCACCGCCTCGATGAGCCAGGGATCCGCGCGCGCCGGATCATCCTTGTTCTCTTTTCTTTCTGCGAGCTCATGAACGGAATTGGGCAGGTAGGACAGAAACCGGCGCGCCCGCTCGAAGGCTTCGTCTTCGCTCGCCGCCTCGTCGTCCACCGCGCCGTTGCGCGTGTGGATGTGGCTGCCGCCCAGTTCGTTCTTCTCGAACTTGCCGTGCGTCCATTCCACCACCGGCGGACCGGCGACGAACATCTGCGACGTGTCCTTCACCATCACCGAGTAATGGCTCGCCACCACGCGCGCCGCGCCCAGTCCCGCCACCGAACCCAGCGCCAGCGACACCACCGGGACCTCCGACAGATTGTCGGTCCACCAGTCCCAGAGGAAGGCCTTGGGCATCGGCGAGTGGCCCTCGATCTCCAGGTTCTTCACCGAGCCGCCGCCTCCGGTGCCATCCACCAGGCGCACCAGCGGCAGGCGCAGATCGCAGGCCATGCGCTCCACCGCCAGCAGCTTGTTCTTGATGCCGCCGTCGTTGGCGCCGCCGCGCACCGTGAAATCGTCGCCCGTGACCGCCACCGGCCGCCCGCCGATGCGCCCGCGGCCGAAAATCAGGTTCGCAGGCGTGAACTCGGCCAGTTCGCCGTCCTGCGTTCCTCCCTCATGGTATTGCGCCACGCCGGCCAGGCCGCCGATTTCGTGAAACGAACCCGCGTCGAGCAGGCGCTCGACGCGCTCGCGTACCGTGAGCTTGCCGCCGTCGCGCTGGCGCTTGACCTTGTCCGGCCCGCCCATGCGCCGCGCCAGTTCTTCGCGGCGGCGCAGTTCCTCGATTTCCTTTTCCCAACTCATCGGTGGCCGAAGTGTAAGGGCGAATCCGTCGTCATGCGCAGGCTGAAGTAATGCATAATCGGCAAAGGAGGAAAATTATGGAAAATTCGACGTTGAAGTCGTTCGGTCTTGCAATTCTGGTGTGCGGCGCGATGTTCGCGAGCACCGCCAGCCTGGCGCAACCGAAAGTCGTCGTTTACTCCTCCAACGATGACACGCTGCACAAGCTGCTGTTCGCCGCCTTCACGAAGGAAACCGGCATCGCCGTGGAACCCGTCACCGCGGGTTCGGGCGTGATCGTCAAGCGCGTGCAGACCGAGAAGGACCGGCCCGGCGGCGACATCATCTGGGGCGTGAGCCGTTCGCTGCTGGAAACCAACAAGCAGTTCTTCCAGCCCTATCAATCGAAGAATCACGCGGCCATCCCGGCCGAGTTCCGCGACCCGGCGAACCTGTGGACCGGCACCAACCTGCATCTGATGGTGATCCTGCAAAATACCAAGCTGGTGCCCGAGGACCAGGGTCCGAAGACCTGGGCCGATCTGCTCGACCCGAAGTGGAAGGGCAAGATTGACCTTGCCCCCGAAAAACGTATCCCTTGCTGGGCGACTAAACTTTGAGCAAGGGGGGCGGAAATGTCGAAGGCAAAGAGGGCGCTGTACACGCT
>SBAS01000009.1 GCA_005240145.1 Nitrosomonadales bacterium | reverse complement strand
GCCATACGCACCTGGTCTACGCGGGCGATCGGGCCGCGGAGTTCGAACTTCGCCTCCAGGGCACGAGTTACGAGGAGATCGCGCGCGCCGGCGGCGGCATTGTCGCGACGGTGGCAAAGACGCGCGCCGCCAGCGAGGATGAATTGCTGCAAGGCGCGCAGGCGCGCCTGCGCCAGTGGCTGGGCGAAGGCGTCGCCGTGATCGAGGTGAAGTCGGGCTACGGCCTGGACCGCGATACGGAGCTCAAGATGCTGCGCGCCGCGCGCCGCCTGCAGGGCCTGACGGTGAAGACAACGTTTCTCGGCGCGCACGCGCTGCCGGCGGAATTTAAGGGCCGCGCGGACGATTACGTTGATTTTGTCTGCGACCTTCTCCCACAATCGGGGGCCGATGCCGTGGATGCGTTTTGTGAGGGAATCGGCTTTTCGCCTTCTCAGGTTGAAAAAATCTTCAAAGTTGCAAGGCAAGGCAACATCCCGATAAAACTCCATGCCGACCAGCTGTCCGACCTCGGCGGAGCGGCGCTCGCTGCGAAATATGGCGCGCTTTCCGCCGATCACCTCGAATACACGAACGAGGCGGGCGTGCAGGCGATGGCGCAGGCGGGCACGGTGGCCGTGCTGCTGCCCGGCGCGTTCTATTTCCTGCGCGAGAAGCAGCTGCCGCCGGTTGAGGCGCTGCGACGGCATGGTGTGCCGATAGCGCTCGCAACCGACAACAATCCCGGCTCTTCGCCTCTCAGCTCGCTCCTGCTGACGATGAACCTCGCCTGCACGCTGTTTCGCCTCACGCCGGAAGAGGCGCTGGCGGGCATCACGCGCAACGGCGCGCGCGCCCTGGGCATGCAGGCGACGCACGGCACGCTGGAGGCGGGTAAAGCCGCAGATTTCGTGCTCTGGGAAATCGGCTCGCCCGCGGCGCTCGCCTACGCCATGGGCGCCAACCCCATTGTCGGTGTCGTCCGCGGCACTCAGCCCGTCGTGGTTTGAGAGGGCAGCAAAGCCGGCAGGAAGCGATGGAACGAACCTGATTCGACGAGCGCCTGGATCGCGGTGATGTCCGGGGCGAAGTAGCGGTCGTGGTCGTAGAAGGCAACGCGCGAACGCACCAGCGCATGGGCTTCGGTGAGCCGCGGCGAGGTCTTGAGCGGCGCGCGAAAATCGATGCCCTGCGCCGCGGCGAGCAATTCAATCGCCACGATGGCGGCGCTGTTGGTGGCCATGTTCGCGAGGCGCCGGGCGGCGAAGGTCGCCATCGAGACGTGGTCCTCCTGGTTGGCAGACGTTGGCAGGCTGTCCACGCTCGCCGGGTGGGCAAGGCTCTTGTTCTCGCTCGCGAGCGCCGCCGCCGTGACCTGTGGCACCATGAAACCGGAGTTGACGCCGCCGTGTTCGACGAGGAACGGCGGCAGGCCGGAAAGCGAACTGTCGATGAGCAGCGCAATGCGGCGCTCGGAGAGTGCGCCGGTCTCGGCGATCGCGACCGCGAGCGCGTCCGCGGCGAGCGCGACCGGCTCGGCGTGGAAATTGCCTCCCGAGAGCACCTCGCCGGTGTCCGTGAAGACGAGCGGATTGTCGGTGACGCCGTTCGCCTCGATCTCGAATATCCGGGCCGCGTAGCGCAGCTGCTCCAGGCAGGCGCCCATCACCTGGGGTTGGCAGCGCAGTGAATAGGGGTCCTGCACACGCGGGTCGTCCTTCAGGTGCGAGCGCCGGATTTCGCTGCCTGAGAGCAGCATGGCGTAGCGCGCCGCCATCTCGATCTGTCCCGCGTGTCCGCGCAACGCGTGGATGCGGGGATCGAACGGCGTATCGCTGCCGGCCGCGGCATCCAGCGACAGCGCCCCGGCGACGGTGGCCGCGGCGAACATGTCCTCTGCCGCGAACAGGCCGCGCAGCGCGAGCGCGGTCGAGACCTGCGTGCCGTTGAGCAAGGCAAGGCCTTCCTTGGGCGCGAGCTGCAGGGGTTGGGGCAGGCACACTTTGCCCACGCCCAGCAGCGCGAGCGCGAGGTGCGCCAGCGGCGCGAGATCGCCGCTGGCGCCCACGGAACCCTTGGCCGGAATGCGCGGGTAGCGCCGCTCGTTGTACAGGCGCAGCAACGCCTCCACCGTTTCGAGCCGCACGCCCGAGGCGCCGCGCGCGAGGCTCGCCGCCTTGAGCGCGAGCACCAGGCGCACCACCGCGTCATCCAGCGGTGCGCCAACGCCTGCGGCGTGCGAGAGCACGATGTTCTTCTGCAGTTGCGCGAGTTCTTCGCGCGCAATGCGCGTCTGCGACAGGCGCCCGAAACCGGTGTTGATGCCGTAAGTGGGCGTGCCGCTGGCGGCAATGGTTTCGACCACTCTCGCCGAAGCGTCGATGGCGGCGCGCGCTTCCGGCGCAAGCGCGAGCGGCGGTCCGTCGAGCGCGATGCGCCGCAGGTCAGCCAGACTTAGAGAATCGCGGCCGAGAAGCAGACTCACGGCAGCATCGGCAGGTTGAGGCCGCTGGCTTTGGCGCAGGCGATCGCCTCAGCGTATCCGGCGTCGGCGTGCCGCATGACGCCGGTGGCGGGGTCGTTCCACAGCACGCGCTCGATGCGCTTCGCCGCAGCGTCCGAGCCATCGCAGACGATGACCATGCCTGAGTGCTGCGAATAGCCCATGCCCACGCCGCCGCCGTGGTGGAAGGACACCCAGGTCGCACCCGCGGCGGTATTGAGCAGCAGATTGAGCAACGCCCAGTCGGACACCGCGTCCGAGCCGTCCTGCATCGATTCGGTTTCCCGGTTCGGGCTGGCCACCGAGCCTGCGTCGAGGTGGTCGCGCCCGATGACGATCGGCGCCTTCAGTTCACCCGTGCGGACCATCTCATTGAACGCGAGGCCAGCGAGGTGGCGTTGGCCGAGGCCGATCCAGCAGATGCGCGCTGGCAGGCCCTGGAACTGGATGCGCTTCGATGCCATGTCGAGCCAATTGTTTAGATTTCGATCATGAGGAAATAACTCCCTCATCTTGTCATCCGTTTTAACTATGTCTTCAGGGTCTCCCGACAGTGCAACCCAACGAAATGGCCCCTTGCCGACGCAGAACAGCGGCCGCACGTAGGCGGGCACGAAGCCGGGGAAGTCGAAGGCGTTTTTCACACCGACGTTCTTCGCTTCCTGGCGGATGTTGTTGCCGTAGTCCACGCAGGGGATGCCCATCGCCTGGAAACCGAGGATGCCGCGCACGTGATTGGCGATCGCCTCGCGCGCCGAAATGGCGACTTCCTCGGGATCCTTCCGGCGCAGGTCTTTCCAGCGCTCGAGCGACCAGTGCTCCGGCAGGTAGCCGTTCGACGGGTCGTGCGCCGAGGTCTGGTCGGTGACGAGCGCAGGACGAAAGCGCGTGGTCTGCGCGAGTTCGAGGAGCTTCGGCAGCAGCTCCGCCGCATTGCCGACGAGCCCGATCGAGACAGGCTCAGTTGATTCGGAAAGGATTTTCTGCGCTTCCTCGATGGACGAGGCTTTCTTGTCCAGGTACCCGCTCTTCAAGCGCATCTCGATCCGGCTCGGATCGCATTCGATTGCCAGCATCGAGGCGCCGGCCATGGTGGCGGCAAGTGGCTGCGCGCCGCCCATGCCGCCCAGGCCCGCCGTGAGGATCCATTTGCCCGACCAGTCGCCGCCGTAGTGCTGGCGGCCGGCCTCGGCGAAAGTCTCGTAGGTGCCCTGCACGATGCCCTGGCTGCCGATGTAGATCCAGGAGCCCGCCGTCATCTGGCCGTACATCATGAGGCCCTTGCGATCGAGCTCGTTGAAGTGCTCCCATGTCGCCCAGTGCGGCACCAGGTTCGAGTTCGCGATCAGCACGCGCGGTGCGTCGGCGTGCGTCTTGAACACACCGACGGGTTTGCCCGACTGGATCAGCAACGATTCATCTGAATTCAGCGCTGTCAGCGACTTCACGATGGCATCAAAGCACTCCCAATTCCTTGCCGCCTTGCCGATGCCGCCGTAGACGACCAGATCCTCCGGGCGTTCGGCGACCTCGGGATCGAGGTTGTTCATCAACATGCGCAGCGGCGCCTCGGTGAGCCAACTCTTCGCCGAGAGCTCCGTGCCGCGTGCCGCGCGTACGATACGTTTTGTCATTCCCAGACCATTCTTGCCGTTTCCAGCATCACCTCGATCTTGCGCCACTGTTGGTCTTCCGACAACAAGTTGCCGCCGATGCCCGAAGCGAAGCCGCACTGCGGGCTGAGCGCGAGCTGCTCGAGCGGGATGAAGCGCGCCGCCTCGACGATGCGCCGAGCTAATTGGTCGGGTTCTTCTATATTTCCTGTTTTTGTAGTTATTAAACCTAAAACCACAACAACACCCTTGGGCACGTAGCGCAGCGGCTCGAAGCCGCCGGCGCGCTCGGTGTCGTATTCCAGGAGCAGCCGGTCGTACTTCAGGCCGCCAAAGAGGGTCTCGGCGATGGCGTCGTACTTGCCTTCGCGGTGCCACATGCTGGCGCGATTGCCGCGGCAGATGTGCAGGCCGAATGTCGCCTTGTTCTTGAAGGCCTCTATGACTTCATTGTCGGCTGCTACCGCACGTTGCAGCCGCTGCATCGGATCTTCACCACGGGCCCGCATGCGCTCGAGGGTCGCCGGGTCGACGTAGCCGGTGTAGCTGGGCTCGTCGATCTGCACGTAGCCGCAGCCGGCATCCACGAGCTCGCCGACCATGCGGCGCTGGATGGCGACGACGTCCGCCAGAAACGCATCGGCGCCGGCGTAATACGGTCTTGAGCCCTCGATATCGCACATTTGCGCGACGCGGTCGGGACCCATGAGGGTGATCTTGGCTTTTGAATTTCCTTTCAGGAAGTTGAATTCTTCAAGCGGAAAACTCTTCACGAGCCCGAGTTTCGCGGTCGCCGGCACGCGGAAGGAAAGCACCGCGTCGTCGCCCTTCTGCAGCGGTGTTTCATGCGCCGCCTTGTCGCCGGGGTTGGCGAGCAGCTTTTTCCAGGAGCCGCTCCACAGGTCCCAGCCGGCCACTGCGGAGAAGCTGACCTGCCAGTTGAGGCGCCTGAATTCGCCGTCGGTCACGACCGGCAGGCCGAGCGCTTCCTGCCGGGCGACGACCTCGCGGATTGCGCGGTCCTGGGCCGTGCGCAATGCGCCGGCATCGAGCTTGCCCAGGGCGTGATCGCGGAACGCCTGCTTGAGGGTTTCCGGGCGCAGCAGGCTCCCGACATGATCGACTCGCATGGTTTCGAAGATACAATATTTCATCCATTCCGCAGGAGGTTACATGAGGTATGTCGCATTGATCGTTGTCGCCTTGTTCGCCCTCAGCGTCCAGGCGCAGGAGAAAGTCACACTTGGCATGAGCGGCTGGACCGGATTCCAGCCGCTGAAGCTGGCCGAACTCGCCGGCATCTTCAAGAAGAACGGCGTCGACATCGAGATCCGATTCATCCCGCCGGTACCGCGTTCCGCGGCGCTCGCCTCGGGCGCAATCAATGCCGCGGCCACGACCGTGGACCAGCACATCGTCTGGACCTCGGCCGGCATCGATACCGTGCAGGTGGCGCTGATCGACAAGTCGAACGGCGGCGACGGCCTCGCGGTGCGCAACAACATCAGTTCAGTGAAGGAGCTGAAGGGCAAGACGGTCAACGTCGACGGCCCCGGCACAGTGCAACACTTCATGCTGTCGTACATCCTGGAGAAGAACGGCCTGTCGATCCAGGACGTGATCCGCGTGACGATGGGCGCGCAACCGGCCGCGCAGGCATTCGTCACGGGGCAAAGCGATGCCGCGGTGACGTACGAGCCGTATCTCTCCACGGTGCGCGCCAAACCCGACGCCGGCAAAATCCTGGTGACCTCCAAGGAGTACCCGGTGGTGATCGACGTGCTGGTATTCAAGCGGGATTTCATTGCCAGGAATCCGAAGATCGTCAAGGCGACCGTGGACAGCTTTTTCGAGGCGCTGGATATGATCAAGAAAGAGCCCGCCAAGGCCTACGAACTCATGGGCAGCACGGTGAAGCAGCCGGGCGAGGCCTTTGCCAAATCGGCGGCCTTCATTACCTGGACTGACCGCCAGACGAACAAGGAGTACTACGCCAGGGAACACGCCCAGTTCACCGATTTCGCGGTGCGCGTGCTGAAATTCAATCGCGTGATCCAGAAGGAGCCGAAGGCCAAGGACATGATCAATCTTGGCTTCCAGTAATTCGTTGCAAGGTTGTTCGAACCCCTAAAGCCCGTCCCGCGCGGCGCCCGGATCTTCCTCGGCGCCGCGTTTTTCGTCGCGTTTCTTGGCATCTGGGCGATTGCCACCTTCGGCGGGCTGATCGACGAACTGTTCCTGAAAGACCCGGTTTACACGCTGAAGATCGGCATCGAACTCTTCACCGAGTACGGCTTCATCAAGGATGTCGGCGTTACGGTGTGGCGCGTGGTCGGCGGATTTATTCTCGCGGCGCTGGTCGCAGTGCCGCTGGGCATCCTGATGGGGGCCTTCAAGCCCATTGAAGCGTTTTTCGAACCCTTCATCTCGTTCGCACGTTACCTGCCGGCCTCGGCCTTTATTCCGCTCTTGATCCTCTGGGCGGGCGTCGGCGAGGCGCAGAAGCTGCTGGTGATCTTCATCGGCTCGGTGTTCCAGATCGTGCTGATGGTCTCGGTGATCGTAGGCTCGACGCGCCGCGACCTGGTCGAGGCGGCGTACACGCTGGGGGCTGATGCGGGTGGCATCGTGCGCCGCGTAATGCTGCCGGGCGCCGCACCGCAGATCGCCGAGACGCTGCGCCTGGTGCTGGGCTGGGCCTGGACCTACGTCATCGTTGCCGAGTTGGTCGGCTCGTCCTCGGGCATCGGCCACATGATCATGGACAGCCAGCGGCTGCTGGATACCGGGCAAATGATCTTCGGCATTTTCTGCATCGGCGTGATAGGTCTGGTTTCGGACCTGATGTTCAAGTGGGCCAACCAGAGGCTCTATCCATGGGCTTTCTGAGCGTCGCGGCGGTATCCAAGGAGTTTCCCGGCGCGCGCGGCAGTGCCGCCACGCGTGCGCTCGAGACCACCGACCTCACCGTCGAAGACAACGACTTCATCACCATCCTCGGGCCCTCGGGCTGCGGCAAGTCGACGCTGTTGCGCATCGTAGCGGGCCTGGAGACGCCCGGCACCGGCCGCGTGCTGCTGGATGGCGCGCCGGTGGCGCGGCCGGGCCCCGACCGCGGCATGGTGTTCCAGTCCTACACCCTCTTTCCCTGGCTCAGCGTGCGCGACAACATCCGCTTCGGCGCGCGCGCCACCGATGCCAAGGCCAACGAACTGATCGGCAAGGTCGGCCTGCGCGGCTTCGAGAACCATTTCCCGAAAATGCTCTCCGGCGGCATGCAGCAGCGCACCGCGCTCGCGCGCGCTCTGGCGAACGACCCGAAAATCCTGCTGCTCGACGAGCCTTTCGGCGCGCTCGACAACCAGACGCGCGCGCTGATGCAGGAGCTTCTGCTCGGCATCTGGGAGGCCGACCGCAAAACGGTGCTCTTCGTCACCCACGATATTGACGAGGCAATTTTCATGGCCAACCGCGTCGCGGTGATGTCGGCGCGCCCCGGGCGCATCAAGGCGACGCTGGAGATCGACCTGCCGCACCCGCGGCACTACACCATGAAGACGACGCCCGAGTTCTCGCGCTACAAGGCCGAGATCACCGAGCAGATCCGCGTCGAATCGATCAAGGCCATCGAAATGGGAGCGGCCTGACTCGGCTACGCCTTGAGTTGCAGCGATTTGTATTCGAGGAATTCTTCCATCCCGTAGACACCCGCCTCGCGGCCGTGGCCGGACTGCTTGAAGCCGCCGAAGGGCGCGTTCATGTTGAAGGCGCCGCCGTTGATGTCGATCTGGCCGGCGCGGATGCGGCGCGCGACTTTCTGCGCCCGCGCCTCGTCCGCGGACCAGACAGCGCCGGCGAGGCCGTAGGGCGTGTCGTTGGCGATGCGCACCGCCTCTTCTTCGTCCTTGTAGGGGATGATCGAGAGCACCGGCCCGAAGATTTCTTCCTGCGCGATGGTCATCGAATTCTTCACCTTGCCGAACACGGTGGGTTTGACGAAGTACCCGCCAGACACACCGTCGGGTTGTTCGGCGCCGCCGGTGAGGAGTTCCGCGCCTTCGGCGACGCCCTTCTTGATGTAGTCGCGCACGCGATCGAGTTGCATCTGCGAGGAGAGAGGCCCCAGGCGCGTGGTTTCCAGCAGCGGGTCGCCGGGCGTGAAGTTCTTCGCCGTGTCGACCGCGAGCTTCGCCGCCTCGTCGTATCTTGAGGCGGGCACCAGCATCCGGGTAAGTGCGGTGCAGGTCTGGCCGGAGTTGAGGTAGCAATAGCTCACGGTAGTCTTGACCGCAGCGGCGAGATCGGCATCCTCCAGGATCACCGAGGCGCTCTTGCCGCCGAGTTCCAGGGCCACGCGCTTCACCGTCTGCGCCGCAATCTCTGAGATGCGCTTGCCCGCGCGCGTCGAACCGGTGAAGGAAATCATGTCCACATTGGCGTGCTTCACCAGCGCCTCGCCCGCCGTCGGCCCGAATCCGGTCACGAGGTTGAACACGCCCTTGGGCAGCCCGGCCTGCTCGATGACTTCGGCAAGAATGAAGGCGTTGAAGGGCGCGATCTCAGAGGGCTTGAGCACCACGGTGCAGCCGGCAGCGAGCGCCGGCGCGACTTTGAGCGCGATCTGGTTGAGGGGATAGTTCCAGGGCGTGATCGCCCCGACGACCCCTACCGGTTCCCTGACGACGAGGGAATTTCCAACCTTTTGTTCGAAGGAAAAAGAGCCGAGAAGCTTCGCGTAGCTGGCGAAATTCGCGATCGGCAGCCCCGCCTGCATGCGCGCCGACATCTTGATCGGCATGCCCACTTCCTGCGAGATCGTGGAGCCGATTTCGGCCGCGCGCGCCTTCAGACCGTCGGAAATCTTCTGCAGGTACTCGGCGCGTTTCTCGGCGCTGGTCGCGCTCCAGGACTCAAGGGCGCCTTGAGCCGCCGCTACCGCGGCGTTGATGTCCTTCTCGCCGCCTGCGGGCACCTTGCCCATTACCGCGCCCGTGCCGGCGTTGTGCACTTCGATCATCTCCTTGGAGGAGGGGGTGGCCCACTGGCCGTTGATGAAAAACCTGTCGCGCACGATCATGCAAGCCTCCTTGAGGGAGGGCTATTCTAGCCGAGGCATCGCGCTATACTTTTCGTCATGACCCGTACATCCAGAGCAGTGATCTGCCGCGAATTGAACAAGCCGGTGGTGGTCGAGACCGTCTCCGTGGACGGCCCCAAGCGCGGCGAGGTGATGGTGAAGCTCGCCGCCTGCGGCGTGTGCCATTCGGACCTCTCCGCCACCAACGGCACCATTGCCTTGCCGCCGCCGCTGGTGCTCGGCCACGAAGGCGCGGGGGAGGTGATCGAGGTGGGCGAGGGCGTCACTGGCTTGGCGGTAGGCGACCACGTCGTCACCTCCTTCATCTATATGTGCGGCAAGTGCAGCTTCTGCGCGGGCGGCCGGCCGGTGCTGTGCATCGAGCAGGGCAAGGCGCTCGTCACGCCGCCCGAAGGCACGCCGCGCATCAAGGACAAGGAGGGCAAGCCGCTCAACATCTTCTCCGGCTGCGGCGTGATGGCCGAGTACGCGACGCTGTCGGTGGAAAATGTGGTGAAGATCGACGCGGCAATTCCGCTCGACCGCGCGGCGCTGGTCGGCTGCGCGGTGACCACCGGCGTGGGCGCGGTGTTCAATACGGCCCGTGTCGAGCCGGGCGCCAGCGTCGCCGTGTTCGGCTGCGGCGGCGTCGGCCTGAACGCCATCCAGGGCGCCGCGATCGCGGGCGCGGAACGCATCCTCGCCATCGACACCGTGCAGGCGAAGCTCGACATGGCGAAGAAGTTCGGCGCGACGGACGTGCTGCTGACCAAGGCGGGCGACGATCCGACCAAGGAAATCAAGAAACGCACCGGCGGCGGGCCGGACTACGCGTTCGAATGCGTCGGCTCCGGCGCGCTTGCCGAGCTCGCGTACAAGGCGATCCGGCGCGGCGGCAAGGTCGTGATCGTCGGCGTGGCGCGCGCGACGGATGCGACCTCGTTCAAGCCGATGAGCATGGTGTTCGAGGAGAAGTCGATCCAGGGCAGCTATTTCGGCTCCTGCGTGCCGCGCGTCGATTTCCCGCGCATGCTGCAGCTCTACATGGCCGGCAAGCTGAAGCTCGATGAACTCATCACCCGGCGCTACAACATTGACGAGGCGCCGCAGGCCTTCGCCGATATGGAATCAGGCAAAAACGCCCGGGGCGTTATCGTTTTCTAGTACCGGGATCACTGCGGCCTGGCAGGTGCAGCCGGCTTCCCGTCTTTCAGATTCGGGGTAAGGGGCAATCCTTTCGCTTTCTTTTCCTTGATCTCCCTTACCGTCTCCTCAAGCGCAACCATCCTGTACGCTGTTGACGGGTGGCTTGCGGTGTGGTTCGTGCGGATGCTGGCCGGATGCGCTGCAGCCATCCGGCGCCAGAAGTTCGGTGCTTCGTCGATCGGCAGGCCCGCGGCAGCGAGCAGGTACAGTCCGACATAGTCGGCTTCAGCTTCGAATTCCTGCGAATAGGCGTTTGCACCAATTTGCGCGAAATTTGTCCCGCTGACCTGCCCGCGCGATAAAACGATGGCAAGCACGTCCGCGAGCAGACCAACCCCCATATTCTGTTGTCTGGCTTCAATGTGCTTCATGATGTTGTGGGCGATTTCGTGCGAGACCACCAGCGCCAATTCATCATCGCTGCGCGCAAACGACATCATGCCGCGCGCGATCATGATTCGCTTTCCGTCAGCAAACGCGTTGATGGTTTGTTCCGGAGATAGAACGGCAGGATACTTGCACGCTCGCTCCGGATTTATCGTGAACGACATCTGCCTTCCTTCTCTCCGCACCTCCATCAGTATTGGTTGGGTGGGAGAGAGCTTGTCGTACATCTCCTGAAGCCTGTCGGTTTCGGTCGTCGAGATCCCATTGATTCTTGTCAGGATGTCTCGTGCGCGGATTCCCGCGGTCTGGGCAGGACCGCCCTCAAGTACAAAGAGGACAGTAAGGACTTCGCTGATCCCGTAGTGGCGACTGAATGCGAGCCCCATATCTCCCTTCGGCCTGATCATGGAGTACGAACCGGTGGACGGCCCAACATCGGCGCCGCATAGGTCCGCCGCCTTTACGGCCACGGCGCGGTGTATTCGGCTAAGCCGTTTCTGTTCCTCGACCATTCCGTGGACGGCAAATTCCGTCTGACGCTCGGCCTCGGCTTTTGTCGCGGCATCCGACACGGATACCCTTTGCGTCGTGGGAGCTGCGCAGCCGCAGACAAGCGCGGTAAGGCAGACCGCCAGTCGCTTCAGGTTCACGCTCCCTCCTCAGGGAAAACCTACACCACTTCGAACAATCCGGCCGCTCCCATGCCGCCGCCGATGCACATTGTGACCACTACATGCTTCACGCCGCGGCGCTTGCCTTCGATGAGCGCGTGGCCGACGAGGCGCGAACCGGTAACGCCATAGGGATGGCCGACGGCGATCGAGCCGCCGTCCACGTTCAGCCGCTCGTCCGGGATGCCCAGCTTGTCGCGGCAGTAGATCACCTGCACCGCGAAGGCCTCGTTCAGTTCCCACAGGCCGATGTCGGCGATCTTCAGGCCGGTGCGCTCCAGCAGTTTCGGGATCGCGTACACCGGGCCGATGCCCATTTCGTTCGGCTCGCAGCCCGCGACCGCAAAGCCGCGGAACACGCCCATCGGCTTCAAGCCGCGCTTCGCCGCGGTCTTGTCGCTCATGAGGACCTGCGCCGAGGCGCCGTCGGAGAACTGGCTCGCGTTGCCGGCGGCGATCACGCCGCCCTCGATCGCCGGCTTGATCTGCGACACGCCCTCGTAGGTGGTGTCGGCGCGGATGCCCTCGTCGTGCTCGGCCGTGACTTCCTTCATCGTCTCGGTGCTGGTGACCTTGTCCACCACCTTCATCTTGGTCATGATCGGGACGATCTCGTCCTTGAACTTCCCCTCGGCGCGGCCCTTTGCGGCCCGCTGTTGGCTCAGCACGCCGTAGCGGTCCTGCACCTCGCGCGAGATGCCGTACTTCTTCGACACGTATTCGGCGGTCTGCAGCATGTTCCAGTAGATCTCGGGCTTGTGCCGCGACAGCCATTCGTCCTTGCCGTGGTGCTTGTTGGCCTCGTTCTGCACCAGCGAAATGGATTCGACCCCGCCGGCGACGAAAATGTCGGCTTCGCCGGAGATGATGCGCTGCGCCGCGAGCGCGATGGTCTGCAGGCCGGAGGAGCAGAAGCGGTTCACCGTCATGCCAGACACCGTCACCGGCAGGCCGGCGCGGATCGCGATCTGGCGCGCGATGTTGCCGCCGGTCGCGCCTTCGGGCGTGGCGCAGCCCATGATCACGTCCTCGACTTCCTGGGGCTGCACCTTCGCCCGCTCCAGCGCGGCGTGCACCACGTGCCCGCCCATCTTGGCGCCGTGCGTCATGTTGAGCGCGCCGCGCCAGCTCTTGCACAGCGGCGTCCTGGCGGTGGAAACGATCACGGCATCAGTCATTGAATCTCCTTCCTTCGTTTGCGAGTTTCACAAGGAGGGGCGCGGGCTTCCACACGGCCCCCTGGTATCCGGACTGGAACTTCTGCATCGAGTTAAGCACGTTCTTCAGGCCGACGGTGTCGGCGTAGAACATCGGCCCGCCGCGGTACAGCGGAAAGCCGTAGCCGGTGAGGTAGACCATGTCGATGTCGGAGGCGCGTAGCGCAATGCCCTCCTCGAGGATGTACGCCGCCTCATTGACCAGCGCGTAGATCAGGCGCTCGACGATCTCCTCGTCCGCGATCGGGCGGGTCTTGATCTTGTTTTCGGCCCTGTATTTTTGAATTATTTCTTCAACTTCCGGATCTGGAATCGGTTTGCGCTCGGGCAGGTTGTACTTGTACCAGCCCTTGCCCGTCTTCTGGCCGTAGCGGCCCAGCTCGGCAATCTTGTCGCCGACCTTCGAGTAGATGAAATTGGGGCGCTCGACGTAGCGGCGCTTCCTGATCTCCCAGCCGATGTCGAGGCCCGCCATGTCGCCCATCGCCAGCGGCCCCATCGCCATGCCCCACTTGTAGGCGGCCGCATCCACCTGCGCGGGTGAGCAGCCCTCGTCGATCAGGAACAGCGACTGCTGGCCGTATTTCTCCACCATGCGGTTGCCGATGAAGCCGTCGCACACGCCCGAGACCACCGGCACCTTCTTGATGGTCTTGCCCAGTTTCATGGTGGTGGCGAGCACGTCCTTGGCGGTTTTCTTGCCGCGCACCACTTCCAGGAGCCGCATGACGTTGGCGGGCGAAAAGAAATGCGTGCCGATCACGTCCTGCGGCCGCTTGGTGACCGCCGCGATCGCATCCACATCGAGCGTCGAGGTGTTGGTGGCGAGGATCGCGCCGGGCTTCATGACCGCGTCGAGCTTCCTGAACATGTCCTGCTTCACGTCCATGCGCTCGAACACCGCCTCGATGACGATGTCGGCATCCTTGCCGGCCTCGAGCGTCGTCGTGGGCGTGATCAAGGCCATGCGCTTGTCCATCTCGTCCTGCTTGAGGCGGCCCTTGGAGACGGTGGACGCGTAGTTGGCCTTTATCTTCGCCACGCCCTTGTCGACGGCCTCCTGCGTCATGTCCATGATCGACACGGCAATCCCGGCATTGGCGAAATTCATCGCGATGCCGCCGCCCATGGTGCCCGCGCCGATCACCGCGGCGCTGCGGATCGGGCGCAGCGGCGTGTCGTCCGGCACGTCGGGAATCTTGCCGGTCTGGCGCTCGGCGAAGAACATGTGGCGCAGCGCCTTCGACTCGTTGCCCTCGACCAGCGAGGCGAAGCGCTGGCGCTCCTCCTTGCGTCCCTCGTCGAAGGGCTTCCCCACCGCGGCTTCGACACAGGCGACGATTTCCAGCGGCGCCGGGAAGCCGCGCGAGGCTTTGGCCACGTCGGCACGCACTTTTTCGAAAAACTGCTGCGGATCTCCTTCGAGCTTCACCTTCAGGTCGCGGATTCGTCTCGGCCCCTTTGCCTTCAATGCAAAGGCAATTGCGCCTTCGAGCAAATCGCCCGGCACGATTTCATCCACCAGGCCGACCTGGAGCGCTTTCTCTGCGGGAATCGGATTCCCGGTAGTCATCATCTGGACCGCCTGCGCGGCGCCAACCACACGCGGCAGGCGTTGCGTGCCGCCGGAGCCGGGCAGCAGGCCCAGCTTCACTTCGGGCAGGCCGAGCAGGCTCCTGGGCAGCGCGACGCGGTAATGACAGCCAAGCGCGAGTTCCAGCCCGCCGCCCAGGGCGAAGCCGCCGATCGCGGCGATCATCGGCTTGCTGCAGGCGTCCTGCGCATCGTTGATCTCGGGCAGGGAAGGCGGCACCAGCATCTTCGGCGTATTGAACTCGCGGATATCCGCGCCGCCGGAAAAAGCCTTGGCCGAACCGATGATCACCACCGCCTTGACCGCCGGATCGGCATCGGCCTTCCTGATGCCGTCCATGATGCCGGGCCGGAGCACGCTGCCCAGGCCGTTGACGGGTGGATTGTTGAGAGTAATGACGGCGATGCCGTCGCGAATGGAATACGATGCCGCGTCGCTCATTGCGGGAATTCTCCTCCGGGGGAAGGGCAATTCTAGCAAGGCGCAATTGCGCTTGGAAGGGTTTATCTGAGGGAAATGATCCGCCAGTTGCGCTCGAGGGCGAGCTTGCGCAGGCGCTCGTCGGGATCCACCGCCACCGGGTGCGTCACGCGCTCGAGCAGGGGCCGGTCGTTGATCGAATCGGAGTAAAACCAGCTCTCGGAAAAACCGGCGAGCGACTGGCTGCGCTCGGCGAGCCACTGATCGACACGCACTGCCTTGCCTTCCCTGAAGCTGGGCGTGCCGGACACCTTGCCGGTGAAGCGGCCGTTGCGGATTTCGGGGTCCGTCGCGATCAGATGTGTGACGCCGAATTCCTCCGCGATGGGCTCGGTGAGGAAGCGGTTGGTGGCGGTGGCGATCACCAGCAGGCCGTCGCGGTGGCTGTCGAGGAGCTCGCGCGCCGAGCGCGGAATGCGCGGCACGATCCATTCGCGCAGGTACTTCTCGCGCCAGGCGAGGAGCCGCGGCATCTCGTGCGGCACGAAGAGTTCGAGGAAGTATTCGCAGAATTCCAGCGTGCCTACGCTGCCCTCGCGGTAGCGGCGTACGATGTCCTCTTTTGCCGCGATGCCCGCCTGCCTGTCGAGCGCCCCCTCGGCAGCGAGGAAATTGAACCACTCGTCGTCGCTGTCCCCCGTGAGCAGGGTATTGTCGAGGTCGAAAAGGGCGAGCTTTCCCGGCTTCACGCAGCCGCGGCGATGCGCTTGATGCCCATCGCTTTCACGGTTTCGGCGATGGCGGCGACCGCGCCGTTCATGCCCTCTGGACAAAAATGCCCCATGCAGCCGACGCGGAAGGTCTCGAGCTGCGTCAGCTTGCCCGGGTAGAGGATGACCTTGCCCCTGTTTTCCGTATCCCATAGCCGAGGCCATTATGCGGCCCGCTTTTCCTGAGCGGCGAGCCAACGCTTCTCGAACTGCATCGGGCT
>SBAS01000084.1 GCA_005240145.1 Nitrosomonadales bacterium | reverse complement strand
GCTCGCGACGCTGGAAGGCCCGTTCGCGGCCGGCGGCGCCGACGGCATGCGCGGCGCGGAGCTCGCGATCAAGCAGAAGAACGGCATGGCCGGTGGCCGCAAGGTCGAGCTTATCAAGGCATCTTCGGACGCCAAGCCCGACGTCGCGGTGAACGCGACGCGCAAGCTCGTCGAGCAGGACAAGGTGGACATCATGGTCGGGCCGCTCTCGGGCGGCGAGGGCATCGCGGTCAAGGAGTACTCCAAGACCCAGCCCAACATCACCTTCATCAACGGCTCCTCGGGAGCGCAGGCGACCACGCTGGTCAACCCGTCGACGAACTTCTTCCGCTTCAATACCGAAGGGGCGCAGTGGATGGTGGGCCTGGGCAAGGCGGCCCTGGACAAGGGCTACAAGCGCGTGATGGTGATCGCCGAGGACTACGCCTTCCCGTATTCGCAGGTGCAGGGCTTCATGTCCGAGTACTGCCGCCTGGGCGGCAAAGTGCCGGTCAAGGCCTGGGTGCCGCTGGGCGGCAAGGACTACTCCTCTGTGATCGCGCGCATCCCGAACGACGTCGACGCGCTGGTGGTGGTGCTGGGCGGCGCCGACGCGGTGAACTTCCTCAACCAGTACGAGGCTTCGGGCGGCAACAAGCCCATGGTCGGCGGTTCCATCACTGTGAGCCAGGACATCCTGAACTACAAGGGCAAGCGCCGGGATTCGCTGGTCGGCACCATTGCCGGCTCGCCGATCGCCGACGCATTCGAGGGCGCCGAGTTCAGGGCCTTCGTCGCCGACTACCAGAAGAATTACCCGGTATCGGCGGGCGGCTATCCCAGCCCGTCGCTGTTCGCGCTGGTGTACTACATCAACATGAAGGCGGCGCTCGACGGCCTGGATCTGGTGAAGGGTGATCTTTCCGGGGGGCAGGCGAAATACCGCGAGGCGCTCTCGAAGATGACGCTGAAAACCCCGGTGGGCGACGTGAAGCTGGACGCCAACCGGCAGGCGATCGGCACCACCTTCATTACCGAGGTCGTGAAGGACGCCCAGGGCAACCTGACCAACAAGGTGCTGCGCAAGGTAGACGGCATCGACCAGATGCTGGGCATGCCGAAGGAGCAGTTCAAGATGGGCTCGCGCGACGAGCCAAACTGCCCGTAGCAGGGGCGGCAAACACGCCATGGCATCGGTTACCACCCTCGCGCAACGCGAACTGCTCTCGACCGGGGACGCCCTCCGGCTCGAGGGCGTGTCGCGCAGCTTCGGCGCGCTCAAGGCGGTCGAGGACTTTTCGTTCTCGGTCGCCGCGGGCGAGCGCAGGGCGGTGATCGGCGCCAACGGCGCGGGCAAGACCACGCTGTTCAACATCATCACCGGCGACTACGCGGCCAGTTCCGGCCGCGTGCGCTTTTTCGGCGACGACATCACCAACCTTCCGCCGCACGAGCGCATCCGAGCGGGCATCCGGCGCACCTACCAGTCCTCGCTCCTGTTCCGCGACCTGACGGTGCGGGACAACCTTTACCTGGCCGTGCGCGGCGTGTCGCGCGGCCGTTTTTCCCTCATCCGCAGCAACCAGAACCACGTTTCGCGCCGCGCCACCGATGACATCCTCGAACGCGTGCGCCTCACCGCGGTCGGCGACGAGCTGGTGGCCTCGCTCTCGCACGGCCAGCAGCGCCAGCTGGAGATCGGCATGGCGCTGGCGGGGGCGCCGCGCCTGATCCTGTTCGACGAGCCGGCGGCGGGCTTGTCGCCTGCCGAACGCCGCGAACTCGTCGCGCTGCTCGCCGCGCTGCCCTCGCACATGAGCTTTATCCTGATCGAGCACGACCTGGAAATCGCGCTGCGCGTGGTGGACCGCGTCACCGTGATGCACAACGGCCGCATGCTCAAGGAGGGCACGCCGGCCGAAATCGAGAACGACCCCGAGGTGCAGGAGATCTACATGGGCCAGTCCGGACACGCGTGACTTTCATCTTATGACTCCGGTCCTCACGATCGAAAACCTGGACGTCCACTACGGCCGCGCGCACGCGCTGCAGGGCGTGTCGCTGACCCTGGACCGGGGCGTGCTCGCCGTGGTGGGCCGCAACGGCATGGGCAAGACCACGCTATGCAACGCGATCACCGGCCTGGTGCGCGGGATAGGGACATCTGCGGGCAGCGTGCGCTTCATGGGTCAGGAACTTGTCGGACTGCCGGCGAACCGCATCACACGCCTGGGCATCGGCTACGTGCCGCAGGGAAGGCGTGTTTGGCCGTCACTCACTGTTCATGAACATCTTTTACTTTCAAAAAATTCGAATAAGAGCACGGCGTGGACCATCGAGCGCATCTACGCCACCTTTCCGCGGCTCGCCGAACGCAAATCGAATGGCGGCGCGCAGCTTTCGGGCGGCGAGCAGCAGATGCTCGCCATCGCGCGCGCCCTGCTGTTGCACCCCAAGCTGCTGGTGATGGACGAGCCCACCGAGGGTCTCGCGCCGGTAATCGTGCGGCAGGTCGAGGCGATGCTCAAGTCGCTCGTGGCCGAGGGTGAAATCGCGGTGCTGCTGATCGAGCAGAACCTGGGTGTCGCCATCGCGGTAGCCGACACCGTGGACGTGATGGTGAACGGCCGCATCACGCGCTCGATGCCGGTGGCCGAGCTCTCAGGCGATCGCGCGCTGCAGCAGCGCCTGCTCGGCGTCAGGGCCGCGGACGACGAAAAGGACGTAGCCACGCAGGCGCCGGCTGAACCGGCAGCAGAGGAGGTCAGGGTTTTCACGGTCAAGCGCGCCGAAGGCTCCGCCATCCCGCAGGCGGCGCCGGAGCCGCGCGCGGTGCGCGGTCATACGCGTTGGGGATCGGTGGATGTCGATCGGCCGATCGAAAGAGAGGAAGAAAAGACAACTGCGAAAGCCCCAAGGGTTGTCGAGTTCCCCGTCGCGGCGAGCGCAGGTCGCGCCGCCTATGTCGCGGGAACCTTCGATACCAAGGGCCGCGAATTGGGATACCTTCGCGCCTGC
Organism: Nitrosomonadales bacterium; assembly: GCA_005240145.1. GTDB lineage: Bacteria > Pseudomonadota > Gammaproteobacteria > Burkholderiales > SG8-39 > RBG-16-66-20. The sequence continues at coordinate 27,432 of SBAS01000084.1, read as the reverse complement.
ATCGAAAAACTGGGTCTGCGCGTGGTGACGGTGGACATTTCCACGTCGGGCAAGCCTTCCGCCGCGATGGTGCACCCGCGCGAAGTGGCGCGCTGCCATCCCCGGGGCGAGCGCGCGGTGTTCACCGGCGATCGCGGCAGCGCGGTCACCGAAATGGCGCTCGCCTTCGAGCATTTCATCGCGCGCCGTCGCGACCTCGGCGGCCTCATCTCCGCCGGCGGCTCGGGCAACACCGCGCTCGCCACGCCGGCCATGCGGCGCCTGCCGATCGGCGTGGCGAAAGTGATGGTGTCGACGGTGGCCTCGGGCGACGTCAAGCCCTATGTAGGACCTTCCGACATCTGCATGATGTATTCGGTCACCGATGTCTCGGGCATCAACCGCATTTCGGAAAAGGTGCTCGCCAACGCGGCGCACGCGCTGGTTGGAATGATTTCTTATTATAAAAACGAAACGAATACTGACCAGACGAAGCCCGCAATCGGCCTGACCATGTTCGGCCTCACCACGCCCTGCGTGCAGGCGCTCACGCCGCTGCTGGAGGCGGACTACGACTGCATCGTGTTCCACGCCACCGGCACCGGCGGCCAGTCGATGGAGAAGCTGGTGGAATCGAAGCTTCTCTCCGCCGTCATCGACGTCACCACTACCGAGATTGCCGACGAGGTCGTAGGCGGCGTGCTGAGCGCGGGTCCGGCGCGCATGGATGTGTTTGCCAGGTTGAAAATTCCCTATGTCGGCTCCTGCGGTGCGCTGGATATGGTGAATTTCTGGGCCATGGAGACCGTGCCGGCGCACTTCCGCGGCCGCCGCCTGCACCGCCACAACGCGAACGTGACGCTGATGCGCACCACGGCGGAGGAGAACGCGAAGATCGGCGCTTTCATCGCGGCCAAGCTCAACCGCATGGAGGGTCCGGTCAGGTTTCTCATCCCGGAGGGCGGCGTGTCCGGGCTGGACATACCCGGCGGCTCGTTCTGGGATCCGCAGGCGGACAAGGCTTTGTTTGATGCCATTGCTTCGAATTTTCAAGCCAACGGATCGAGAAAATTGATTCGTTTGCCCCTGCACGTCAACGATCCGGCATTCGCCGCCGCGCTGGCGGCGAATTTCCGGGAAATCGAACCCAAGGAAGGACAGGGCGCATGGCCCGCATCCCGCGCGACGCGATCCTGAAGAAGCTGCGCGCCAAGGTAAAGCGCCGCGAGCCGATCATCGGCGGCGGCGCGGGCACCGGCCTGTCGGCGAAATGCGAGGAGGCGGGCGGCATCGACCTCATCGTGATCTACAACTCCGGCCGCTACCGCATGGCAGGGCGCGGCTCTCTCGCCGGGCTCATGGCCTACGGCAACGCCAACGACATCGTGCTCGACATGGCGCGCGAGGTGCTGCCGGTGGTGCAGCACACTCCCGTGCTCGCCGGCGTGAACGGGACGGATCCGTTCCTGATCAAGGGTGATTTTTTCGCCAGGCTGATTTCATTGGGATTTTCAGGCATTCAAAACTTTCCCACGGTCGGCCTGTTCGACGGCGTCATTCGCGCGCAACTCGAGGAGACCGGGATGGGGTACGACCTGGAAGTCCAGACGATTAAGGCGGCGAGGGAAATGGACCTGCTCACGACCCCCTACGTCTTCTCCGAGAAAAACGCGCGCGATATGGCGAAGGCGGGCGCCGATGTCATCGTCTGCCACCTCGGTCTTACCTCGGGCGGCGCCATCGGCGCACGGAGCGCGCTGAAGCTGAAGGACTGCGTGCCGCTGATCGAGCGCTGGGCGGCGGCGGCACGCGCAGTCAATCCCGACGTGATCGTCCTATGTCATGGCGGGCCGATCGCCGAGCCGAAAGACGCAAGTTTCATCCTGAAAAACTGCCCGGGCTGCAACGGCTTTTACGGCGCGTCCAGCATGGAACGCCTGCCCACAGAGCGCGCCATTACCGCAACCACCAGAAAGTTCAGAAGCATCAAAGCAAGGAGAGCGTCATGAGCGGAGCACAATTCGGACAATTCATCCTCGGCCTGATCGTGGTCGCGATCGTCGTCGCGATCGCGGTCTGGCTGCTCAACTGGCTGTACCTGCGCTCGTCCAAGGAGCGCGCCTTCGTGCGCACCGGCCTGGGTGGCCAGAAGGTCGTGATGAACGGCGGCGCCTTCGTGCTGCCTATCGTGCACGAGGTGGTGCCGGTGAACATGAACACGCTGCGCCTCGAAGTCTCGCGCGGCCGCGACAAGGCGATCATCACGCACGACCGCATGCGGGTGGACGTTACCGGCGAGTTCTACGTGCGCGTGCAGGCGACGCCCGACGCCATCGCCTCCGCGGCGCAGACGCTCGGCCAGCGCACCCTGCAGCCCGAGACCCTGAAGGAACTGGTCGAGGGCAAGTTCGTCGACGCGCTGCGCACGGTGGCGGCGGAAATGACCATGGAGCAGATGCACGAGAAGCGCGGCGACTACGTCAAGCGCGTGCGCGCCGTGGTGGCGGCCGACCTGCTGCAGAACGGCCTCGAGCTGGAGACGGTGTCGCTGACGCAGTTCGACCAGACTGCGATGGAGTACTTCAATCCCTCGAACGCCTTCGACGCCGAGGGCCTGACGCGGCTCACCGAGCAGATCGAGCGGCGCAAGAAGACCCGGAACGACATCGAGCAGGACACGATGATCCAGATCCGCAACAAGAACCTGGAGACCGAGCGCCAGGCGCTCGACATCGACCGCGACCTCGAAACCGCGCGTCTCGACCAGGAGCGCACGGTGGAAAACCAGCGCGCGGCGCAGAAGTCGGATGTGGCGCGCGAACGCGCGAGCAAGGAACAGGAAACCGAGCGCGCGCAGATCACGGCGCGTGAAGCCGTGGACCGGGCGCGCATCGCCTCCGAGCGCGCGGTGGAGGAGCAGCGCATCGCGAAGGAGCGCGACGTGCAGGCGATGGAGATCGAGCGGCGCAAGTCGACCGAACTGGCCGAGCAGCAGCGGGCGATCGCGGTCGCGCAGCAGTCCAAGGCGCAATCCGAGGCGCAGGCCGCCGCCGACCAGGCGCGCGCCAAGGCCACGACGGAGGAAGAACGCGTGTTCACCGCGCGCGAGACCGAAATGGCGGAGCGGCGCAAGAAAATCGAACTCATCGGCGCCTCGCAGGAAGCCGAGCGCGACGCGCTGCGCATCACCGTGGCGGCCGGTGCGGAGAAGGCGGCGGCGGCGGATCGCGGAGCCGCGACGCGCATGGAGGCGGAGGCCTCTGCCGACGCGGAGAAAATCAAGGCGCTGGCGGCCAGGATCCGGCACGAAGTCGAAGCCGAGGGCGCGAGCCTCATGAACAAGGCTCAGAACCTGCTCACGCCGGAGTCGCGGCAGTCCGCGATGCGCATCCGCCTCATCGACAAGATGGAAGGCATCATCCGCGAGTCGGTCAAGCCGATGGAGCGCATCGAAGGCATCAAAATCCTTCAGGTCGACGGCCTGGGCGGCGGCGGAGGCAGCGGACGCGGGGACAACGGCAACGGCAGTTTCTCTGACGGCGTGGTGAACTCCGCTCTGCGCTACCGCGCGCAGGCGCCGCTGGTGGACCAGCTGCTGCGCGAAATCGGCGTCGAAGGCGGCGACCTGGGTCATGCCGCGCGCGGCCTGCTCGCGGCTGGCGGCGCACCCGCGGTCGTGGATAAGACCAGCGGCGGGAAGTAGCTGGAGTAATGCGGCGGTGATCAAGGTCTACACCTCCAGCGTCCTCGAGGCGCCGGCCGACGCGGTCTGGGCGCAGGTGCGCGATTTCAACGGCCTGCCGAAGTGGACGCCCTTCGTCGCCGAGTCGCGCATCGAGGGCGGGCTCGCCGCCGACAAGATCGGCTGCGTGCGCAATTTCCGCCTCAAGGACGGCGGCACGATCCGCGAACAGCTGCTGACGCTGTCGGACTACGACTATCAGTGCAGCTATTCGATCCTGGAAAGCCCGATGGGGGTGTCGAACTACGTCGCTACCCTGAAACTCACGCCCGTCACCGACGGCAATCGCACCTTCGCCGAGTGGTGGGCGGAATTCGATTGCGCACCGGAACGGGAACGGGAGCTGGCCCAGAACATCGGGCAGGGGGTTTTTCAGGCGGCTTTTGATTCACTGAAAAACCTTCTCAGAAAGTGATTCGCGTCACGCGCTCCGCGGTGATCGATGCGCCGATCGGGCGCGTCTGGGAGGTGCTGCGCGACTTCAACAGCCACTCGGCCTGGCACCCGGCGGTGGGCGAGTCGCAGATCGAGAACGGCGAGCCGGCCGACCAGGTCGGCTGCGTGCGCAATTTCTTCCTCAAGGACGGCAACCATATCCGCGAGCAGCTGCTGGCGCTCTCGGACCGGGACCACGTCTCGACCTACTGCATCCTCGACGCGACGCTGCCGATGCAGCGCTACGTCGCCACGGTGCAGTTGAAGCACGTCACCGACGGCGATCGCACCTTCTGGCACTGGCAATCCACGTTCGAGGTGCCGCGCGGCCGCGAAAAGGAGTTCGAGGAGTTGGTCGGCAAGGGTGTTTACGAGGGAGGATTTGAAGGTTTAAGGACTTTCTTGCGTCGAGGTGGGATTGTTTCGCCCAGGGTTTCGAATTCAGAAGGCATGCAAGGACAAGCTGTAATCGCCACATCCTTTGGCGGACCTGAAGTGCTGCGCTTTGAATCCGTTGCCGTAAAAGCGCCGGGGCCCAACGAGGTTCGCGTCAGGCAGAGCGCGGTAGGCGTCAACTACATCGACGTCTATATAAGGAAGGGTCTTTACCGGATGATCGAGCCCCCCGCTGCCATCGGCATGGAGGCCGCGGGGGTTGTGCTCGATGTGGGCGAGGGCGTCGCGCACCTGCTGCCGGGCGATCGCGTCGCCTACGCCTGCCCGTCGCCGGGCGCCTATGCGAGCCTGCGCACGCTCCCGGCGGACCAGGTGGTGGTGTTGCCCGACGACGTGAGCGACGAAACCGCCGCGGCGGTGATGCTAAAGGGGATGACGGCGGAGTACCTGCTGCACCGCACGCACCGGCTGCGGCCGGGACAGAACATCCTGGTGCACGCGGCAGCGGGCGGCGTCGGCCTGCTGCTATGCCAGTGGGCGAAGGCGCTGGGCGCGAAAGTCATCGGCACGGTATCGAGCGAGGACAAGGCGCGCCTCGCGCGCGCCAACGGTTGCGATTTCCCCATCGTCACCGGCAACTACCGCTTCGCCAGCGAAGTGAAGAACCTGACCAATGGCCGCGGCGCGGAGGTGATCTACGACGGGCTCGGGCGCGAAGCGGCCGCGGAGAACCTCGAGGCGCTCGCTACCACCGGACACTGGGTCTGCTACGGCCAGGCAAGCGGGGCGCACGACGCTTCCCCCGACCTGGGTTCGAAATCGGGCACGCTCTCGCGGCCGGTGCTGTTCCACTACACCGCGGACCGAGCGCAGCTGAACGAAATCGCCGGCAACGTGTTTGCCGCACTGAGGAACAAGACGATCAGGGTCATGGTGAACCATCGCTATGCGCTCGGCGCGGCGGCGCAAGCGCACCTCGACCTCGAGGCGAGGCGTACCATGGGGTCCGTGATTCTGCTTCCCTGAACCCGGGCCACGGATGCCAATCTCGATTTTTCCAGTAACGCCGCGCTTCGCTGCCGAGATCGGCGATATCGACCTGGGCCAGCCGCTCGACGGCGAAACCCTGGATGCAGTGCGTACGGCCTTCGCCACCTACGGCGTACTCGCGTTTCCGGCGCAGAGCCTGACGCAGGAGCAGCACCTCGCGTTCGCGCGCAATTTCGGGCCGCTCGAAGTGACGGTGCAGCGCGCCCTGCGCAACGAGAAGCTGCGCGTGCCCGAGCAGTTCGCCGACATCGCCAACCTCGATGCCGAAGGCAGGCTTTGGAAGAAGGACGCGCGCATCCGCCTGTTCCAGATGGGCAACCGCCTCTGGCACACCGACAGCTCGTTCAAGGCGCCGAGCGGCTACGCCTCGATGCTGTATGCGCGCTCGGTGGCGCCGATCGGGGGGCACACCGAGTTCGCCGACCTGCGCGCCGCCTGCGACGCGCTGCCCGCGGCGACCCGGGCGCGGCTGCAGGGACTGATCGCCGAGCATTCGCTGCTCTACTCGCGCCGCAAGCTCGGCTTCACCGAGTTCACGCCGGAGGAGAAGGTTGCGTTCAAGCCGGTACTGCGGCCGCTGCTGCGGCGCATCCCGGAGTCGGGCCGGGAATCTCTCTACATCGCCTCGCACATAGGACGTATTGGCGGCATGAGCGACGCGGAGACCGAGACTCTGGTCGCCGAACTCACCGCGCACGCGACGCAGCGCCAGTTCGTGTACACGCATCGCTGGCGCGTGGGCGACCTTGTGATGTGGGACAACCGCTGCACCATGCACCGGGGCACGGACTTCGAGGACACGCGCTGGCCGCGCGACTTGCAGCGCGTCACCACCTCCGACCGGCGCGACGCCTTCGGCGCCGAGGAAAAGGCGAGCGCGCTCGCCGCGGATTACTGAGCCCTAGCGGGGCTTGACCCAGGTTTCCGACCACGCGAGGACGGCGCTGGTCGAATCGCGCTCGCCGCGCTTCTCCGCATAGGGTGTGCCCACCGCGGCTTTGCCGTTCAGCGTGAGGCGCGCTGCGCGCGCCGGGAAGAAGGTGCTGAAAACGCCGATCGGGCGCCCGCCGGATCCCGGCGGCATGTTGAGGACGAAGGGCGGAAGGAAGTCCTCCCAGCTGAGCAGGACTTCCGCGTCCTTCGCGGTAACCAACTCCGCCGCCTTCGTGTCGATGCCGCCCGAGCGAACGAACGCGGCTTGCGTTACCGGCGTTTTCGCGTCGGCGAAGGCGGGAAAGAGGAGCGATTCGATTTCCTTCTGCAACCAGCGTGCCACGGGCGGATTGTCAGACCAGATTTTCGCTTCTCCTCCCGTCAGGGTGCTTTTCAGGAACAGGGCATGTCCTGCGCCTGCAGGGCACCACAGCACGCGCCAGTGGCTGGCGCGGTCGGTCTGTGTCTTGCCGGCATCGGGGCTGAAACGGATGAACGAATTCTCCCCGGTCATCAGGACGTCGTTCGGATCCGTGGGGGACGCAACTGCGGGTGAAGCCATTGATTTCCTCCAAAGGCCGGATAATTGCAGAATGTCCGGCACCAAGGCAATCGATTTCCGTCCCGAGGCGCCCGAGTTCCTCGCCAACCCGTACCCGTTCTACCGCCGCCTGCGCGAGGAAGACCCGGTGCACTGGAGTCCGCGCCTCAAGGCCTGGGTGCTGACCCGCTACGACGACGTCAAGGCCGTGCTGCTCGATCGCGAGATCTCCTCGGACCGGATGCGGCCTTTCTTCGCCACGCTCCCCGGGCCGGAGGCGGCGCGCATCGGCGACATCATCCGCTACCTCTCCACCTGGATGGTGTTTCGCGATCCCCCCGAGCACAGCCGCCTGCGCCGCCTGACCGGCAAGGTATTCCACGTGCAATCGATGCACGCCATGCGCCCGACGGTGGAGGAACTGGTCGCCTGGTTGCTCGAGCACATCGGCGAGCGGGAGAACGTCGACTTCATCGCCGATTTCGCGGGCCCGTTGCCGGCGCTGGTGATCATGGCGATGCTGGGCGTGCCGCGCGAGGAGCTGGCCCTGGTGAAGCGCCTGTCGGACGACATGGCGCTCTTCATCGGCAGCTCGCGCATGTCGCCGGACAAGTACGACATCGCCGAGCGCGCGACGAAGGAGATGGCAGCCTTCTTTGCCGCATTGATTCGAGACAGGAGAAAGAAACCGAAAAACGATCTTCTTTCGCAGCTCGTCCATCTGGAAGACGGTGACGACAGGCTTTCGCAGGACGAGCTCGTCGCGACCTGCATTCTGCTGCTCTTCGCCGGGCACGAAACCACCACCAATCACGTCGCCAACGGCCTGCTCGCGCTGCTGAAATTTCCCGACCAGATGGTCGCCTTGCGCGCCGACCCCGGGCTCGCCGCGCGCGCGGTGGAGGAGCTGCTGCGCTATGACGGCCCGAGCGGGGTGCAGGCGCGCGTGGTGCGCGTCGCGCAGGAATTGCGCGGCCGGACGCTCGCGCCGGGCGACCGGATGTTCGTCGTGCTCTCGGCGGCGAATCGGGATCCCGCGGCCTACGCCGCCCCCGAACGCCTCGACCTGCAGCGCAACGGCGTGTCGCACCTGTCCTTCGGTTTCGGCATGCACATCTGCCTCGGATTTCCGCTCGCGCGGCTGGAAGGACAGATCGCGCTGCCCGCGGTGCTTGCGCGCTGGCCGAGCATCGAGCTCGCGGTGCCGGAAGCGAAGCTGGAATGGCTCAATTCGATGGTGTTCCGCGGCATGACGTCGCTGCCGCTGAACGTTGCGCGCTAGGTGCCCATGGCTGCAAACGTGATTCGCCATGGCGCTGTGAGCGTCTATCCCGGCGAGAAATCGGGCAAGTATCCCGACGGCAACCAGGTCATGGTGCGCGGCGCAGACACGCTGGTCGCATTCGACACGCCGGTGGTTGCAAACCGGTTGGGCAGCGAACTGCTCGACGCGGACCTGGTGGTGCTCGGCCATGTCCACGAGGACCACATGGCGGGGCTGCATCGGTTGCCTCACGCGCCGGTACACGTCCACGAGGCGGATGTCGCTGCTGCGGGCAGCTGGGACGGCCTGTCGCGCCACTACGGCTACTCGGTGCAGGTCCTGGATGGCATGAAGGCGATGATCGAGCGTGATTTTCACTACGCGCCGCGGCCGGACGCCGTTTCCTACGGCGACGGCGCCAGTTGGGACCTCGGCGGCGGCGTGACGGTGCGCGCGTTCCACACGCCCGGCCATACCAGCGGGCACTGCGTGCTGCTGATAGAGCCCGGCGGCATCGCGTTCATCGGCGATATCGACCTGTCGTCGTTCGGGCCTTACTACGGCGACGCGACTTCGAGCCTGGCTTCCTTCCGGCGCACGCTTGCCGCCGTGCCGGATATTCCCGCGAAAGTCTGGATCACGTCGCACCACAAAGGCGTGATCACCGAGCGCGAGACCTTCCTCACGCTGCTGCGCGCGTTCGCATCGCGGCTCGATGCGCGCGAAGAAGCGATCGCGCAGCATCTGCGGCAGCGGCCCTCGACGCTCGCAGAGCTGGTGACGCACCGCTTCGTCTATCCGCCGGACCGAGACGAGCTGTATTACGCGGATGCCGAGCGCCGCACCATCGAGCAGCACCTCGAGGCGCTCGCGCGCGACGGGCGGATCGTCGACGAAGGCGGGCGCTGGCGTTCGGTCTAGCCGGGCTTGACCGCAGTCAAGAATTTTTGCCCTGCTGCCAGCCGATAATCGAAGCGTGAACAAGAAGGGCAAATTCGGCCTCAAGGGCCGCGGTGTCGATCCGCAAGCGCGCGAAGAGATCCGCGCGCTGCTGGAAGCAGGACGCCGGGCGACCGGCGTGGAACCGCGTCGCCGCGACCTGCTCATCGAGCACCTGCACCGGATCCAGGACCGCTACGGCCACCTGTCTTCGGCGCACCTCGCGGCGCTTGCCGAGGCGATGCGCCTGTCGCAGACCGAGGTCTACGAAGTCGCGACTTTCTACCACCACTTCGACGTGGTGAAGGAAGGCGAGGCTCCGCCGCCCGCGCTGACGGTCAGGGTATGCGACTCGATCACCTGCGCGCTGTTCGGTGCCGAAGCCTTGACGGAAAAGCTTGCCAAAACCCTCGGCAAGGACGTGCGCGTGCTCCACGCGCCCTGCGTCGGGCGCTGCGAATCGGCTCCGGTTGCAATTGTCGGGCAGTTCCCTGTCTTGAATGCTTCTGTCTCTTCTATCGAAAAAGCAGTTCAGGCGAAGCAGCTCCGCTGTCCCGAAACGTCGTACATCGATTTCGAAAAATACAGGAAGGACGGTGGCTACCGCTTGATCGCCGACTGCCTGGCCGGCAAGCGCACGCGCGAGGAGATCACAAAGATCGTCGAGGACTCGGCGCTGCGCGGACTGGGCGGCGCGGGCTTCCCGACCGGGCGCAAGTGGCAGCTGGTCGCCGCCGAGCCGGCACCGCGCCTGATGGCGGTGAACATCGACGAGGGCGAGCCGGGCACCTTCAAGGACCGCTACTACCTCGAGCGCGATCCGCACCGTTTTCTTGAGGGGATGCTGGTTGCCGCGTGGTGCTCCGGGGTTGGGGAGATCTACATCTACCTGCGCGACGAGTATGCCGGGTGTAGAAAAATTCTCGAGAATGAAATTCAGAAACTGAAAGCAAATCCTCCCTGCGCGCTTCCCCCCATCCACCTGCGCAGGGGCGCTGGCGCATACATCTGCGGCGAAGAGTCGGCGATGATCGAATCCATCGAAGGCAAGCGCGGCATGCCGCGCCTGCGGCCGCCGTACGTGGCGCAGGTCGGCCTTTTCGGCTACCCGACGCTCGAGCACAACATGGAGACGGTGTACTGGGTGCGCGAAATCGTGGAGAAGGGCGGCGCCTGGTTCGCCGGGCAGGGGCGCAACGGGCGCAAGGGCCTGCGCTCGTTCTCGGTTTCGGGCCGCGTAAGGAAGCCCGGCGTACACCTCGCGCCCGCCGGTATTACGGTGAAGCAGCTCATCGCCGAATTCTGCGGCGGCATGCTCGAAGGTCACGAGTTCTACGGCTATCTGCCGGGCGGTGCCTCGGGCGGCATCCTGCCCGCCTCGCAGGGCGACGTGCCGCTGGATTTCGACACGCTGCAGCCGCTGGGCTGTTTTATCGGCTCTGCAGCTATTGTCGTTTTAAGTAATAAAGATAAAGCGGCAACGGCGGCAAAGAACCTCATGAAGTTCTTCAAGGACGAATCCTGCGGCCAGTGCACGCCCTGCCGGGTGGGCACCGCCAAGGCGCTGACGCTGATGGACGAGAAGAAGTGGAACCAAGCGTTGCTTAAGGAACTCTCACAGGCGATGATGGACGCTTCGATCTGCGGCCTGGGGCAGGCGGCGCCGAACCCGGCGCTCACGGTGATGAAATACTTTCCGCAGGAAGTGGGGTAGGGGATGGATCGCATCAGCACGAAGCAACTCGCGACGCTGCCGATCGAATTCAAGTTGAACGGCAAGACCGTGGTCGGGCGCCCGGACGAGCCGATCATCGAAACCGCGCGCCAGAACGGCATCCCCATTCCGCACCTGTGCTATTCGCGCACGCTCAGGCCCGATGGCAACTGCCGCGCCTGCGTGGTCGAGGTGAAGGGCGAGCGCGTGCTCGCGCCTTCGTGCTGCCGCTATCCGACGCAGGGCATGGAGGTCACCACCGACAGCGCGCGCGCGCTCGCCTCGCAGAAGATGGTGCTCGAACTGCTGCTCTCCGACATGCCGGAGACGTCCTACACGCTGAACAACAAGGTGGACGTCTGGGCGCGCAAGCTTGGGGTTGGCAAACCCAGATTTGCGCGTAAAGAACAACCCAAGTCGGACTTCTCCCATCCGGCCATCGCGGTGAATCTGGATGCCTGCATCCAGTGCACGCGCTGCCTGCGCGCCTGCCGCGAAGAACAGGTGAACGACGTCATCGGCTACGCCTTTCGCGGCGAGCACTCGAAGATCGTGTTCGACCAGGACGACCCGATGGGCGCCTCCACCTGCGTCGCCTGCGGCGAGTGCGTGCAGGCCTGCCCGACCGGCGCGCTGATGCCGGCGCGCGAGGCGGGGCTGGAGGTCGTGGACAGGAAGGTGGACTCGGTGTGCCCGTTCTGCGGCGTCGGCTGCCAGCTCACCTACCACGTCAGCAAGAAAGAGAACGTCATCAAGTTCGTCACCGGCCGCGACGGCCCGGCGAACCACGGCCGCCTTTGCGTCAAGGGCCGCTACGGCTTCGATTACGTACAGCATCCGCAGCGACTCACCAAGCCTTTGATCAGAAAAAAAGATGTAAAAAAATCCGCCCATTTCACGGTCGATCCGGCGAACTGGAAGGAAGCCTTCCGCGAGGCAAGCTGGGAAGAAGCCCTCGACTTCGCCGCTTCCGGTCTGCTCAAGATAAGAAAACAGGATCGGTTCGCGCTGGCCGGTTTTGGCTCGGCCAAGGGCTCCAACGAGGAGGCCTACCTGTTCCAGAAGCTGGTGCGCACGGGCTTCGGCACCAACAACGTGGACCATTGCACGCGCCTGTGCCATGCCTCGTCCGTCGCCGCGCTGCTCGAGGGCGTGGGCTCGGGAGCGGTGTCGAACCAGGTGAGCGACGTGATGAACGCCGAGGTGGTGCTGGTCATCGGCGCCAACCCCACCGTCAACCATCCGGTGGCGGCGACCTGGATGAAGAACGCGGCGCAGAACGGCACCAAGCTCATCATCGCCGATCCGCGGCGCACCGAGCTTGCGCGCCACGCCACCTACATGCTGCAGTTCAACGCCGACACCGACGTGGCGATGTTGAACGCGATCATCCACGCCATCATCGATGAAGATCTTGTCGATAAGAAATTCATTGCCGACAGGACCAGCGGCTTTGAAGCCCTGAAGGAAAACGCAAAGAACTACTCGCCCGAGAAAATGGCGCCGATCTGCGGCATCCCGGCGAAGACGCTGAGGGAAGTCGCGCGCCTCTTCGCCACCTCCAAGGGCTCGATGATCCTGTGGGGCATGGGCATCTCGCAGCACGTGCACGGCACCGACAACGCGAGGTGTCTCATCGCGCTCTCGCTGATGACTGGGCAGGTCGGCAGGCCGGGGACCGGGCTGCACCCGCTGCGTGGCCAGAACAACGTGCAAGGCGCCTCCGATTCGGGCCTGATCCCGATGATGTTTCCGGATTACCAGCGCGTCGACAATCCGGAAGCTAACCGGCGCTTCGAGGCCTTGTGGGGCGTGCAGCTCGACAAGAAACCCGGACTCACCGTGGTCGAGGTAATCCGTGCTGCGGATGCCGGTCAGGTGCGCGGCATGTACATCATGGGCGAGAACCCGGCGATGTCCGATCCGGACGCGGAGCACGCCCGCGCCGCGATGGCGAAGTTCGAGCACCTGGTGGTGCAGGACATCTTCCTGACTGAAACCTGCTATCTCGCCGACGTGGTTCTGCCGGCGACCGCCTGGCCGGAAAAAGACGGCACGGTGACCAATACCGACCGCATGGTGCAGCTCGGCCGCAAGGCGCTCGATGCGCCCGGCGAAGCGAAGCCTGACCTCTGGATCATCAATGAGATTGCCAAACGCATGGGTTTGAATTGGTCTTATAAAAAACCCAAGGACGTCTTCGATGAAATGCGCAAGGGCATGAACTCCATCGCCGGCATCACCTGGGAGCGCCTGGAGCGCGATTCCTGCGTCGTCTACCCCTGCGAGAACGAGGGGGATCCCGGAACTTCAGTGGTTTTCACGGAAGTCTTTCCCACCGCTACCGGCCGCGCCAGGTTTGTGCCCGCCGATCTGATTCCGGCGGACGAGAGGCCGGACGACGAGTACCCGGTGGTGCTGATCACCGGGCGGCAGCTCGAGCACTGGCATACCGGCGCCATGACCCGGCGCGCGGGCGTGCTCGACGCCATCGAGCCCGAACCGGTGGCGTCACTTCATCCTTTGGACATAGAAAAACTGGGAGCAGAGCCGGGAGACATCATCACCGTCAAGTCCCGGCGAGGCAGCATCTCGTTGTATGCAAGGGCGGACGAGGGCACGCCGCGCGGCGCGATCTTCATCCCGTTCGCTTTCTACGAAGCCGCGGCGAACATGCTGACCAACCCGAAACTCGACCCGTTCGGCAAGATTCCCGAGTTCAAGTACTGCGCGGTGCGAGTGACCAAGGGCGGTGCGCGGCCTGGCAACCCAGGATACGGCAAGGGTCTGGCGCTGTCCGAAATCTACGAATAAGAACCCAAGCCAAGAGGAGAGAACCGCGCATGTCGTCCGATATTGAAATCGCGCAGGCTGCAAAGCTGCAGCGCATCGCCAAGGTGGCGCTGGAGAAACTCGGCATCGCCGAGGAGCACCTCGAGCCCTACGGCCACTACAAGGCGAAGATTTCGCTGCCCTACCTCGATACCCTCAAGGGGAAGAAGAACGGCAAGCTGATCCTCGTCACCGCGATCAGCCCGACGCCGGCCGGCGAAGGCAAGACCACCACCACCGTGGGCCTGGGCGATGCGCTCAACCACATCGGCAAGAAGGCCATCATCTGCCTGCGCGAACCCTCGCTTGGGCCCGTGTTCGGCGTCAAGGGCGGCGCCGCCGGAGGCGGCTACGCGCAGATCGTGCCGATGGAGGATATCAACCTGCACTTCACCGGCGACTTCGGCGCGATCCAGCTGGCTAACAACCTGCTCGCGGCGATGCTCGACAACCACATCAACCACGGCAACGATTTGGGCATCGACATCCGCCGCATCCAGTGGAAGCGCGTGCTCGACATGAACGACCGCGCGCTGCGCGACATCACCGTTGCGCTCGGCGGCACGGCGAACGGCTTTCCGCGCCAGGACGGCTTCGACATCGTGGTGGCCTCCGAGGTGATGGCTATTTTCTGCCTGTCTACTTCCCTGGAAGATCTGAAAGCCAGGTTGGGGAATATCGTTGTCGCGTACACCAGGGATCAAAAGCCCATCAGGGCGAAGGATTTGAAGGCGCATGGGGCGATGACCGTGCTGCTCAAGGACGCGCTGGCGCCGAACCTGGTGCAGACGCTGGAGAACAACCCGGCCTTCGTGCACGGCGGCCCGTTCGCCAACATCGCGCACGGCTGCAACTCGGTGCTCGCCACGCAAAGCGCGCTCAAGCTGGCCGACTACGTGGTGACCGAGGCGGGCTTCGGTGCCGACCTCGGCGCGGAGAAATTCCTCGACATCAAGTGCCGCAAGACCGGCCTCATGCCGAGCGCGGCGGTGATCGTGGCCACCATGCGGGCGCTGAAGTACCACGGCGGCGTGGACGTGAAGGAAGCGGGCAAGGAGAACCTGGTCGCACTGGAGAAGGGGCTCGTCAACCTCGAGCGCCATGTCGAGAACGTGAGCAAGGTGTATGGCATTCCCTGCGTAGTGTCGATCAACCGGTTTACGTTCGACACCGATGCTGAACTGAATCTGGTTTCAGAAAAGATGCGAAAACTGGGCGCGCAGGTGGTGACCGCCACGCACTGGGGCGAAGGCGGCAAGGGCGCCGCCGAGCTGGCGAAGATCGTGGTCGGGCTGTGCGACAAGCCATCGCGGCCGACTTTCGTCTACGAAGACGCCGACAGCCTGTGGGACAAGATCAACAAGATCGCGAAGAAGGTCTACCGCGCGGGCAGCGTCACGGCCGACGCCAAGGTGAAGGCGCAGATCCAGAAGCTGCAGGACGAGGGCTACGGCCACTTCCCGGTGTGCGTGGCAAAGACCCAGTCCTCGTTCTCCACCAACGCGGCGACGCGCGGCGCGCCTTCGGACCACGTCGTCAATGTCCGCGAAGTGCGGCTCGCGGCCGGCGCCGAGTTCGTGGTGATGATCTGCGGCGACATCATGACCATGCCCGGATTGCCGAAGGTGCCGTCAGCCGAAAAAATCGACCTGATCGACGGCAAGGTGGTCGGACTGTTCTAGCGTCACCCCGGACAACGACTTGCCGCGCTTGTCGGTCGGGTGCCAGCCGACCAGCGCCATCATCACGGCGAAGCCGATGACGTAGGCGACGGCGACGTGCCAGCCGTGGAACAGCCAGCGGCCGACCGACTTGGCTTCCGGGTACATGTTGGAGAGCGCCACGCCCGCCGAGGAGCCGAACCAGATCATCGAGCCGCCGTAGCCGACGCAATAGGCGAGCATGCCCCAATCGTAGCCACCCTGCTTGAGGGCAAGCGCGGTGAGCGGAATATTGTCGAACACCGCGGAAATGAAGCCCAGCGAAAACGCCGACTGCCAAGAGGCGGGGGGCAGTTTCTCCACCGGCATCATCGAGGCGCAGGTGACCAGCGCCAGCAGGAACACCGAACCCTTGAAGGCCTCGGGCAGCAGCTTCCAGTCGGGCTGGCGCAGCGGCGCGGAGACAAGGATCGCCACCCAGACCGCGGCGCCGATTACGGGGAAGGCGTCCAGCGCCGCGGGGAACTTGAGGTTCGCAATGACGTTGGCAAGTATCGCCGCGACCAGGATCCAGAACACGATCCCCAGGCGTGTCCAATCGATGCGATGCTCGACTTTGGCGTCCTTGACGATCGGCGCGTAGGCCTGCTGCTGGCGAGCCGCGACGATGCCGCTGATGACCAGGGCCACGGCGGCGGCCACATACGCGTCCAGCACCGCGACCGGGCTGACGCCGTCGATCCACATCATGGTGGTCGTCGTGTCGCCGACGACGCTGCCCGAACCGCCGCCGTTGGACGCGGCGACGATCGCGGCGAGGTAACCCATGTGCACTTTGTTGCGAAACACCGCCTTCGCCATGGCGCCGCCGATCAGCGCCGCGGCAATGTTGTCGAGGAAGGAAGACAGGACGAAGACGATGCAAAGCAGCGCGAATCCGCCTTTCCAGTCGTCGGGCAGGTAGTGCGGCAGGACCTCGGGCACCTTGCTGCGCTCGAAATGGTTCGACAGCAGCGCAAAACCGAGCAGCAGGCCGAGCAGGTTGGTGAGGATGATCCACTCGTGCGCCATGTGGGCGCCGAGCCCGGCGAGACCGGCTCCGGTCTTGAAGCCGGTGAAAGCGAGCTTGTAAAGGGTGATCACCGCCAAACCGGTGAGCGCGACTTGAAGGGTGCGTTCGTGGAACAGCGCCACGCCCACCAGCGTGAGGGCGAACAGCACGAAGTCGACCGGCACGCCGTACGCCGCGCACACCGCGGCGAGTGCAATTGCTCCCGCAAACCACTTCATTCGCTTCGCCTCCGCGCCGATTCGCCGACTTGCAGCAGGATTCCCACCATGGCGCGCAGTGTACAATCCCGCCGTGTCCCGGAGAAGGCGCATCGATGCGTATTCATGAGAATCGCGCAATCGGCGCGGTCGCGGGATTGGATTCCTTTCGCGGGGTGCGGTGATGATGGACACGCTTTATTCGGTCGCGTTCTGGCAGGCGCTGGGCGCGATCATCTGGGTGAACCTGCTGCTGTCGGGCGACAACGCGGTGGTGATCGCGCTTGCGGCGCGCTCGCTGCCCGCGCACCAGCAGAAGCTCGCGGTGTTCTGGGGGAGCGCGGCGGCGATCATCATGCGCGTGATCCTCACGGTCTTCGCGGTTGCACTGCTGCAACTGCCCTGGCTGAAGCTGGTCGGCGGAGTGCTGCTGCTCTGGATCGGCGTCAAGCTGATCGTTCCCGAAGAGGGCGAGGAGAACATCCAGTCCAGCGACAACCTGTTCCAGGCGGTGAAGACGATCCTGATCGCCGACCTCGTCATGAGCCTGGACAACGTCATCGCGGTGGCGGCCGCCGCCGAGCAGGGACCGCCTGAGGCGAAGACGGCGCTGCTGATCATCGGCCTGGCGCTGTCGATCCCGATCGTGATCTTCGGCTCGACGCTGATGCTGAAGGTGATGGGCCGCTTCCCGATCATCATCACGCTGGGCGCTGCGCTGCTGGGCTGGATTGCGGGCGACATCATGGTCACGGATCCAGCGATCGTCGGCTGGGTCAAGGCGAACGCCGCCTGGCTGCACGAGTGGAAAGTTGCCCCGGTCGCCGGGGCCGTCCTCGTGGTGGCCGTGGGCAAGTTCATTGCTGCGAGGCACAGGTCGGAGGACAAGGCCGAGCCGGTGGTGGACCTCGCGGCCGGCGGGCGCGCGGAAGACGGCGGCGGACCAAGGTAAACTGGTACGGGGGGCAAATACCGATGTTTCGAATCCTGGTGCCGGTGGACGGCTCAGACACTTCCCTGCGGGCGGTAGACTTCCTGCAGACGAACATGGGAATGCTGAAGACCCCCCCTGAGGTCCACCTGCTGAACGTGCAGGCCGCGCTGCGGCAGGGCGTCACGGCGTTTGTCAGCAAGGAACAGATCGACAGCTATCACAGGGACGAGGGCATGAAAGCCCTGGCGGCCGCGCGCGCGAAACTGGATGCGGCGAAGCAGCCTTATCAGTTCCACATCGGCGTCGGCGAGGATCCGGCGCAGGTCATCGCCCGCTACGTGCAGGAGAAGAAATGCGACCAGGTGGTGATGGGCACGCGCGGGCTGGGGTCGGTCGCGGGCATGCTGCTCGGTTCGGTCACCACCAAAACGATACACCTTGTCGAGGTGCCGATACTCCTGGTGCGCTGATCGGGGTGGCCCGAACTCTTGACCGGCGTCAAGGTCTAGCCTGAGGGTTTGTTACGACAATTGCGTTTGAGAAGGAGGGGCTATGAAAGCAAATTCCATCCAGTTTTTGTGCGCCGCGGTAATGGCCGCTGCACCATCGCTCGTTTATGCCCAGAGCTGGGAGCCGACCAAGACCGTCGAATTCATCATTCCGGCGGGCACCGGCGGCGGCGCGGACCAGATGGCGCGCGCGGCGCAGGCGATTGTCGCCAAACACGGTCTGATGAAGCAGTCGATGGTGGTGGTGAATAAGGCGGGCGGTGCCGGCGCCGAGGGTTTTCTCGACGTGAAGGGCGCGCACGGCGATCCGCACAAGATCATCATCACGCTGTCGAACCTGTTCACCACGCCGCTCGCCACCGGGGTGCCGTTCAACTGGCGCGACCTGACGCCGGTGAAGATGCTGGCGCTCGACCAGTTCGTGCTCTGGACCAACTCCGCCAAGCCCCACAAGTCCGCCAAGGAGTACATCGCCGCGGCGAAAGCGGCAGGCGGCAAGTTCAAGATGGCGGGTACCGGCTCGAAGCAGGAAGACCAGATCATCACTGCCGCAATCGAGCAGCAGACCGGCACCAAGTTCATTTATGTACCGTTCCGTGGCGGCGGCGATGTCGCGGTGCAGTTGGTTGGCAACCATGCGGATTCGACGGTCAACAATCCCATCGAGGCGGTGGCGCACTGGCGTGGCGGCAAGTTGAAGCCGCTGTGCGTGTTCGACCCCAAGCGCATGCCCTACAAGGCCAAGGTGACAGACACCATGTCCTGGGCCGACATCCCGACCTGCAAGGAAGGTGGCCTGGACGTGGACTACCTGATGCTGCGCGGCATCTTCATGCCGGGTGGCGTGACGCCAGCGCAGGTGAACTACTACGTCGAGCTGTTCAGGAAAATCCAGGCGACGCCCGAGTGGAAGGACCTGATGGAGCGCGGCGCGTTCAACCAGACCTCGCTTGAAGGCAAGGAGTACGCGGACTGGGTCGCGCGCGAAGAAGCGCGCCATGTGTCGCTGATGAAGGCCGCGAAGTTCATCGCCGGCCAGTAGGCGTTCGGTAGCGGTAGCGGTAGCGGTAGCGGTAGGGGCGGGGGCTGAGGCCCCCGCTTTCGTTGCAGGGGGAGGAATGTCGGAAAACGACGGGGGCAAGCCGGCTTTCAGCGTGCGGACCGCGGAAATCGCGACGGCGGCGTTCTTCTTGGTGCTCGGAGCGATCGTGATTTTCGACAGCGTACGCCTGGGCATGGGCTGGAAGGACGACGGCCCGCAGGCGGGCTATTTCCCGTTCTACATCGGCGTCATCATCTGCGTGTCCGCTCTGGTCAACCTGGTCGCGGCGCTGGCGGCGGCGAGGAAGAAGTCCGCCGGTTTTGTCGGCGTGGGACAGTTGAAGCTGGTGCTTTCCGTGCTCCTGCCCACGGCCGTTTATGTCGTCCTCATCGGCTGGATCGGCATCTACGCGGCCTCGACGCTGTTCGTCGCGCTGTTCATGCGCTGGCTCGGCAAGTATCCGTGGTGGAAAGTCGTCGCGGTCTCGATCGGCAACAGTGTGGTGTTTTTCCTCATCTTCGAGGTCTGGTTCAAGATTCCCCTGCCCAAGGGGCCGCTCGAGGCTTTCCTGGGGCTGCACTGAGGCATGGACGAAATCCAGTCCCTGATGCAGGGTTTCGCCATCGCGCTGACGCTGAAGAACGTCGCGCTGATGTTCACCGGCATCATCCTCGGCGTCATCATCGGCGTGTTGCCCGGCCTGGGCGGGGCCAACGGCGTCGCCATCCTGCTGCCACTCACGTTCTCGATGGCGCAGTCACCCGGGGGCACCACCTCGGCCATCATCCTGCTTTCCTGCATCTACTGGGGCGCGCTCTTCGGCGGCGCGATCACGTCGATCCTGTTCAATATCCCGGGCGAACCCTGGTCAGTGGCGACCACTTTCGACGGCTATCCCCTGGCGCAGAAAGGCCGCGCCGGGGCGGCGCTCGCGGCGGCGTTCACGTCCTCGTTCGTGGGCGCGCTGGTGGCGGTGATCGTCATCACCTTCCTCTCGCCAATCGTGGCGAACTTCGCGCTCGAATTCGGTCCGCCCGAATTTTTCGCCGTCTACCTGCTTACTTTCTGCGCCTTCGTCGGCATGTCGAAAGAGCCGCCGTTCAAGACGCTGGCGACGATGATGCTCGGCTTCGCCCTCGCCTCGGTCGGCACCGATCCGGTGACCGGCACGCTGCGGCTGACGTTCGGCAGCACGCACCTGCTGACGGGGTTTGATTTTCTCATCGCGGTCATTGGTCTGTTCGGCATCGGCGAGATCCTGCTCACGCTCGAAGAGGGCCTCGCCTTCAAGGGCGCGCAGGCGAAGATGAACCTGAAGGTCGTGCTTGAGACCTGGAAGGAATTGCCGAAATACTGGCTGACGTCGATCCGTTCCTCCGTGGTCGGCTGTTTCATGGGCATCGTGCCGGGCGGCGCGACGCCGGCCTCGTTCATGAGCTACGGCGTGGCGCGGCGCTTTTCCAAGGACGGCGACAAATTCGGCACCGGCATGGTCGAGGGCGTGGTGGCGCCCGAAACAGCCGCGCACGCAGCGGGTACCGCGGCCCTGCTGCCGATGCTGACGCTGGGCGTGCCCGGATCGCCCACCGCCGCGGTGCTGCTCGGCGGCCTGCTGATCTGGGGCCTGCAGCCCGGGCCGCTGCTGTTCGTCGAGCAGAAAGACTTCGTCTGGGGCCTCATCGCCAGCATGTACCTGGGCAACATCGTCGGCCTGATCGTGGTGCTGACCTGCGTGCCCCTGTTCGCCGCCATCCTGCGGGTGCCGTTCTCGGTGATTGCGCCGATCATCATGGTGATCTGCGCCATCGGCGCCTACACCGTGCACAACTCCATCTTCGACGTCTGGATGATGCTGGTGTTCGGCGTCGTGGGATACGTCTTCAAGAAACTGCAGTACCCGCTCGCGCCGCTGGTGCTGGCGATCGTTCTGGGCGACCGGGCCGAATCGTCGTTCAGGCAGTCGATGCTGGTGGCACAGGGCGACATGACGGTTTTCTTTTCCAACGCGCTGGTGGGCTCGCTCACCGGCCTGGCGCTGTTCCTGCTCTTCTGGCCCCTGCTGGCCCTGCTTATCGCGCGTTTTCGCGGGCGATAGCCTGGTTGCGTCCGAGTTTCTGCTTCAGACGGCTGAGCGTCTCGGGCGTCAGGTTCAGGTAGGCCGCGAGCTCTTTCTTCGGGATGCGGCCCGCGAGCTCGGGATGCTTGCGATGAAAGCGCAGCAGCCGCCCCTGCGCATCCAGCAGGTGCAGCGTGATGGTGTGCGCCATCACCTCTGACATCAGCTTCATCACTTCGTACTCGAAGCGCGACATGATCGCCGGCTGGCGCTCGAGAAATTCCACCCACTGCGGCATCGGCAGCTCGGCGGTGCGCACCTTGGTGACCGCGACGATGGAGTAGGGGATCGGCGTGCGCAGGCGCCAGGCCGCGAACGAGGTATCCATCTCGGTTTCCGCGGCGAAGCGCAGGATCATCTCGTGGCCCTCGGGATTCGACACCACCCGCTTGACCATGCCCTCGAGGATGAAGAACTGCAGCATCTCCTCGTCGCCCTGGCGCGCCAGGCGGTCGCCCTTGCGGTACTCGCCCACCGTCAGGAGCGGCTCCAGCGCCTCCCACTGGTCCTGGCGCATGTGCTTGAGCAGCAGGTTTTCCCGCAGCTGCAGGCGCATGGTGTTGCGTTGCGGATGATTGGTGATCGCAGTCATGGGGAACCCTTGATTAGACTGAAAAAGCTTGACCGCAGTCAAGGGCGCCGCAGGGGGCCGATCCCTATCATTTTCGTCTTTTTCCGGGAGGGGTCCTCATGGGCACCGTCGAACCTCAAGTCAGTGTGACGACCGATGTGCAAGCGCCGATGACCGACGGCTTTCACCTCGTCATCGACGCGCTCAAGCTCAATGGCATCGACACGATCTACGGCCTGCCCGGGATCCCGATCACCGACCTCACGCGCAAGGCGCAGGCCGCTGGTCTGCGCGTGCTGTCCTTCCGCCACGAGCAGAACGCGGGCTATGCCGCGTCGATCGCTGGCTTCCTGACGCAGAAACCGGGCATCTGCCTGACGGTGTCCGCGCCCGGCTTCCTCAACGGGCTCAACGCGCTCGCCCACGCCACGGTCAATTGCTTCCCGATGATCCTCATCAGCGGCTCGAGCGAGCGCGAGATCGTCGACCTGCAGCAGGGCGACTACGAGGAGATGGACCAGCTCGCCGTCGCCAAGCCGGTTGCCAAAGCCGCCTTCCGCGTGCTGCACGCCGAGGACATCGGCATCGGCATCGCGCGCGCCATCCGCGCTGCGGTTTCAGGGCGCCCCGGCGGGGTCTACCTCGACCTGCCGGCGAAGCTCTTTGCGCAGAGCATCGACGCCGCTGCGGGGAAGAATTCGCTCATCAAGGTGGTGGATCCCGCGCCGCGCCAGATCCCGGCGCCCGAGGCCGTCAAGCGCGCGCTTGATCTGCTTCGTTCCGCCCAAAAACCATTGATCATTCTGGGCAAGGGCGCGGCCTACGCACAGGCCGATGCGAACATCCGCGCGCTGGTCGAGAAAACCGGGATTCCGTACCTCGCGATGTCCATGGCGAAAGGCCTGCTGCCCGATACGCACGAGCAGTCTGCTTCCGCCGCCCGCTCCTACGTTCTGCCCGAGGCCGACGTGGTAATGCTGATCGGCGCGCGCCTGAACTGGCTTCTTTCGCACGGCAAGGGCAAGACCTGGGGCGGCAAGGGCCACAAGGACTGGGGCGGGCAGAAGTTCGTCCAGATCGACATCTCGCCGCAGGAGGCCGACAGCAACGTGCGCGTCGACGCGCCGGTGGTGGGCGATATCGTCTCCTGTGTTGCCGCCTTGTTGAATGAAGTCGAATCCGGCTGGGCGAAGCCGCCCGCGCAGTGGCTGAACGCGATCAAAGAGCGCAAGAGCAAGAACGTGGCCAAGATGGCGGAGACGCTGGCGAAGGACCCGTCGCCGATGAATTTCCACAGCGCGCTGAACGTCGTGCGCGACATCGTCAAAGCGAACCCGGACGCGATCCTCGTCAACGAGGGCGCCAACGCGCTCGACTTCACGCGCAGCATCGTCGACATGTACAAACCGAGGAAGCGCATCGACGTCGGCACCTGGGGGATCATGGGCGTCGGCATGGGCTACTGCGTGGCCGCGGCGGTGGTCAGCAAGCAGCAGGTGATCGCGGTCGAGGGCGACAGCGCCTTCGGTTTTTCCGGCATGGAAGTCGAAACCATCTGCCGCTACAGCCTGCCGGTGTGCATCGTGATCATGAACAACAACGGCGTTTACCGCGGCACGGACGTCAACCCGACCGGCGGCCCCGATGTCGCGCCCACCGTGTTCGTCAAGGGCGCGCGTTACGACAAGCTGATGGAGGCCTTCGGCGGCATAGGGGTTCACGTTACCAGTCCGGCCGAATTGCGCAAGGCGATGGAGGAGGCCGTGCGCTCGCGCAAGCCCACGCTCATCAATGCCGTGATCGATGAAACCGCCGGCACCGAGAGCGGCCGCATCACCAGTCTCAACCCAACCGCAAAGAAAAAATAGCCATGGAAGCACTCAAGGGCGTTCGGATTCTCGACATGACGCACGTGCAGGCTGGCCCGACCTGCTCGCAACTGCTCGCGTGGATGGGCGCCGACGTCATCAAATTCGAGAACCCCGTGGGCGACGCGACGCGCGGCCAGCTGCGCGACATTCCCAAGGCCGACAGCCTGTACTTCACGATGCTCAATTGCAACAAGCGCTCGATCACCGTGAACATGAAGAGCCCCGAGGGCAAGCAGGTGTTCGTCGACCTGCTGGAAAAGTGCGACATCCTCATGGAGAATTTCGGTCCCGGCGTGCTCGACCGGTTCGGCTTCACCTGGGACAAGATCCGCGAGATCAACCCGAAAATCGTGATGGGTTCGATCAAGGGCTTCGGCTCGAGCGGCCCGTACTCCGACTTCAAGGCCTACGAGAACGTCGCGCAGGCGATGGGGGGCGCGATGAGTACAACTGGGGTCCCGGAGGGACCTCCTTTCGTGACCGGCGCGCAGATCGGCGATAGCGGCACCGGACTGCACCTCGCCATCGGGCTGCTGGCCGCCCTGCGTCAGGCCGACAGGACCGGCAAGGGACAGTACGTCGAAGTGGCGATGATGGACGGCGTGATGAACCTGTGCCGCGTGAAGTTCCGCGACCACCAGCGCCTCAGCCGCCAGTCGCTCGCCGAGTACTCGGTGCCGACCTACCAGAACATGGGTGACGTGCCGCGCGCGGGCAACGACTCGGGCGGCGGCCAGCTGGGCAACGCGATCCACTGCAAGCCGCACGGCGCCAACGACTGGCTGTACGTGGTGGTGCAGGAAGCGGTGTGGGAAGACCTCGCCAACCGCATCGGGCCAGACGTTGGCGTGCCGGATCTGGCCAAGGACCCGCGTGTTGCCTCCATCTCCGAGCGGCGCAAGAACCAGACTCTGGTGTGGACTCTGCTCAGCAAGTTCGCCGAGAAATACACCAAGCGGGAGCTGATGGCGATCCTCAACCCGCTCGATGTGCCCTGCGGCCCGATCATGAGCACCGCGGACCTCGCCACGGACGAGCACGTGCGCGGCCGCGACATGTGGGTCGAGCTCGACCACCCGCAGCGCGGCAAATGGTGGAACGTCGGCATGCCAATCAAACTTTCGGCCTCGCCCGCCGTGATCAAGCGTTCGCCGACGCTCGGTGAACACACGGACGAAATCCTCGAGGAGGTTTTGGGTTATCAAAAAGACAAGATTGCAGGCCTGAAAAACGCCGGCGCCTTCAGCCTGCCGCCGAAGCAGGTCGCCTGATGAAAATCGCCATCGTCGGTCAGCAGGATTTCGGCAAGGCCGTGCTGGAGGCGTTTCTCGCCCGCGGCGACCAGGTTGCTGGCGTGTTTTGCGCGCCCGAGAAACCCGGCGCCCGGCCGGACGTGCTCAAGGTCGCGGCGCAGGAAAAAGGCGTGCAGGTGTTTCAGTTTCAGAGTTTGAAGACGCCAGAGGCAAAGGAGGCGCTGAAGAAGCTCGACGTCGAAATCGGCATCATGGCGTTCGTGCTGCAATTCGCGCCGCAGGAGTTCGTCACCATCCCGCGCCACGGCACCATCCAGTACCACCCGTCGCTGCTGCCGAAGTACCGCGGCCCGAGTTCCATCAACTGGCCGATATCGCGCGGCGAAACCAAGACCGGCTTGAGCATTTTCCGGCCCACCGACGGCCTCGACGAAGGGCCGGTGATCCTGCAGAAGGAAACGCGCATCAGCCCCGACGACACGCTGGGCACGGTCTATTTCGACCGGCTGTTTCCGATGGGCGTGCAGGCCATGCTGGAAGCTGCAGATTTAGTTGTTTCCAATAAAAATAAAGAAATTGCCCAGGACGAGTCCCAGGCAAGCTACGAAGGCTGGTTTCGCGACGCTGAGACGCGCATCAACTGGGCCAACCATGTCGATGTGGTCTACAACCTGATCCGCGGCTGCAATCCGGCCCCCGGGGCGTGGACCAGCCTGAACGGCGTGAAATTGCAGATTTTCGACTGCAAGAAGCTGCCGGTGCGCACCTTTGGCGCGGTCAAGGGGAAGATCGGCGAAGTGGTGGAAAGCGGTCCGGCGAGCTTCCAGGTGACCGCCCAGGGTGGCCGCATCGAGGTGCTGCGCGCCAAGCTCGGGGATGGCAAAAAGCTCGCCTCGGCCGACCTCCTGGCCGCTGGAAGCATCAAGCCCGGCCAACTGCTGGGCTCCTAGCCCCCCAAAAAACCGCCGTTATGCGCCCTGGCGCAGGGGGCCTGTTTGCGCCCAAATATTTGACGTAGCTGACATTTGGCTGCAAAAATGCGGGATAGGGAGTTGTTTTCCTTGGGAGAAGCGTAGGTCCAAGGGGGTCTGTGACTCCCGTCTGCCGGTCGTGGCGGCTGGCGTAGAATTTTTGCGCCGTACGACTGCCTGTGGAACGCAAGAATTCGGAGAGGCCGGACCGCCGCATGAATTACAGCCAGATTCTGGAAATCGCCAGCTGTACCGATCCTGGCATGGTCCGTTCGCACAACGAGGACTCGATCGCCTCGGATCCGGTCAATGGCCTGGTGGTGCTTGCCGACGGCATGGGCGGTTACAACGCCGGCGAAGTCGCCAGCGGCATGGCGACGACCGTGATCACCACCGAGATCCAGCAGCTGCTCACCAAGGTGCAGCCGTTCCAGCTCGACACGGAAAGCAGGGCGCCGATGGCCGGAAAAATGATCCGGGAGCAGGTGCTGAAGGCGAACACG
The DNA here is from genome assembly GCA_005240145.1 of Nitrosomonadales bacterium. Lineage (GTDB taxonomy): Bacteria > Pseudomonadota > Gammaproteobacteria > Burkholderiales > SG8-39 > RBG-16-66-20. Next base: position 907 of record SBAS01000084.1, on the reverse strand, counting down.
TCGATCTACCAGGCGGCGCAGAGCCAGCCGCAGTACGCGGGGATGGGCACGACGCTGGTCGTGTGCCTGTTCTACGACAACAAGATAACGGTCGGGCACCTCGGTGATTCGCGCCTGTACATGCTGCGCGAGGGCAAGTTCTCGCAGGTGACGCGCGACCATTCGCTGCTGCAGGAGCAGATCGACAGCGGCATCATCACCGCGGAGCAAGCGAAGTACGCGCAGCACAAGAACCTGGTGACCAAGGCGCTCGGCATCGACCCCTCGGTGGAACCCGAAGTCCGGGACTACGCCACCAAGGTCGGCGACTTGTATCTGCTTTGCTCCGACGGCCTGTGCGACATGGTGGAGGACGAGGACACGGGAATGGCGCTGCAGGCCCTGGGCGGCAATCTGAAGCTCGCTGCGTAGCAGCTGGTGCAGATGGCCAACGACAACGGGGGCAAGGACAACGTATCGGTTATACTCGTTCGCGTCCTGCGGGAATACCCCGCCCCTCGTGGCTTTTTGGGTTTATTCAAAAAATAAGGTCAGGGATCGGCGATGGCGAAACTGATACTCAGCATGGATGGTCTGGTCCTCAAGGAGATCCCGCTCTCCAAGGAACGCACCACCATCGGCCGCAAGGCGCACAACGACATCCAGATCGACAACCTCGCCGTCAGCGGCGAGCACGCGGTGATCGTCACGATCATGAACGACTCGTTCATGGAGGACCTCGGCAGCACCAACGGCACCCTGGTCAACGGCAATCCGGTCAAGAAGCACTTCCTGCAGAACAACGACATCATCGAGCTTGGCAAGTACACGTGTCGGCGCGCGTTTAAATTTGACCAGCTCTGCGCGTTGAATTTTGACCAGGGGCTTTTGCCTTCCCGTCATAGTCTGGTTTGTGGATAAGTGTACT
>SBAS01000114.1 GCA_005240145.1 Nitrosomonadales bacterium | reverse complement strand
TCGGCGACGCGCTCGGCCATCGGATCGGGCGGCTTGACGGGCTCGGCCACCTTGGCGGGTTCCGGCGACTTCCTGGGCGATTCGGTTTTCGCCGCCGGCTCGGTCTTGCGTCCCGACTCCGCCTGCATCCTGGCAATTTCAGCCCGGCGCAATGCGGCCGCTTCAGCCTGCTTCTTCGCCTCGGCCTCGCGCTGGCGCGTGAACTCGGCCTGCTTCGCAGCTTCCTCTTCGCGCTGCTTCGTCAGAGCCGCCAGTTCGCGCTGCTTGACGACATCGCCGGACTTGAGCGCCTCGGCCTCGCGTGCCCGCGCCAGTTCCAGCTCCTTGACCAATTCCGCTTCGCGCCGCGTGACCGCACCAGCTCGGCCTCGCGCGTCCTGGACTCTTCGAGCAGCCTGGTCAGTTCGGCGACGCGCTCGGCCATCGGATCGGGCGGCTTGAGCACGTACCAGGCGCCCCCGGCTAGCGCCGCAACGGCCACCGCGATCGCGAACGGGCGCAGCGAGGCTTTCTTCGGTCCCTGCGCTTCCCGTTTGAGAAGTTCGGCTTCGCGCTGCTGGAACTCGGCCTCGCGCCTGGCCAGGGCAGCCTCCATCGCAGCCTTTTCCTCGGCCAGCCGCGCCATCACCTCGGCCTCGCGGCGCGCAGCCTCCTCTACTTCGCGATTTTCCTGGTCCTGCCCGCCCGAGGCCTGGCCGCGCAGCTTGGCGCTGCGGCGCTTGGCGAGCGCGGCGTAGATGCCCTCGGGGAACTGCTCGAGGTAGGAATCGAAATCGGCTGGATCGTCGCCGTCCTTGATCGAGCGCCAGAACTCCAGTTCGGTCGCCTTGGTGCGCGAGGCAGGCGCGCCCATGAGCGTGCGCAGCACCGTCGCATCACCACCCTGGGTCGCCGGCGGCAACGGCGACACGCCGAGGCTGCCCGGCTTGAGCTGGATCGTCTTCTCGACGTCCTCCGACTCGGCCTCGCCTTCGAAAGCGCGCTGCAGCGCGAAACCGAACAGGCGCGCGCTCTGGTAGCGCGCGTCCACGTTTTTGGCGAGCGCCTTGGCGACCACCGCGTCGAACAGCGGCGGCACCGCCGGATTGAGCGCCGAGGGCGCCGGAGGGCTGTCGCCGAGGATCTTCTTCGCGATCGCCCAGGTACCGGCGCCGGCGAACGGCTTCACGCCGCAGAGGAATTCGTAGAGGATCCCGCCGGCGGAGAAAATGTCGCTGCGCCGGTCGATGATGCCGCCCTGGATCTGCTCGGGGGACATGTAGGCGGGCGTGCCGACGATGGCGCCGGCCTGCGTGCGGTCCGACAGCGTGCGGTCCGGGTCGGTGATGCGCGCCACGCCGAAGTCGGTGAGCTTGACGCGGCCCTGGGAATCGATCATCACATTCGCGGGTTTGATATCGCGGTGCACGATGCCGGCTTCGTGCGCGAAATGCAGCGCATCGCACAGTTCGACCATGATGTGCACCGCCTCCTTCAACTCGAAGCGTTCCTTGGCGTCGAAGAAATTCTTCAGCTCCTTGCCCTTGACGAGCTCCATGACGATGTAGGCGACGTCGCCCTCCTCGGCGTAGTCGAACACCTGCACGATGTTGGGGTGGTTCAGGCGCGCCACCGCCTGCGCCTCGCGCGCAAAGCGCGTCGAGTACTCCTTCGCGGAATCGGAGTCCAGCGCGCTCTTGAGGATGGTCTTGATCGCGACTTTGCGGTGCAACCGGGTGTCCCTGCCCTCGTACACCACCCCCATCGCGCCCTCGCCGAGGACGCGCTCGATCTCGTAGCGCCCAATGCGTTTGGGTTGCGGGGTTTCGTCCATGCCTGCGGAATTATCGCAGGGAGGCAGGCTCGCCGTAGAAGGGGCTACACGAGCGCGGAATACACGCTTTTTTCATAGGCGGTGAACAGCGCAAGCGCGCGTGGGTCCACGAAGGGCCACACCTGCGTCATGAGAACTCCGCCGATGCGCTTGGCCGGGTCGATCCAGAAATAGGTGTTGGCGAGGCCGGCCCAGGAAAGGCTTCCCGCAGAGCGTCCCGCGGGCGCGGCGGCCTCGTTGATCATGAACGCCGTACTCCAGGTCTTCGGCACGCCCGGGAAGAACTCCGCATCGCGGGACAACAGTGGATTCTGGCTCGGCAGCATGGCGACGCGCAGTTCGCCCATTGCGTTGCGCGACATCAGCTCGACCGTTTCGCGGCGCAGCACCTGGTTGCCGTTGCCCTTGCCGCCATTGAGGATCATGCGCATGAAGCGCTGGTAGTCCTGCGCGCTCGAGTACAGGCCGCCGCCGCCGGGCTCGAACTCCGGTTCCTGCGGCACTTCGAACGGGCTCAGCGCAAATGTTCCATCCTCGCTGCGCTGATGGACCTTGGCGATTCGCGCACGCATCGCCGGGGTGATCTTGAATGCCGTGCTCGACATGCCCAGCGGCCCGGTCAAGTTGCGCTCGAGGTAGGCGCCCAGGCGCATGCCGCTCGCCGCCTCGACCATTTTCCCCGCCCAATCGATGCTTATGCCGTATTCCCAGCGCTCGCCGGGATCGAAGCACAGCGGCAGGCGCAGCGCGCGCTCCTGGCCCGAGCCCACCCGCGGCAGGTTCAGGGTCTTGTGGTAGCGCGCCATATCCGCGTTCCAGACATCGTAGGTGAATCCGGCGGTGTGCGTCAGCAGATGGCGCAGCGTGATGGCGCCCTTCGCAGCGCGCGTGCGCGGCCGGCCGTCAACGTCCCAGCCCTCGAGCACTCGCACCTGCCCGAGTTCCGGGATGATGTTCGCGGCCGGCGCGTCGAGCCCGATCCTGCCCTGCTCGACCAGCTGCATTGCCGCGGCACTGACGATGGGCTTGGTCATGGAGGCAAGCCACATGACCGTGTCCGCGCGCATCGGCTCGATGGACCCCTGCGCGCGCAGGCCGTGCGCGGCTTCGAAGATGGTTTCTTCGGGCGTGGTCAGGCCCGCAACGACGCCCGGCACATCCCCGGCACCAACCGCTGTGCTGAGCAGCGCGTCTGCGCCTTCGCTCAGGCCTTGCCGCATCATCAGGCCCGCTGCAGCGCTGCCACCACGGCATCGCCCATCGCAGTGGTGCCGAGATTTTTCGTTCCCGGCTGCAGGATGTCCGCGGTGCGGTATCCCGCCGCGAGCACCGAGCGCACCGCGCGCTCGATCGTCGCCGCCTCGTTTTCCCGACTGAAGGAGAAGCGCAGCAGCATCGCCGCCGAGAGGATGGCGGCAAGCGGGTTGGCGATGTTCCTGCCTTCTATATCCGGCGCCGAGCCGTGGACGGGCTCATAGAGGCCCTTGCTGCCCTCGCCCACCGAAGCCGAAGGCAGCATCCCGATGGAGCCGGTGAGCATGGCTGCCGCGTCCGAGAGGATGTCGCCGAACATGTTTGGCGCGACGATGACGTCGAACTGCCTGGGCGAGCGCAGCAGTTCCATGCAGGCTGCATCCACGAAAAGGTGCCGCAGCTCCACGTCCGGGTACTGTTTTCCGACCGTGGCGACGGTTTCGCGCCAGAGCTGCATCGTTTCCAGCACGTTGGCCTTGTCCACAGAGCAGAGCTTTTTCTTCCGCTTTCGCGCCGCCTTGAATCCGGTGTGGGCGATGCGCTCGATCTCGGGCTCGCTGTAACGCATCGTGTTCACGCCCTGGCGCCGGCCGTCCGCGCCGACCGAGATGCCGCGCGGCTCGCCGTAGTAGATGTCGCCGTTCAGCTCCCGCAGGATCATGAGATCGAGCCCCTCGACCAGTTCGGGCTTGAGCGACGATGCTCCGATCAGTTCGGGGAACAGGAACGCCGGGCGGAAATTGGCGTAGAGCTTCAGTTCGCGCCGCAGCGTGAGCAGGCCCAGGCCCGGACGCAGATTACGAGGCCCGCTCTCGTCGCCCGGGCCGCCGACGGCACCGAAAAGGATGGCGTCGCACCTCTTTGCCAGTTCGAAGGTCTCATCAGGCAGCGGTTTGCCGGCCGCCTTCACCGCCGCGCGGCCGATCAATCCCTCGGTGAACTCGGCGTCCTTGCCGAGCACAGTCTGGAGCACGCGCACGGCCTGCGCGGTCACTTCCTTGCCGATGCCGTCGCCCGGCAGGACCGCGATCTGCATGATTCCTCCTGTGTGCCGTATTCTATCGAACCGAATTTAAGGAAAGCGGGGAGTTCGCATGCGCATCAACCGTGTCAAACAGCTCTGGCGCGAAGGCAAGCCGGCCATCGGCGGCTTTCTTTCCATACCGAGTTGCCTCTCCGCCGAAGCAATGGCCCATACCGGTCTCGACTGGCTTTGTCTCGACATGCAGCACGGCTGCCTCGACTACTCGGATGTGGTGCCGATGCTCACCGCCGTGTCGACCACCGCGGTGACGCCGTTGGTGCGCGTGCCGTGGAACGAGCCCGCGATGATCATGAAGGTGCTGGATGCGGGCGCCTACGGAGTGATCGTGCCGATGGTGAGCAACCGCGCCGAAGCCGAGCGCGCCGTGGCGGCCTGCCGCTACCCGCCCGCCGGCATCCGCAGCAACGGGCCCAACCGCGCGGTCTACTACGGCGGCGCCGACTACCAGAAGAACGCTGACGGCGAAATGCTGTGCATCGCGATGATCGAGACCGCCGAGGGCATCGAGAAAATGGAGGACATCATCTCGACCCCGGGCCTGGACGCGGTCTACATCGGCCCGACCGACCTGGCGCTGTCGCTCGACCTGCCGCCGGTGATGGACAACGACGATCCCAGGCACGTCGCCACGGTGGCGAGGATCCTGGCAACCTGCCGCAAGCACAAGGTGAAGGCGGCGATGCACACGGGCAGCGCCAAATACACGCAGCGCTACATCGACCAGGGATTCGACATGGTGATGCTGGTCAACGAGCGGCTCGCGATGCAGAACTACGTGAAGGCAGAAGTGTCCAAACTCACCGGTTGGACTCCTCTGGCCAATTGAGAGCGACTCAGGCGGCGGCCCTGTCCGCCCGGCGGCGTTCGTGTTCCTTCAGGAAGCGCTTGCGCAGGCGGATGGATTTCGGCGTGATTTCCACCAGCTCGTCGTCGGCGATGAACTCCACCGCGTATTCCAGCGTCAGGCCGATCGGCGTCACGAGGTCGATCGCCTCATCCTTGCCAGAAGCGCGGATGTTGGTGAGCTGCTTGGTGCGGATCGGGTTCACGGTGAGGTCATTGTCACGGCTGTGGATGCCGACGATCATGCCCTCGTACACGGGCTCGCCCGGGCTCACGAACATGCGCCCACGCTCCTGCAGCTTCCAGATCGCGTAGGCGACGGCGACGCCGTCGTCCTGTGACACCAGCACGCCGTTGCGACGCTCGGCCATCTGCTCGACCTTCGCGCTCGCGTACTCGTCGAACACGTGGCTCATCACCCCGGTGCCGCGTGTCAGGGTCATGAATTCGCCCTGGAAGCCGATCAGCCCGCGCGCCGGAATGCGGTAATCGAGGCGCACGCGCCCCTTGCCGTCGGGCAGCATGTCGAGCAGGTCGCCGCGCCGGCGGCCCAGTTCTTCCATTACCGCGCCCTGGTTCTTGTCTTCGATGTCGACACTGAGGACCTCGAAGGGCTCGCAGCGCTCGCCGTTGATCTCCTTGTAGATCACGCGCGGCCGCGACACCGCGATTTCATAGCCCTCGCGGCGCATGTTCTCCAGCAGGATCGTGAGGTGCAGTTCGCCGCGGCCGTGCACGATGAAGGTGTCGGTATCGTCGGGATACTCGACGCGCATCGCCACGTTGCTCTTGGTTTCGCGCTCCAGACGCTCGCGGATCTGGCGGCTGGTGAGGAATTTTCCTTCCCGCCCCGCCAGCGGCGAGGCGTTGACGAGGAAATTCATCGTCAGCGTCGGCTCGTCCACCTTGAGAAGCGGCAGCGCGTCGGGATGTTCGGGGTGGCACAGCGTCGTGCCGACACCGACCTCTTCGATGCCGTTGATGAGCACGATGTCGCCCGCCTCGGCTTGCTCGACCTGCACGCGCTGCAGACCTTCGAACATCAGGACCTGATTGATCCTGGCCTTTACCGGCGTTGAATCCGGCCCGTTCATGACGATGACTTCCTGCGCCGCCCTGATGCGCCCGCGGCGGATGCGGCCGATGCCGATCTTGCCCACGTAGCTCGAGTAGTCCAGCGAGCAGATCTGCAGCTGCAGCGGCTCGTCGGGATTCTCGTCGCGCATCGGCACGCTATCGAGAATCACCTTGAAGAGGGGTTCCAGGTTTTTTTCTTCTTCATTCAGACTGTTCTTTGCCCAACCCAAAAGCGCTGATGCGTAGACGACAGGGAAATCGAGCTGCTCCTCGGTGGCGCCCAGCTTGTCGAACAGGTCAAAGGTCTGGTTCACTACCCATTCGGCGCGCGCACCCGGGCGGTCCACCTTATTGACCACCACGATCGGCTTCAAGCCCAGCGCGAGCGCCTTGCGCGTGACGAAGCGCGTCTGCGGCATCGGGCCTTCCACCGCGTCCACCAGCAGCAGCACGCCGTCCACCATCGAGAGCACGCGCTCCACCTCGCCGCCGAAGTCGGCGTGGCCCGGCGTGTCGACGATGTTGATGTGCGTGCCCTGGTAACGCACGGCGCAGTTCTTGGCGAGAATCGTGATCCCCCGCTCGCGCTCCAGGTCGTTCGAATCCATCACCCGCTCCTGCACGTGCTCGTGGGCGGCAAAGGTGCCGGATTGTTGCAGCAGCTTGTCGACCAGCGTGGTCTTGCCGTGGTCAACGTGGGCGATAATGGCTAAATTACGCAGTGCGCGAGGCATGGCCTTGATTTATTTGCAAAAAAGAGCGCGCATTGTACGCGACTTATGAGATTAAAGACACTTCTTGGCGACTATCCGGTCTCGCAGGCCCTGAAGGATGGCCGCGTGCGCAGCCCCGCGCTCGAATTCGACTTCGCCGACGTCAAGGTCCCGCACACGGCATTCAAACGCGTCGTGCGCGATCTCGAATTCGACGTCGCGGAAATCTCCATCGTTACCTTCCTGATGGCGAAGGCCTACGGCAAGCCGCTGCGGCTGCTGCCGGCGGTAATGTTCGGGAGGTTTCAGCATCCCTACTTGGTAAGCACTTCTGGAATTAAACCCAAACAACTCGAGGGGAAACGGGTTGCGATCCGCTCAACCTCCGTCACCACGGTGACCTGGCTCCGCGGCATCCTCGCGGACGACTACGGCGTGGATCTGCGCCGGGTGAATTGGGTCACTTTCGAGGACGCGCATGTCGCCGAGTACCGCGATCCGCCCGGCACCGAGCGCGCGGCCGCCGGCAAGACGCCGCTCGGCATGCTGCTGGAGGGCGAGGTCGATGCCGCGGTGCTGGCCGATCCAGTGCCAAAGGACGAACGGCTGCAGAGCGTCATTCCCGATCCCGCCACTGCGGCCGCCGATTGGCACCGGCGCAAGGGCGCGATCCAGGTCAATCACCTGGTCGCCGTGAAGGATTCAGTTGACGTGGGCGTTGCCGAGGAAATTTTCTCTTTGCTTTCCCGGAGCAAAGAGCTGATGAAAGAGAAATCCAATCCGGATACCTGTCCCTTCGGCATCGAAGCGAACCGTCGCAACCTGGAAGTCGCCATCGACCACGTCTACCGCCAGGACCTGATTGCAAAGAGATACGCGGTAGAAGAATTGTTCTGAGATGCCCTCCACTCCCCATTTCCGCAACGCGCTGCCCATGCAGTCCATGCTGCAGGAGTACCGCATCGAGCAGGTGCTGGGCGCGGGCGGCTTCGGCATCACCTACCGCGCGCGCGACACCAACCTCGACAAGGATGTCGCAATCAAGGAGTACCTGCCGGGCGAACTGGCGATGCGCGCGCCCGACGGCAATGTGGTGGCGCAAGCGACGCAGCACGAGGCCGGCTACCAATGGGGCCTGGACCGCTTCCTGCTCGAGGCGCGCACGCTCGGCAAGTTCAGTCACCCGAACATCGTGCGGGTGCTGCGCTACTTCGAGGCCAACGCCACCGCCTACGTGGTCATGGACTACGAGCAGGGCGATCCGCTGAAGACCGTGCTGCAACTCGACCCGCAGCCGCCCGAGGCAAAACTGAAGGCCTGGCTCGGCCCGCTGCTCGACGGCCTGGAGGCGGTGCACGCGACAGGCTTCCTGCATCGCGACATCAAGCCGGACAACATCTTCATCCGCGCCGACGGCAAGCCGGTGCTGATCGACTTCGGCGCCGCGCGCCAGGCGCTGGGCGGCGAGACCAAAAGCCTTACCTCCATCCTCACCCCGGGCTACGCTCCGCTCGAACAGTACTCCGGCGAAGGCAAGCAGGGCCCGTGGACCGACCTCTACGCCATGGCGGGCGTGCTTTACCGCGCGGTCGTCGACAAAAACCCGCCTGATGCAGTGACGCGCATCCGTGGCGATTCTCTAGGCGCCGGCCTCGCCGCGGCGCACGGCAGGTACAGCGAGCCTTTCCTGCGCGCCATCGAGTGGGCGCTCACGCTGGATGAGAAGAAGCGTCCGCAGAGCGTGGCGCAATGGCGGCAGGTTTTGATGCCTGAAAAACCTTCCGACGCAAAAACTCTGATAGCGGTAAAAGCGGAACCCGTTGCGCTCGAACCGCCCGGGCGCAAGCGCCGGCGCTGGCCTTACGTCGTCGGCATCGTGATCCTCGCCCTGCTCGCCGCGGACGTCTGGAAGAAGAACCGCTCCAACAAGCAGGAGCTGGCCCGGGCCGAAGCCGCCAGGATCGAAGCGGCGAAAGTCGAATCCCAACGGCCCAAGCCAAAACCCGTTTCGCCCGAGCCAGTGCCCGCGAAACCGCCGGTTGCCGCGGCAGCCGCCGAAAAAGCTGCCGCAGAGGTCGTGCCGGAGAAGTTCCAGCGCTTTCGCGAGGAGGCCCTGGCGGAGTTCAAAGCGGCCGATGCGGACAGGGACGGCTACATCTCGGCCGGCGAGGCAGGCAGGTTTCCGCTGCTGGCAAAGCATTTTCAGCGCGTCGACAGCGACAGCGACGGCCGCATCTCGCCGCGCGAGTTCCTGCAGGCCAAGCGCGCGCAACTGGAGCGCAAGTTCGGCAAGCAGAGCAACTGAATCAGGCCGCGGCGAGCGTGTAGCTCTGCACGGGCTGCTGGAAGCCCTTGAGCTGCAGCGCCTCGCCCGGCAGCAGCGGGTGGCTCTTAGCCTCCGCGCCCAGCAGCTCAATGGTGCGCGCGTCGACCAGGATTTCGCCGTGCGCGGCCTCGGAACACAGGCGCGAGGCGAGGTTCACCGCCGGGCCCACGGCGGCGTACTCCAGGCGCGAGGCGGCGCCGATGACGCCGACGGTGACGAACCCGCTCGCCGCGCCGACGCCCACCCCGAGCCGCATTTCGGCATCCGACCAGCGCGCCGTGATCGCCATGCCCCTATCGCGGATCTTGTTCGCGAGCCGGAGCGCGCGCGCGGCGTGGTCGGGATAGGAAATCGGCGCGCCGACCAGGATCAGCACGCCGTCGCCGGCCTGGTCCTTGATGGTGCCGCCGCATTCGGTGGCCGCGGCGCCCACCGCGTCGTAGTACTCGCGCAGGATGCTGATCACCTTCTTCGACGAGGTGGCGGCGCTGAAGGCGGTGAAGCCGCGCAGGTCGCAGCACACCACCGACAGTTCCAGCGTCTGCTCATCGGTGGCGCTCTTCAGGCCGCGCCGCCCCACCATCTCTGCAACCTGCGGCGAGAGGAACCTGGACATGAACTGCGCGCGCCGCCCCTGTATGACGTGGTACTGCACGCCACCGACGAGAAATATCAGCAGGCCGATCGCGGTGGTGACCGGCGCGATCGTGTTCGGCAGCACCAACCCGGAGGCTATGAACGGCGCGGCGAGCGCAAATGCGATCAGGCGCAGGGACTCAGCGCGGTCCGGGCGCCGCCGCAGCATCAGCAGCCCGGAGAACAGAGACAGCGCGAGCGAAACCGTCAACGGCAGAGCGAACAGCCAGAACTCGGGCGCGCCGCGCTCGAACACCTCGTGAAAACCGGCATTCAGGAACTTCTCCGCCCGCAGGCGCGGGAACGCGATTGCGGCAAGCAGGTAGAACAGCGTCAGCCCCTGGGCGATCCGCAGCAGGCGGTCCGGCCCGGAGGTCTTCAGGCCGGCCGTGGGCACCGTGCGGCGCACGCGCAGGATCCATTCGTAGGCGAAGAAGAAGGCCATGGTCTCCGGAATCGCGAGCAGCCCATCCCACCATTCAATGCGCCCGGCATAGTGCATCGGATAGGAAATCTGCGTGCCCACACCGATCGCCAGTCCGAGGGAGGCCAGAAACAGCGCCAGCGCGCGGCTGGTGGGCGAGCTGCGGTCGGCAATGATGAAGGCGAGCGCCATGCCCATCGCCAGCAACGTGGTGATGATGTGCGGGGTGGTGTCGATCATGGTGTGAATTCAGGGACAGACCACGTTTTCCTAGCCCTTCGGGAAAACGTGGTCTGTCCCTTTTTTATCGAAGCCTTCCTGCATTTGCCGGTCAAATTCCTCCGCCACCTTCGCATCGTTGTCGAGCATCTCCTGAGCGTTGGTGTTCGCATACTGCATGCCGCCCAGGTCGGCATAGGCTTTTTGCACCTTCTCGCTCCACAGGCCGATGTCGCGCACCGTGGGCACGATGCGCGAAAACAGGCGCTTTCTGAAGCGAACTTGTCCGTCCGATTTGTCGACTTCCTTTAAAACGTCTTTAACGTCAAAACCCAACTGCTCCCACATTTCGGGCGAATTGAAGCGGTCGCGCAGGTGGTAGGAGCCTTCGATGACGAATTCCTCGCGTTCGCGCCGCTCGGCGTCGGTCAGCTCGGGGTAGTAGTGGCGCAGCGCGAGGCGGCCGAAGGCGACGTGGCGCGCCTCGTCCTGCATCACGTAGGCGTTCACCGAGGCGCACAGCGCGTTCTTCGAGTAGTCGCGGATGCGCTGGAACGCGACCAGCGCGAGGCCCTCGATCAGCACCTGCATGCCGAGGTAGGTGAAGTCCCAGCGCGGATCGTTGAGGGCCTGTTCGAGCAGCGTCTTGAGCGGCCTGGAAATCGGGTAGACGAACTTGAACTTCTCCGAGAGCAGGCGCCGGTAGGCTTCGACGTGCCGCGCCTCGTCCATCACCTGCGTGGCGGCGTAGAACTTCGATTCGATGCGCGGCGCGTCCTGCACGATGCGCGCCGCGCAGACCAGGGCGCCCTGCTCGCCGTGCAGGAACTGCGACAGGTTGAACACCTGGCTGTGGTAGCGCAGGTCCGCCTGCTGCCTGGCCGAGAGTTTCTTCCACAGCGGCGTGCCGTACAGCGGCACCACCCCGTCCGCCATCTGCATCGGGTCCTCCGGATCTACCGGCAGGCTCCAGTCGATGCGCTTCTCGGCGTCCCACTGCTCCTTCTTGCCCTTCGAGTAGAGCTTGAGGAGGTCTTCCGAGCGCGTGTCGTAGTCCCAGGTGAAGGCGACTTCGCCGCTGGCGGGAAATTTCCAGTGCGTCTCCGCCACCGGCATGATGTATTTGAACTGTTGAGGCATTTTTTATCCCGTCAAGGCAATCCGGTTCGTCAACAGGCGCTCGAACCCGGCCGCTTCCAGCGACGGGCTGAAGTGATGCCCCTGCCACTCGTCGCAGCCGATCGCCTGCAGCCGGGCGACTTGCGCCGCGCTTTCCACGCCTTCGGCGGCGATGCGCAGGCCGAGCGCCATCGCCATCGCCGCGATGGTCTGCACGATGGTGAGGTCGTGCGGGTGGGCGTCGAGCTCGCGCAGGAACGAGCGGTCGATCTTGAGCTTGTCGATCGGCAACTGGCGCAGGCAGGCAAGGCTCGAATAGCCGGTGCCGAAATCGTCGATCGATATGCGCACGCCCAGCGCGCCGATCTTGCGCAGCGTCTCGACGTTCTGCGCCAGCTGCGACATCAGCTCGCGCTCGGTGATTTCCAGCTCGATGCAGCGGCCGGGCACGCGGTTGGCGGCGAGCGCCTCGGCGAGCTGCGCCACGTAGGTGTCTCCCTGCGCCAGTTCCTGCGCGGAAACATTCAGCGCGAACCAGAGCTTTTCCGCCCCGATCCGCCCGTGGCGCCACGCGCCCACCTGGGAAATGGCGCGTTCCAGGGTCCACTGGCCCAGCGGCCGGATCAGGCCGCTGTCCTCCGCCACCGGGATGAAACTGTCTGGCATCAGCATGCCCTGCTGCGGATGCTGCCAGCGCAGCAGCACCTCGGCGCCGGCCAGCTGTCCGGCGCGCCCCGGGCCGCTCGAAACGACGGGCTGCCAGTGCAGCACAAACTCGCCGCGCGCGAGCGCGTGGCGCAGGTCGTTTTCCATTCCCAGGCGCGCTACGGCGCGCGCATTGAGTTCGGGCGAGAAGAAGCGGAAGCCGTTGCGCCCGGTTTCCTTGGCGTGCGCGGCAGCGGCATCGGCGTTCTTCAGCAGCGCGCCGAAATCACGGCCGTCGCCGGGATAGACGCTGATGCCGATCGAGGCGGTGATGCTCAGCGTGCGGCCTTCGACCGTGAAGGGCCGCGCGAGTATCGCCAGCGCCCGCTGCGCCAGCGTCGAGGCGTCCCGCGAGTTCTTGAGGCCGTTCCACAGCAGCACGAATTCGTCGCCGCCGATGCGCGCCAGGGTATCGTCGCGCCGCAGCGTCGCGCCGAGGCGCTCGGCGACCGCGCGCAGCAGCGCGTCGCCCGCGCCGTGGCCGAGCGATTCGTTCACCAGCTTGAAGCGGTCCAGGTCGAGGAACAGCACGGCGATGCTGCCTCGGCTGCGCGCCGCGGCGAGCACCGCCTGGTCGGCGCGATCCGAGAGCAGCGCGCGATTGGGTAGCCCCGTCAGCGCGTCGCGCGTGGCGAGGTACTGGATGCGGTCCTCGGCCTGCTTGCGCGCGGTGACGTCGGCGCCGGTGCCGCGGTAACCGATGTGCGTGCCGGCGGGGTCGTACACCGGCACGCCGGTCACCGACTGCCAGATCACGCCGCCCGACTTGGTAAGCGAGCGGTGCACCAGGTCGCGGAAACTCTCGCCGCGCGCGGCGCGCCGCGCGAACCAACCGTCCATGGCCTGCGCTTCGCCCAGCGGCATGAAATCGCGCGGCGCGCGCCCGATCACCTGGTGGCGTGGGTGGCCGAGCACCGCTTCGATGCGCTCGGAGAGGAAGGTATAGCGCCATGCAAGGTCGGTCTCCCACACGTATTCGCTGGAGGCCTCGAGCACGTCGCGAAAGCGCTTTTCGCGCTCGGCCAGCGCGCGCTCGGCGTGCCGCTTCTCGGTGATGTCCTGGCCGATGCCGCGATAGCCGAGGAAGCGCCCGGCCGCGTCGTAGCGCGGCTTGCCGGTCACGGCGTGGGTGCGCTGCGCCCCGCCGTCGATGCGCGAAATCACGAAATTGAAGAACGGCAGCTGCGCGTCGAGCTCGTGCAGGCGCGTGAAGTGCTCGACCAGCGCGCGCGGCTCGACTTCGACGCCGGGCACGTCCCAGAGGCGCTTGCCGTGCGCCAGCTCGCCGCCGAAGAGGGCGGCCACGGCGGCCCCCCCCGAGAGCCAGCTGATGCGGTGCTCCGCGTCGGTCTCCCAGAACCAGTCCGCCGAGAGCGAAGTGAGGTGGCGAAAGCGCTCTTCGGACTGGCGCAGCGCCAGCGTCGCGCGCTGGTCGCGCCGCCGCGCGCTGATCCAGACGCCGAGCAGCACCACGCCGCCGATGAGCAGCAGCAGCGCCTCGACGAACTGCGACCAGGCCACGCGCTTACTCCACAGCGTCCATCGCCGGAGGTGCAGTCTTGATCACTTCCTCGATGGTGGTGAAGCCCGCGGCGACTTTCATCGCGCCGCTGATGCGCAGCGGCTTCATGCCGTCGCGGAACGCCTGGTCGCGGATTTTCGCCAGGTCCGCGCCCGCGCCGATGATCTCCTTGACGCCGCGCGAGCAGATCAGCGTTTCGTAGATGCCGACGCGGCCGGCGAAGCCGGTCATGCGGCACTCGAGGCAGCCCACGGGCCGGTAGATGGACGCCGGCCGGTTCGCCTTCCACGGCGAGACGAGGCCCTCCCAGGCGTGCACGTCCTCGACGCGGTGCAGGTCGATCTTCTGCTTGCAGTGCGGGCACAGGATGCGCACCAGGCGCTGCGCCATGATGCCGTTCAGGGTCGCCACCAGCAGGTAGGGCTTGATGCCCAGTTCGAGCAGGCGCGTCACCGCGCTGGGCGCGTCGTTGGTGTGCAGCGTGGAGAGCACGAGGTGCCCGGTGAGCGCCGCCTGCACCGCGTTTTCGGCGGTCTCGAGGTCGCGGATCTCGCCCACCATGATAATGTCGGGGTCCTGGCGCATGAGGGCGCGCAAGCCGTCGGCGAAGCCGAGCTCGAGTGCAGGTGTCACCTGCATCTGGTTGAAGGAGCCCTCCACCATCTCGATCGGGTCCTCGATGGTGCAGACGTTGACCTCCGGCGTCGCGAGCTGCTTCAGCGTCGAATACAGCGTGGTCGTCTTGCCCGAGCCGGTGGGCCCCGTCACCAGCACGATGCCGTTGGGCTTTTCGGTCATGTCCTTCCAGCGCAGGCTGTCTTCCTCGGAGAAGCCGAGCTCCTTGAAGTCGCGCACCAGCACCTCTGGGTCGAAAATCCGCATCACCATCTTCTCGCCGAAGGCGGTGGGCAGCGTCGAGAGGCGCAGCTCGACCTCCTCGCCCGCCAGCGTGCGCGTCTTGATGCGGCCGTCCTGCGGCCGGCGCTTTTCCACCACGTCCATGCGCGAGAGGATCTTGATGCGGCTGGTCATCGCCGCGAGCACCGAGTTCGGGATCTGGTAGACCTGGTGCAGCACGCCGTCGATGCGGAAGCGCACGATGCCGAATTCACGCCGCGGCTCGATGTGGATGTCGCTCGCGCGCTGCTCGAAGGCGTAGCTCCAGAGCCAGTCCACCACCTTGACGATGTGCGCGTCGTTGGCGTCGAATTGCTTGTTGCCCGAGCCCAACTCGACCAGCTGCTCGAAGTTCTGCAGCCCCGAGACGCCGGCCATGCCCTTGGCCGCGCCCTTCATCGACTTGGCGAGGTTGTAGAACTCGACCTGGTAGCGATCGATATCCTGCGGATTGGCGATTACGCGCCGCAATTCCAGCTTGGTGATGCGCTGCAGCTCCTTCTCCCACTCGCGCACGTAGGGCTCGCAGACCGCGATCACCGCTTCCTTGGTGTTGACGCCGATCGGCAGGATCTTGAAGCGCGTCGCGTAGGCCGAGGACATCACTTCGGTCACCGACGAAAAATCGATCTTGAGCGGGTCGATGTGGCGGTATTCCATGCCGACGCGCTTGGCGAGCCATTCGGTGAGCGGCTCGAGCGCGAGCAGCGCGTTCGGCGGCTTGGCGCTCTTCCACTTCTGGTCGGCGATGACGGCGAGCGGATGCTGGGTGCCGCGGTAGTAGCGGCGCTCCTTCTTCATCTTCTCGGCATCCGCCGTTTCCACCATGCCATCTGCGACCAGCCAGTCGATGAGCTCGACGATGCTCAGGCGGCGCTCGGTCACTTTGGGGTCGACGGCAGCCATAGGCCTGCGATTATGCCCTAGCGGGGCTACACTCACCCTGTGAACACCGCCACGCCGAGGTCGAAATCTCGCTCTCTTGCACAGGACGTCAGCCTGCGCGAAGTCTGGGCCTGGAGCATGTACGACTTCGCCAACTCGGGCTACACCACGGTGGTCATCACCGCCGTGTTCAGCGCATTCTTTGTCGCCGGCGTGGCCGGCAAGGCGCCCTGGGCGACCTTCGCCTGGACTGCGGCGCTGTCGGCCTCGTATCTCGCCGTCCTGCTCAGCGCGCCGCTGGTCGGCGCCTGGGCCGACGCGCACGCCGCCAAGAAGCGCCTGCTGCTTTACGCGACGGTGGGTTGCGTTGTGTTCACCGCAGCGCTTTACTTCACCGGCCCGGGCACCGTGGCGCTCGCCATCGCGCTCATCGTTCTCTCCAACTTCTTCTTCGCCACCGGCGAGAACCTCATCGCCGCTTTCCTCACTGAACTCGCCGACTCGAAAGCCATCGGCCGCGTTTCGGGCTGGGGTTGGGCTTTCGGCTATCTCGGGGGCCTGGTGTCGCTAGGCATCTCGCTCGCCTACATCCTCACGGTCGAAAAGCAGGGCCAGACCGGCGCCCAATTCGTGCCCGTGACGATGCTGATCACCGCGGTCGTGTTCGCGCTCTGCGCGACGCCCACGTTCCTCTTCCTCAAGGAGCGCGCGCGGCCGCACCGAGAGCTCGCACGTCCGTGGCAGCGCGTGATACAGACCCTGCGGCAGGCCGCGCGCTTCCAGGACCTGCGCCGCTTCCTCGTCTGCATACTCTTCTACCAAGCGGGCATCCAGGCCGTGATCGCCCTCGCCGCGATCTACGCCACCGAAGCGATGAAATTCACCTTCGTCGACACCATCATCCTCATCCTCGTCGTCAACATCACCGCCGCCATCGGCGCCTTCAGCTTCGGCTACCTGCAGGACGCCATCGGCCACGTCAAATCGATGACGCTCGTCCTCATCGGCTGGATCATCATGATCGCCCTCGCCTACCTCGCCGAAGGCAAAATGCTCTTCTGGGTCGCCGCGAACCTCGCCGGCCTGTGCATGGGCGCATCACAAGCAGCAGGACGAGCGATCGTCGGCTACCTCTCGCCCCCCGATCGCAACGCCGAATTCTTCGGCCTCTGGGGCCTCGCCGTGAAGGCCGCTTCCATCTTCGGCCCCCTCACCTACGGCGCCGTCACCTGGATCTTCGAAGGCAACCACCGCCTCGGCATCCTCTCCGTCGGCGTTTACTTCGTCGTCGGTTTAGTTCTACTCATCGGCATCGACGTCGAGCGCGGGCGACGCGCGGCGCTTCAATCGAGCTAGCGCAAAGAATCTACCGCTAGGCACCTGGCGGCATAAACCATTTTCTATCGGTAGCAACTTGCGACTACTAGTAGATACTTTTAGCATTCCGGCCGTGCTGGATAAACATTAAGTTAGAGCGCTTGAACGTGAGCGACGCCTGGAAAACTCGATTTGCAATCGGCGTGAGCCTGCTCGTTCTCGCAGTTCCTACAGTAACGATCTTGCACATGTCCGATTCTTTATTCCGCGATGGATGCAAGGCCCAATATGCGCCGTATGGCTTGACATACCGCGTAAGGGCAATTGGACATGAAGCGGCATCTGGCGAGCACAGATATCCTGCTGACTGCTATTGCATTAGACCGTCGGAGCGCACGATTGTCGAGAAATTGCGGGATCTGATCTCGTGACAGCTCGGATAACGCCGCATGTTGCGAGCGAAACCCGAAGCCACGGGTTTTGCGCAAGGCGCTCTAACAGCGCGTTGTTGACCGACGCCAAAGTTCCCCCGAAAGAGTTGACACCATGGTCTAACAGTCCGGAGGTGTGTAGTGGCAAGAGCAGGACCCAGAAAGGTTTCGAGGTTCGGCGATCAATTCAAGCCATTGATTGCAGAACTAATATTCGCTTTGGCACCTGACCATTGACCTGTGGACCAGTACGATCATAATGATCAGCATGATCCGTCAAGGAGCCACCCCATGATCACCGAAACCACCGCCGTCGCCTTCCGCCAGAACCTCGGCGAAATGCTTAACCAGGTCCAACTCCGCAAAGACAGCATTGTCATCACTAAGGATGGCAAGCCGGTTGCGGCCCTGATTGACGCTGAGCTTTTCGACCGCATCAGGCAGATGCGGGAGCGCTTTGACGAACTCTCCGCCCAGATTGCCGCAGCCTATGCCAACGTCCCAGAGGAGGAAGGCATGGCCGAAATTATGCGCATCACTAAAGAAGTACGCGCCGAAATGAACGCCGAACGCCGGAAGAAGAAGAAGGCCTGAGCCTTGCCCACCCTGCGGGTGGTGCTGGATACGAACGTCCTCGTATCAGGTATCGCATATCCGGCCGGCACGCCGGGCAAAATTCTCGGGGCCTGGAAGCGCGGCGCGGTGGTTGTCGTCCTCTCCAACCACATCGTTGGAGAACTCTCGCGCATTCTGCCGCGCATGAACCACCGCCTGAACTGGGAGCCGCAGAAATTCAAGGAAGAAGTCGAACTCCTCGCCCTTCTGGCACAAATGGTCGAACCCGCAGCATTGCCGCAAGCAGCCGTGCGCGACTCCGGCGACCTCCTCGTGCTCGGCACCCTCCTCGCCTCCAAAGCCGACTATCTCATCACTGGCGACGACGACCTGCTTACTCTGGGCAAGCAATATCCAACCATCATTTCGCCCGCGGCATTCTGGCGAAAGCATGGAGCATGACGTGGCTGCGGTATCATCCGTTTCCCCCGCAAGAACCCTATTGAGGAGAAGGAATCATGACGATCAAGGCCGGCGATCTGCTGCCCGAGGGCAAGCTGATGGAAACCACCGAATTTGAATCAGGCACGCAATGCGCGATGGCGCCGAAGGAAGTCGATGTGATCGAGGCGACCAAGGGCAAGAAGGTCGCGATTTTCGGATTGCCGGGGGCGTATACGCCGACTTGTTCGGCCAAGCACGTGCCGAGCTACCTCGAGAACCTCGACAAGCTGAAGGCCAAGGGCGTGAGCGAGGTGTGGTGCATCGCCACCAACGACGCTTTCGTGATGGCGCACTGGGGCCGCGATTTCAAGGCGATCGGCAAGATCCGCTTCCTCGGCGACGGCAGCGCGGCCTGGACGAAGGCGCTGGGCCTGGGCCTGGACCTCAACGCCCGCGGCATGGGCCTGCGCATGCAGCGCTTCTCGATGCTGGTGGACGACGGCAAGATCACGTCGGTCAACATCGAAGGACCGGGCAAATTCGAGGTTTCGGACGGCGCCACGATGCTGAAGCAGGCCTAGCGTTACAGACTGATACAAATGCTCACAGCCTGCTACAAGGCGGGCCGGTAGCCTTCTCCAGTCAACTCAACTGGTAGGAGACCGAGATGAACCGATTCGTACCCGCTCTTGCAGCAGCCTGTTTCTCGCTCGCGACCATGGTGGCCCACGCGCAAACCCCGCCCGCGGAGGGCAAGGGCGAACATCGCAAGGAAATGCACGAACGCATGAAGGCCGCGCACGAGGCCTGCAAGGGCAAACCGGACCGGCGCGCCTGCATGACCGGGTCGATGTGCGCCAAGGCGCCGGACCAGGCCAAGTGCCGGGAGCACGCGAAAGAGCGCCACGAGCGGATGAGCAAGCGCATGGACGAGCGCCAGAAGGCATACGAAGCCTGTACCGGCAAGCGCGGCGAAGAGCTCGGCAAGTGCCTGCACGAGCAGCGCGGCAAGTCCGGCCACCACAAGCCCGCCTAGAAGGGGTAAGCAGGGAAATTGCCGCGCGCACGAACTGAATTCCAGGCAGGTCTGCGCGCGGGCCTGTCGCTGCTGATCGCGATCGTGCCCTTCGGCCTCGTCACGGGCGTGGCGATGGCCGCTGCCGGTATCTCCCCGCTCGAAGCGATGGCGATGTCGGTGCTGGTCTACGCCGGCGCCGCGATGCTCGCCGCAGTCCAGTTGATCGCCGAGGGCGCGCCGGCGCTGGTGATCGTGCTGGCGGCTTTCGTCGTCAACCTGCGCCTCTTCATGTACAGCGCCTCGATCCGCCCGTATTTCGCCGGCGAACCGCTCGCGCGCCGGCTGATCGTCTCGTACGCGCTGGTGGACAACCCCTACGCGCTCTTCCTGCAGCGCTTCGGCACGCGTCCCGGGGATCCCGGCAAGTTCGAATATTTCGTCGGCATCGCGGTCCCGGTCTGGATCTGCTGGCAATCGACCGTCGCCGCGGGCCTGCTGCTGGGCAACCAGCTGCCCGCGGCGTGGAAGCTCGATTTCGCCGCCCCGCTCGCTTTCATCGCCATGTCCATTCCGCTGCTGCGCGACAGGTTCATGGTCATCGCGGCGGCAAGCGCCGGCCTCACCGCGGTGCTCGCGCACGGCCTGCCGCTGCGCCTGGGGCTCGCGCTCGCCGCGATCGCGGGGATCGCTGCCGGGGTTTTATTTGAAAGCTTCGTAAAGATAGAGAAAAAATGAGTCTTTGGCTCGTTATTCTCGGCATGAGCGTGGCGACCTTCGGCCAGCGCGCCTCGTTCCTGCTCCTGCCGGACCACGTCAAACTGCCCGTGCTGCTGCGCCGCGCCCTGCAGTACGTGCCGGCCGCGGTGCTGACGGCGATCTGGGCGCCGGAACTGATGCTGCAAAAGGGTGTCTTAAGCCTCGCCCCGGGCAACGAACGCCTGCTCGCGGGCATCGTGGCGATCGCGGTGGCGTGGCGTTTCCGCGGTACCTTCGTTACGATCGCCGCAGGCCTTGTCGCTTTGCACGTTTTCGACCAACTGTTCTGAAAATGAACCGATGAATCTGCGCCGTTTGCTGTGTTTTGCCTTGCTGTTCTGCGCCTTCGCCGCGGGTGCGGAGGCGCCGCGCAAGACCGTCAGCATCGAGGGCGTCACCGAGTACCGCCTCGCCAACGGCCTGCGCATCCTCACCGTCCCCGACGCCGGCGCGAGCACGGTGGGCGTGCACATCACCTACTTCGTCGGCTCGCGCCACGAGGGCTACGGCGAGAAGGGCATGGCGCACCTGCTCGAGCACATGCTGTTCAAGGGCACGCCGCGCCTGGGCGACATCAAGGCGGAACTGACGAAACGCGGCGCGCGCTACAACGGCACCACGTCCAACGACCGCACCACCTACTTCGAGACTTTCGCCCCCGGCGCGGAGAACCTCGATTGGGCGCTCGGCATGGAAGCCGACCGCATGATCCATTCGCATGTGCGCAAGTCGGACCTCGACAGCGAAATGTCGGTGGTGCGCAACGAATTCGAGATGGGCGAGAACAGCCCGCACGGCGTGCTCTCGCAGCGCATGACGCGGCTCGTCTTCGCCGCCCACAATTACGGTTTCCCGACCATCGGGCTGCGCTCCGACATCGAGATGGTGCCGATCGAGCGCTTGCAGGCCTTCTACCGCACCTGGTACCAGCCCGACAACGCGCTCGTGACCATCGGCGGCAGGTTCGACGAGGCGCAGGCGCTCGCGCTGGTGGCCAAGCACTTCGGCCCGATCCCCCGCCCCACCCGCGTGCTGCCCACTCTGTATACGCAAGAACCGTCGCAGGATGGCGAACGCGCGGTGACGCTGCGCCGCGCCGGCGACGTGCAGATCGTGTCGGCGATGTACCGCATCCCCGCCGCTTCCGACCCAGCGTATCCGGCGGTGGACGTCATGTCGCAGGTGTTCGGCACCGCCGCCACGGGGCGCCTGCACCGCGCGCTGGTGCACAAGGGGCTCGCCAGTTCCGCCTGGGGCTACGAACGCATGCTGCGCGACCCGGGGTACGCCAGCTTCGGCGCCGTGGTGCCCAAGGACGGCGCGCTCGAGCCGGCGCGCGACGCCCTGCTCGCCGCGCTGGAAGGCGCCGCGCGCGAACCCGTCACCGACGCGGAAGTCGAGCGTGCCCGCACCGCGCTGCTCAACGAGATCGAGAAGATGCAGCTGGATTCGGCCTCGATGTGGCGCTACCTGCCCGAGTTCGCCGCGATGGGTGACTGGCGACTTTTCTACCTGTACCGCGACCGCATGCGCAAGGTCACCACCGCCGACGTGCAGCGCGCCGTGGACACCTATCTCAAGCCCGCCAACCGCGTGCTGGGCATGTTCGTGCCGACGACGAAGCCCGAGCGCGTGGCGATCCCGGCCGCGCCCGACCTGCGCGCCGAGCTCGACGCCTACCGCGGCAGCGAGAGCGTCGACGCCGGCGAAACCTTCGACCCGACGCCGCAGAATATCGAGGCGCGCGTGATTCGTCGCACGCTCGCCAACGGCATCAAGGTCGCGCTGTTGCCCAAGAAGACGCGCGGCGGCACGGTGGTCGCGCAGCTCTCGCTGTACTGGGGCGACGAGAAATCCAAGATGGACCGCGGCGTCGCCTGCGGCCTTGCCGGCGGCATGCTCATGCGCGGCTCGCGCCAGCACACGCGCGCCGAGCTGCGCGATGCCTTCGACAAGCTGAAGGCGGGTGTCGGCATCAGCACCGAGGGCGCCTCGATCGAGGTGCGTCGCGCGCAGCTGGACGGCACCCTGCGCCTGGTGGCCGAGGTCCTGCAGCATCCCGCGTTTCCCGCGGCCGAATTCGAGGAATTGAGGCGCGCCTCGTTGACCGGGGCCGAGTCGCAGCGCGGCGAACCCTCGGCGATCGCCGGCGAGCGGCTCGCGCTGCATCTCAATCCCTACCCGCTCGGCCACTGGCTCCATCCCGGATCGATCGATGAGCGCGTGGCGCAGCTCAAGGCCGCAAAGCTCGAGGACGCGGTGCGCTGCTACACGGACCTGGTCGGCGGCACCGGCGCGCAGTTCGTCGCCGTGGGGGACTTCGACCCCGAGGCGCTGTCGCAGCTGCTCGAGGCACTGTTCGGCGGCTGGAAGAACCCCGCACCCTACGCGCGCGTTCCCGCCCGCCACATCGAGCGCGCGGCGCTCGAAGAAGCGGTGGCGACGCCCGACAAGGCGAACGCGGTGCTGCGCGCGGGCCTGAACCTGCCGCTGCGCGACGACCACCCGGATTTCCCGGCGCTGATCCTGGGCAACTACCTGCTCGGCGGCAACTCCGGCGCGCGCCTGCAGGTCCGCGTGCGCGAAAAGGAAGGCCTGTCCTACAGCACCTACAGCTACCTCAGCGCCGGGCAGCTGGATGCGGCTGGAAGCTTCGGGCTATCGGCGATCTATGCGCCGCAGAACCGCGCGCGGGTGGAAAACGCGATCCGCGAAGAACTCGCGCGTGCGCTCGAGCAGGGCTTCACCGCCGCCGAGGTCGACGCCGCCATCAAGAGCTATATCGAGGCGCGCAAGCTCGCGCGCTCGCGCGACAGCGGCATCGCCGGGCGCCTGGCGAGCTACCTGTACCTCGGGCGCACCTTTGCCTGGGACATCGACTTCGAGAAACGCCTCGCGGCGCTTACCCCCGCGGCGATACGCGACGCGCTGCGCCGGCACATCGACCCGAAGAAACTATCGGTGCTGAAAGCAGGAGATTTCCGCTAGGACTTGCTTTTGAGCAGGTCGCGGATTTCTTCGAGCAGCACCTCCTGCCTTGGCGGCGCCTTGGGTTCCGCGGGTTTTACTTCCTCGCGCTTCAGCCGGTTGATCAGCTTGACAAGGAGGAAGATCGCCCAGGCGATGATGAGGAAATCGAGGCAGGTCTGCAGGAACTTGCCGTACTTGAGCGTCGCCGAGCCGACCTTGACCGCCAGGCCGCTGAAATCCAGGCCGCCCAGGAGAGTGCCGATCAGCGGCATCACCACGTCCTCGACGATCGAAGCGACGATCTTGCCGAAGGCCGCGCCAATGATCACGCCCACCGCGAGGTCCATGACATTACCCTTCACTGCGAATTCGCGGAATTCCTTTGCCACGCTCATGCGCTTCTCCTAGTCGATGGGGTCGTAGCGCACTTCGAGAATTTCCAGCTCCTCGAGGCCGCCGGGGGTCTTGAGGACAAGCTTGTCGCCTTCGCGCGCCTTGATGAGCGCCTTCGCCACCGGCGAAATCCAGGAGACGCGGTGCTTCGCCGAGTCCGTCTCGTCGAGGCCGACGATGGTGATGGTCTTATCCTTTAGCCGGACGGTCGCACCGAAGAAGACCTGGTCCGATTCCCTGCCGGCGGAATCGACCACCTCGGCCGCCTCCAGGCGCTTGATGAGAAAGCGCACGCGGCGGTCGATTTCGCGCAGCCGCTTCTTGCCGTAGAGGTAGTCGCCGTTCTCGGAACGATCGCCGTTCTTCGCCGCCCAGGACACGGTGCGCACGACCTCGGGGCGCTCGGCCTCGACCAGCTGCTTCAATTCAGCCTTGAGGCGCCCATAGCCGGCTGGCGAGATGTAATTCTTCGCCGGGGGAGGGCTGGGCTGGGGTTCCGGTGCCTCGTCGTCGTCCTCGGACTCACGCACGAAAGCCTTGGACATGGCCCCGAATTCTACGACAATCCGGGTTGCCGGCCTTCAGGGCCCGGCCAGGACCCGGGGAGAAACGCATGGCACTGCAGAAAACGATCGAAAAAGACGACCTGCTGACCCGGATGCGGGTGCGCGAGGTGGGCCTGTTCGGCCTCATCACGCTCGCGGCGATCCTCGCCCAGCTGCCCCCCGAAACCCTCGAGAGCCTCGGCATCGGCCGCAACTACCTGCTCGGCGTCCTTGGCTGCGGCATCGTGCTGGGCCTGTTTTTCTACCTGCGCTTCTTCTTTTTCCTCTCCGTGGTGCTGCTGATCCTCGCCGCGAACCTCGACCAGATGATCTCGGAGTACATCGAGATCTCGAAGATTCCCGTGGTGCTGGCACTGGTCGCGATGGTCGGCATTTCGCTCATCAATTACGCAGTGAAGCTGATGCCGACGGGCCTCGAGCCCAAGCCGAAGGAAAAGAGCCCCGAGGGCGTGCGGGCGCTCTTCTATGCCATCGAGAAGAGCAATCTGGTGTATGCGCAGAAGGTGCTGGAAATGAATTTCGATCCCAACGTGCAGCACGACAACGGCTACACCGCGCTCGCCTACGCGGCGATGAAGGGCAATGGCCGCATGGTCGAGCTGCTGCTGCGCAACGGCGCCGACCCGACGGTGACCACCAAGGAGGGCGACACGCCGGTGGAACTCTCCCTCAGGCTCGGACATGCCGAGGTCGCCGACATCCTCAAGACCGCGCGCCAGCAGATGGCGGCGGGCGGGACGGCAACGGACGCGGCGCCACAGGCGACCTGAAGTACTGTATAGTTATACACCTCCGCCCTACGTGTAGGAGGGAGATCAGTTTTTGCCGGCGTTCACCCCACAGTTAGTGGCTTTTCAACATCCGTAAACCGTCGTTCGATCAAATACATGTATTACCTTCTTGATGTGAGATAAGAAAAACAAGATGGACACACAGGAAACCTCCACCCGCAACGCCGATACCGCTGCCCTGCCCGCGCAGGAAATCTGCCGCGAGGCGCTGCTCGAGAAATACGCCAAGGGCGACGAAGCCGCCGCGCCGGATGCGATCCGGCAGGTGCGGCTGCGCGTCGCGCGCGCGCTTGCCCAAGTGGAAGCCGAAGGGGAACGCGCCAAGTGGGAGAAACGCTTCCACAAGGCGCTCGAAGACGGCTTCATTCCCGCCGGGCGCATCAATTCGGCGGCCGGCGTCGCGCTGCAGGCGACGCTCATCAACTGCTTCGTGCAGCCGGTGGGAGACTCGATATCGGAGCTCGTCGACGGCAAGCCCGGCATCTACACCGCCCTGGCCGAGGCCGCCGAGACGATGCGCCGCGGCGGCGGCGTGGGCTACGACTTCTCCTCCATCCGGCCCAAGGGCGCCGAGGTGAAGGGCACCCGGTCGCGCGCGAGCGGGCCGGTGTCCTACATGCGCGTCTTCGACCGCTCCTGCGAAACGGTGGAGTCGGCCGGCGCGCGGCGCGGCGCGCAGATGGGCGTGCTGCGCTGCGACCACCCCGACATCGAGGAATTCATTCACGCCAAGGACAAGGGCGACCTCGCCAACTTCAACATCTCGGTCGGCGTGACGGACGAGTTCATGGCGGCGGTCGAAAGAGATCTGTCCATAGATTTGATTCACAAGGCAAAGCCCTGGAGCGAGAAAGCCGGCCAGCGACCCGACGGCCTGTGGGTCTATCGCACGCTGCGCGCGCGCGCGCTGTGGGACCAGATCATGCGCTCGACCTACGACCATGCCGAGCCCGGAATCCTGTTCCTCGACCGCATGAACCGGGACAACAACCTGTACTACTGCGAGACGATCGAGGCCACCAATCCCTGCGCCGAGCAGCCGCTGCCGCCGTATGGATGCTGTTGTCTGGGTTCCATCGACCTCACGAGATTTATTTCGCATGCGTTTTCCGAGCAGGCGAAATTCGACGAAGACAAATTCAAAAAAACAGTCCACACCGCCGTGCGGATGCTCGACAACGTGCTGGAGGTTACGGCCTGGCCGCTCGAGCAGCAATACAAGGAAGCGATGGCAAAGCGGCGCGTCGGCCTCGGCTTTACGGGGCTGGGCGATGCGCTCGCGATGCTGCGCCTGCGCTACGACACCGAGGAGGCCCGCGCCATGGCGGCACGGATCTCGGCCGCGATGCGCGACGCCGCGTACGAGGCCTCGGTGGACCTGGCGCGGGAACGCGGCTCCTTTCCGCTCTTCAACGCGGACTTGTATTTGTCGGGAGGCAACTTTGCCTCAAGGCTTTCTCAGGAATTGAAGCAAAAAATACGCGCGCAGGGAATTCGCAACTCCCACCTGCTCTCGATCGCGCCGACCGGCACTATCAGCCTTGCCTTCGCCGACAACGCCTCGAACGGCATCGAACCGCCCTTCTCCTGGGTTTACACGCGCAAGAAACGCATGCCAGACGGCACGCTGAAGGAATACCCCGTCGAGGACCACGCCTGGCGGCGCTACCGTGCTGCGGGAGGCGACATGAACAACCTGCCTCCCTACTTCGTCACGGCGCTGGAAATCTCGGCCAGCGCGCACGAGCAGATGGTGGCGACGGTTGCGCCCTACATCGACACCAGCATCTCGAAGACCGTAAACGTGCCCGAGGACTATCCCTACGAGGAATTCCAGGATCTCTACATGCATGCCTGGAAGTCGGGCCTGAAGGGCCTCGCCACCTATCGCCCGAACAAGATCCTCGGTTCGGTGCTGTCGGTGCAAAAACCCGAAAAATCTCAGGATTTCCCGCAGGATTTCAATGCCGACGACCTCAACCGGCGCATCCGCATCAAGTCGGTGCCGCAACCTGTGCTGGCAAGCCTGCGCTGGCCCGGCCGGCCCGACCTCGGCGGCGGCAACCTCGCCTGGACCTACATGGTCGAGCACCCGCAGTACCATTTCGCGGTGTTCGTCGGCCACATCGAGAACGGCCGTCCGCACGCCTTCGAGGTCTGGGTCAACGGCAGCGAGCAGCCGCGCGGCCTGGGCGCGCTGGCCAAGACGCTGTCGATGGACATGCGCGCCAACGACCCGGGCTGGCTGAAGCTGAAGCTCGAGACCCTCGCCAAGGCGGGCGGCGACGAACCTTTCGACATGCCATTCCCGCCCCACGGCGAGAAAAAGCGCATGCCGTCGATAGTGTCCGCTTTTTCCCAGATCATTCTTCACCGAACCAAAGAATTGAAAGTGTTTCACGACGGCCCCTGCCCGGTGCTCGACGCGATGTTCAGCCTGAAGGAGCCCAAGACCGGCACCGACGGCACCATGTCCTGGACCGTGGACGTGTTCAACCCGCGTACCGGCGACGATTTCGTGCTGGGACTCAAGGAAATCGCGCTGCCGGCGATGGAAGGCTATCCGGCCGGCGTGACGCGGCCCTACTCGATGTGGCTCTCGGGCGAGTATCCGCGCGCGCTCGATGGCCTGTGCAAGATCCTGTCCCTGGACATGCGCGTGCTCGATCCGGCCTGGATCGGCATGAAGCTGCGCAAGCTGCTGGACTTCCCCGAGCCGCTGGGTGATTTCCTCGCCTTCGTGCCAGGAACAAAGAAGCAGGAAACCTTCCCCTCCACCGTGTCCTACCTGGCGCGCCTGATCCTGCACCGCTACGCGATGCTCGGCCTGCTCGACGAGGACGGTCTGCCGCTGCGGCAGATGGGGATCATGCAGCAGCCCGAACGCGGCCAGGGGCGGATCATGGCCGGGGCGCGCTGCCCGGAATGCGCGAATACGACCTTGATCCGCAAGGATGGTTGTGACTACTGTACGGCATGCGGATACACGGGAGTGTGCGGTTAGCCAGCCTTAATTGGAGCGCGGCGGCTCTCGCCGCGCTGCTCCTCGCCGGCTGCAGCGGCGTGGTGAATGTGGTATCCGACGGCGACGACGCCAGCTTGATGCTCCACGGCAACGACGCGGTGGCCTACTTCACCACGGGCCGCGCGCAGCGCGGGCGCAGCGACCTCAAGACCGACCACCGCGGCCTGACCTACCGCTTCGCCAGCGAAGAAAACAAGCGCCAGTTCATCACCAATCCGGAGCGCTACGCGCCGCAGTTTGGCGGCTTCTGCGCCCAGGACATGGCCAACGCGATACCGAGCGCGGCTGACGCCGACACCTTCAAGATCATCGACGGCAAGCTGTATCTCTTCGCTGGCCCGCGCGAGCGGCTGTATTTCGAGATGGACCAGGAACGCAACTTGAAGCGCGCCTGGCACTACTGGGAAACCGAAGTGCTGGAGGCCGCCAGCTGGCGCCTGCAGGCCTGGAAGCGGCTGCTATTCAGGGTGCCGCACTACAAGAGCAATGCCGAGCTTGCCGAGGAATACGAAAAGCGCTTCGGCCGGCTGCCGGGCTAGAGACCTTTAATTGCGACCAGGCACAGCGTCATGAGCGGCTGCGGCAGGATGCCGAGCGCGAGGAGCGCGAGGCCGTTGGTGGACATCAGCACGCGCACGCCGAGCGGCTGCACGTAGACGGGCGCGGCGATCACGGGCTCGTCGAAGTACATGAGCTTGACGATGCGCAGGTAGTAGTACGCGCCGACCAGCGAAAACAGCACCGCCACCACCGCCAGCCAGATCATGCCGGCGCTGACCGCGGCCGAGAGCACCATGAGCTTGGCATAGAAGCCCACCGTGGGCGGCACCCCGGCGAGCGAGAACATGATCAGCAGTAAGAGGAACGCATACCAGGGGTTGCGCCGGTTGAGGCCCTTCAGGTCGTCGAGCTTCTCGCACTCGAAGCCCTTGTGCGACAGGAGCAGCAGCATGCCGAAGGAGCCGACCGACATCAGCACGTAGACGATGGTGTAGAACATCGCTGCACCATAGGCGTCCGCCGCGTTGCGCCAGTTGCCGCCAACCACCCCCGAGAGCAGGCCGAGCAGCATGAAGCCCATGTGCGCGATGGTCGAATAGGCCAGCATGCGCTTGAGGTTGCTCTGCGCGATGGCGGTGACGTTGCCGATCGCCATCGACAGCACGGCGAGGATGGAGAGCATCTGCTGCCAGTCGACCGCCAGCTCGAGCAGGCCGTTGACCAGCAGCCGCATCGCCATGGCGAAGGCCGCGAGCTTGGGCGCGGTGCCGATCACCAGCGTCACCGCGGTCGGCGCGCCGTGGTAGACGTCCGGAATCCACATGTGGAACGGCGCCACCCCCAGCTTGAAGGCCAGGCCGCAGACCATGAAGACGAGGCCGAAGACAAGGAAGGTCTGCTGGGTGGAGTCCTTCGACAGCAGCGCGAGCTGCTTGGCGACCTCGGTGATGGTCAGCGTGCCGGTGGCGCCGTACAGCATGGACATGCCGTAGAGCAGCATGCCGGAGGCGAGCGCGCCGAGGATGAAGTACTTCATCGCCGCCTCGGTGGAGGCGGCCGAATCGCGGTTCAGCGCCACCATGGCGTAGAGGCACAGCGAGAGCAGCTCCAGGCCGAGGTAGATGGCGATGAAGCTGTTGGCGCTCATCATCACCATCATGCCGAGCAGCGCGAACAGGAGCAGGGTCAGGAACTCGCCCGTCATGAGGCCGCGATCGATGAGGTACTGGCGCGAATACACCAGCGCCAGCGACACCGCGCCATAGGCCGTGAGCTTCAGCATGTGCGCCATGAAATCGGCCACATACAGCTTGTTGAAGGCGTAAACCAGCTCGCCGCCCGACCCGAGCAGCACGAAGATCGTCGCGGCGGCGGTGACCAGCAGCACGGCCTGGGCGATGGCGTAGCTGACGCGCCGCTCGACGTCCTTCACGTACAGGTCCGCCAGCATCAGCGCGCAGGCGCCTGCCAGCAGCACGATCTCGGGAAGTCCGACGATGAAATCGAGCGTCATGTCAGAACTTCGGCAGCGCCATGTGGCGCAGCAGGTCGTTGACCGAGGCGTGCATCACCTCGGTGAAGGGCAGCGGGTAGATGCCCATGAAGAGCACCGCAATGGCGAGCAGGCCCAGGACGAGGAATTCCCTTGAGTTCAGATCCTTCAGCTTTGCAACCTCTTCATTGCCGATGGCACCGAAGATCACGCGCTTGTACATCCACAGCGTGTAGGCGGCGCCGAACACCAGCGTGGTCGCGGCGGCGAAGGCAAGCCAGAAACTGACCTTGATCGTCCCCATGATGACCATGAACTCGCCGACGAAACCGCTGGTCGCCGGCAGGCCGCAGTTGGCCATCGCGAACAGCATCATGAAGGCGGCGAATTTGGGCATGGTGTTCACCACCCCGCCGTAATCGGCGATGTTGCGCGTGTACATGCGGTCGTACATGACGCCGACGCAGAGGAACATCGCCGCGGAGATGAAGCCGTGCGAAATCATCTGAATTAATGCACCTTCAATTCCATAACTGTTGAAAATAAAAAATCCGAGCGTCACGAATCCCATGTGTGAGATCGACGAATAGGCGATGAGCTTCTTCATGTCGGTCTGCACCAGCGCCACCAGGCCGATGTAGACCACCGCGATCAGCGACAGCGCGATCATGAGCCAGGCCAGTTCGCGCGAGGCGTCGGGCAGGATCGGCAGCGTGAAGCGCACGAAGCCGTAGGCGCCGAGCTTGAGCATGATCGCCGCCAGCACCACCGAGCCGCCGGTGGGCGCTTCGACGTGGGCGTCCGGCAGCCAGGTATGCACCGGCCACATGGGCACCTTCACGGCGAAGGCGAACAGCAGGCCGAAAAACAGCCATAGTTGCGCGGCGAGCGGCAGCGGCAGTTTCCACCAGTCGCGGATGGCGAAACTGCCGCCGGACTTGTTGTACAGGTAGAGCAGCGCGACCAGCATCAGCAGCGAACCGAACAGCGTGTAGAGGAAGAACTTGAGCGCCGCGTAGACCCGGTTGGCGCCGCCCCAGACGCCGATGATGACGAACATCGGGATCAGGGTGGCCTCGAAAAAGACGTAGAACAGCAGCCCGTCGAGGGCGCAGAAGACGCCGTTCAGCAGCCCTGACATGAGCAGGAAGGCGCCCATGTACTGAGCGACGCGCTGCTGGATTACGCTCCAGCCTGCGATCACCACCAGGACGGTGGTGAAGGCGTTGAGCAGGATGAACAGCATCGAAATGCCGTCGACGCCGAGCGTGTAGAAAACGTTGAATTGCGGGATCCAGGCGCGGTGCTCGACAAACTGCATGCCCGGGTTGCGCAGGTCGAAGCCCGTGTACAGCGGCAGCGTGACGAGGAAGCCGGCGATGGCGCCGGCGAGGGCGATCTGGCGCTGCAGCGGCGCATTGCGGTCGCCCCCCGTGGCAAGCGCAAGCAGGCCGGCGAGAATCGGAACCCAGATGGCGAGGCTGAGGAGCATCAGCGCAGTTTCGTCACGTGAACACGCGGTATCTGACCAGGGCGTAAATCGCGCAGACGCCGAACAGCATCATGAACGCGTACCAGTAGACCAGGCCGCTCTGCATCAGGCGCACCACGCGCGAGGACCACAGCACCAGGCGCGCCGAGCCGTTCACCATCACGCCGTCGATGGCGCGTTCGTCGCCGCCCTTCCACAGCCCCGTGCCGACGACCCGGGCGCCGAGGGCGAAGATGCGCGCATAGAGTTCATCGAAGCCGTACTTGCGCTCGACCAGGGCGTAGAGCGGGCCGAACGCGAGCGCAATTTTTCTGGGTATCTGGGTATTTTTTACATACAGGTACCAGGCAGTCCAGATCCCGGCAAGGGCGAGCCAGAACGGCAGCGCCGACATGCCATGCAGCGTGTAACTCATGAGGCCATCGAATTCTTCAGGTTTTCTCACCAGGGAACTCAAGAAAAAATCGCCAAACACCACACTTCCCACCCACCACCCGGCCCCGATTGACGGAATCGCGAGCAGCACCAGGGGCACGGTCACCACCGCCGGCGACTCGTGCGGCGGATGGGCCGCAGCGAACCTCGGCGCGCCGTGGAAGGCCATGAACACGAGGCGGAAGGTGTAGGCCGCGGTCACGAACACGCAGGCCAGCACGCACAGGTAGGCAAACACCGCGCCGGGGGTCTGCGAGAGCTTCGCTGCCTCGATGATCGCGTCCTTGGAGTAGAACCCGGCCAGCGGCGGGATGCCCGCCGAGGCAATGGCGCCGATCAGCATCGTCCAGTAGGTCCAGGGCATGTACTTCTTCAATCCGCCCATGCGCCGCATGTCCTGCTCGTGGTGCATGGCGATGATCACCGACCCGGCGGCGAGGAACAGCACCGCCTTGAAGAAGGCATGCGTCATGAGATGGAACATCGCCGCCGAATAGGCCGAGGCGCCCAGCGCCACAGTCATGTAGCCCAGCTGCGAGAGCGTCGAATAGGCCACCACGCGCTTGATGTCGAACTGCGTCAGCGCGACCAGCCCCATGGAGAGGGCCGTGATCGCGCCGATGACGAGGACCACGGACCTCGC
>SBAS01000023.1 GCA_005240145.1 Nitrosomonadales bacterium | reverse complement strand
GGCTCAGATAGCTCCCGCCCAAAAATGGACCTGTACCGCGCTCGCGCTCGTTCACCCGGGAGCACAGCAGGACGAAAAGCGGTAGCGACGCATTGAGCAGCACCGCGTTGACCGCCTGCGTGCCGCGCAGCGCCCGGCCGGCGATCCAGTTGCCCGACCAGAAGAGGTTCGCAAGCGCGAGCAGCAGGAAAGCGGAAAGGCGCGAAGCGGGCATGCGGACAGTTTAATATTCATTCAGCGCTGAAAATCCTTTCAACCCGCGGGGAGATGAAATCCATGATGTACGAAATGCGCATCTACCATTGCATGCCGGGCCGCCTGCCCGATCTCAACCAACGCTTCGAGAGCGTGACACTGAAGCTGTGGGAAAAGCACGGCTTCCGCCAGGTCGGCTTCTGGACCACGCTGGTCGGCACGAGCAACCAGGACCTCACCTACCTGCTGGAGTGGAAGGACATGGCCGAGCGCGAGCGGGTTTTTGCCGCCTTCATGAGCGACCCTGAGTGGCAGAAGGCGCGCGCCGAAACGGAGAAGAACGGGCCGATTGTCGCCAGCATCAGCAACTCCTTCCTCGCGCCGACGGCGTACTCCAGGCTGAAGTAGCCTTCGCATGGCGCAGGCCAAAGTCGCGCTGGTGATCGGCGCAGGCGAAGCGACCGGCGGCGCGATCGCGCGGCGTTTCGCGCGCGAAGGCTTCATCGCTTGCGTCACCAGGCGTAGTGCCGACAAGCTGCAGCCGCTGGTCGAGAGCATCGAAAAGGCGGGCGGCAAGGCGCGTGCCTTCGGTTCGGACGCGCGCCGCGAAGAGCAGGTCATCGAGCTGGTGCAGTCGATCGAGCGCGACATCGGGCCGATCGAGGTCTGCGTCTTCAACGTCGGCGGCAACGTGCGTTTCCCGATCCGCGAGATGACCACCCGCGTCTATACAAAGGTGTGGGAGATGGCGGCGCTGGCGGGCTTTCTCGCCGGCCGCGAAGTGGCGAAGGTCATGGTGCCGCGCCAGCGCGGCACGATTCTTTTTACCGGCGCCACCGCGAGCCTGCGCGGCGGCAAGGGCTTCGCCGCCTTCGCCGGCGCGAAGCACGCGCTGCGGGCTCTGGCGCAGAGCATGGCGCGCGAACTGGGGCCCGAGGGCATCCACATCGCGCACGTGGTGGTGGACGGCGCGATCGATACGCCGTTCATCCGCGAGAACTTTCCCGAACGCTATGCGCTGAAGGAGAAGGCCGGCATCCTCGACCCGGAGGCGATCGCGGAGAACTACTGGCAGCTGCACCGGCAGCCGCGCAGCGCGTGGACGCACGAACTGGACCTGCGCCCCTGGATGGAAGCCTGGTGAGCGCAGGCAAGGTCGGCAATCTGCGCTGGCGCAAGGAGCAGGCGCTGGCGCTGAAGCTGCCAACGGCGCTGCGCGCGACCGTGGCGAAGGCCATCGCCCGGTAGTTCAGCCCTGCTTCAGCACGTAGCCGTAGGCCAGGTTGCTGCGGTCGCCCCCCTGCGCGTCGTAGAGCCGCTTGTAGTGGGCGACCTTGTCGCCGGCGAGGTCGGCGCGCTTGGCGGCGGAAATCCCGTAGAGGCGCGCGTTGTTCTCGCCGAGGATCGCGCGCTTCACCGGCCCGTCGGCCGGCCCCATCGGCGCGAAACCCCAGTACCTGCGGATGTCTTCGGGGATCTCCATGCGCCGCAGCGCCTCGATCTGCCACTGCGGCGCGCCGGTCCACAGCGCGTCCGTGCCCCAGACCACATGGTCGGCGCCCATGCCCTTGATCATCTGGCCCAGCATGAACGCGGCCACCTTCGGCTCGGCCATGTTGCTGTGGGCGAAGATCTGCCCCAGGTCGGCGTAGACGTTGCTGACGCCGAACTGCCCCGGGATATCCGCCAGATCGGACACCCACTCGACTCGGCCGGTGCGCTGCACCTGCGCCCAGGCGTTTTCGGCCCTGGCGTCGGGACCGCCGATCCAGCGATAGGCGGAGTGGTAGATGACGAAATTGAGCTGCGGCCAGTCCTTGGCGGCCTTGCCCACATCCTCGACGTTGCAATAGCCGAGCAGGTGCGGGAACTGTTTCGCAACCGACGGCGAGAACAGGCCCTTGTGGATGCAGACGTTCTTCAGCCCCGGCCGGTCGGGATACTTCTTCATGAAGCCGACGAGCTTCTCATAGAACGGGTACATGACCTTCTCGTCGTCGAGCCGGAACGGGAACTTCGACAGGTGTTTGTTGGTGTTGTCGCCGATGGTGTAGCCCTTCCATGAGTCGGGCTTGAGGCGCTCGTTCTCTTCCTCGACCTTGTCCAGCCAGTTCGGCCAGCCGGGCGTGAAGATGGCGTGCGAAAACATGCGCCGCGTGCCGGCTTCCCGGTTGACGCGCTCGCGCGTCTCGGCCTTCATCTGGTTGGTGAGGAAGGAAAACTTCTCGTCCACCGAGTAGGAGCCGGAGATGCAGGCGATCTTGGTGTCGCTGTCGAGGAAGATCTCCTTGAAGTAGTTCGGGAACATGAGATCATCGATGGTCTGCGGCTTGCCGACCAGCAGCGGATTCCAGCCCGCCTTGCCGACCGCTTCGCGCTGCGACACGAAGGCGCGGATCGGCGTGCCGTCGCGCAGGTAGTGCGTGTGCATGTCCATCACGAACTGGTCCTTGAGCCCGTCGGCGCGCGCCTGCGCCAGCTGAAGATTCGAATCCTCTTCCTTCAGGACGTCATAGATCGGCGCCGTGCCCTTGGCATAGGTCTCGTTCATGGCGACGAAGGCCGCCGCCATGCCGCCGGCGGTCTTGAAGAACTTGCGCCGGCTCATGCCGTTTTTCTTCGCCAGCCGCGCGCCGATCGCCTTGACGCGGACCTCGAACTCCTGCTGCCGCCGGGTCTGCGGGCTGGGCATGAACTCGTCGCTGGAGAGGGATTGCACCGGGATGGGCGAGGCGAAGAGAGACTCCGCGCCGGTGAGTTTTTCCAGCTCCTCGGGGGTCAGCAGGCTCATGGCGCGTTCCGTTCGAAAAAGCCATCGTATGCCGGAGCATCGCGCAGGTAAACTGCGCACTGCAACATGGCCCAGACGAAAAAACGCAGCGCCAGGCTCTCCGCCGCAGTTTCTGCCACCCGCGACCTGGTCGAAGACCTGGTCGCCGGCAGCCACATTCTCGCCGGGCTCGAACTGGTGGACGCCTTTGGCCACCTCAGCGCGCGCAGCGACGTCAACCCGCGACACTTCATCATCTCGCGCTCGCTCGCGCCGGCACTGGTCACCGCCGCCGACATCATGGAGCTGGGGCCGGACAGCGAGCCGCTGCCGGGGGAGAAGCGCAAAAGCTTTCTCGAGCGGTATATCCACGGCGAGATCTACCGCACGCGCCCCGATGTAAAGGCGATCGTGCACAGCCACGCGCCATCGGTCATTCCGTTCGGCGTGACCAAGGCACGGTTGCGGCCGATCTATCACATGGCCGGTTTCCTCTGGTCGGGTGCGCCGATTTTCGATATCCGCAAGGTGCGCGCCGCCAACGACCTGCTGATACGCGACCGGCCCCTGGGCGAGGCGCTCGCAGGTTCGCTGGGGAATTGCACCTGCGTGCTTATGCGGGGGCACGGCTTTACCGTGGTCGGCGGGAGCATTGCCGAAGCGGTGTTTCGCGCCTACTACACGGAAATGAATGCGCGCTTGCAGCTCCAGTCGGAGCAGCTGCAGGGACCGATCGAATTCCTGAGCGAGGCCGAGGGGCGCGGCGCCACCAAGGTCAACCAGGCGACAATGGCACGTCCCTGGGAACTGTGGAAGAAACAGCTCGCCGGCAAATAAACCTAGCGGACCGTTCCGCGCGCCGCGACCGCCCAGGTCGCTTCGACCTTGCCGCCGCGCACGCCGTAGACCTCGTCGACCATGTTGCTCACCACGCAGCAGTGGTTGGGCACGATGTGGATTACTTCGCCGACCTGCGGTTTTTTCTTTGCATTGCTCAAGTCGATCACGCCGTGCTCTTCCGACAGGACCGGGATCACGGCGTCGGGGTATTCCATGACGTGGCCGTGGCCGCTCACCGTGTAGGTGTCGGAGGTCAGCACCTTGGTGCCGCAATCGAACACCGCTCGCGTCTCGGTCGGCCGGCTCACCACGGTGGCGCGCACGCGCATGGCGCAGTTGTCCCAGGTCGCGGTGCCCGAGGCAACCGTCATGACGTCGTTGTAAATACAGGTGCCGGCGCGGTGCTCGGTGAGCATCGGATAGTCCTGCACCGTCCAGATCGCGGGCGTGCCGCCGCCGGATATCACCGGAACGGGAATGCCGGCCTGGCCGAATATTTTCAGTGCTTCGCGGAAGAACGCCAGCGATCCCGGGGCGCTCAGCTTCGGGTTCGTCAGGCTCGCCCCCGGTGGCTTGAGTGGAAAGGTCATGATCCCTTCGAAGCGCATGCCGCGCAGCCTCATCGCGCTCCTCGCCAGGTCGAGCGCCGCCTGCGGGGTCTGCACGCCGTTGCGGCCCATGCCGGTGTCGCACTCGATCAGGAAAGGGATCTCGCCCTGGTGGCGCACCGCCGCCGCCGAGAGGCCTTTCGCCACGACGTCGTTGTCCAGCACGACCGCGAGTCGCTTCAGCCGCTTCGCCACCGCCATCAGCCGGTCTGTCTTCGCCGCGCCGAGGATGTTGTAGGTGAGGAGCACGTCGTCTGCGACATTGGCGTCGGCGAACACCTCGACCTCGCCGATCTTCTGGCAGGTGATGCCGCTCGCGCCGGCCTGCATCTGCAGCTTGCCGAGCGCCGGGATCTTGTGCGTCTTGATGTGCGGGCGGTTGGCGATGCCGTGTTTCGACAGATGCGCCTGGACGCGCTGAATGTTGTCTTCCATGACATCCATCAGGACGGTCACGGCCGGGGTTTCAAGTTCGCTCACGGGGTTCATGATCATCCTAGCGGGCCGCGGGTAGTAGCGCGCTCGGCACCAGGCTGCGGCGCAGCAGCCAGAACGCGATCGCGAGGTTGAGAAGGTTCCAGCCGATGCCGTTGAGAAACGCGACGCGATAGGAGCCGGTGAGGTCGAAGATGACGCCGGTCATCCAGCCCCCCAGTGCCATGCCGAGCAGAGTGCACATTAGAACCGCGCCGACGCGGGCACCGGCTTCGCGTTGCGGGAAATACTCGCGCACAATGATGGCGTAGGAGGGCACGATACCGCCCTGGAACAGGCCGAACAGCGCAGACACGACGTAAAGCGAGGACAGGCCCTCGAAGGGCAGAAACAGCAGCAGCGCCACCCCCTGCAGGCCGGAACCGAGCAGCAGTGTGCGCAGGCCGCCGATGCGGTCGCAGATCCAGCCCGAGGCGAGCCGGCTGACGATGCCGAAACCGAGCATCACGGAGAGCATCTCCGCGCCGCGCGCCGCCGCGAAGCCCAGGTCGCCACAGTAGGCCACGATGTGGACCTGTGGCATCGACATGGCCACGCAGCAGGCCACGCCGGCGACGCACAGCAGCGCGAACAACGTGTTGCGTGGCATGTCGATAATCTTTTGCCCGTCCGATTTGTTGTCCCCGGACAAGCTCAGGATCGGGGGCTTGCGCCGCAACACCAGGGCAAGCGGGATCATGGTGGCGGCGCAGAATAGGCCAACGCCGGTGAATGTATCCCGCCAGCCGATCGTGTCGAAAAAATGCTGCAGTACCGGCGGCCAGATCGCGCCAGCGAGGTAGTTGCCACTGGCGCAGATCGCCACCGCGATCCCCCTGCGGTGCGTAAACCACATCGAGGTGTCGGCCACCAGCGGTGCGAAGGCCGACGAGGTGCCCAGCAGACCGATGAGCAGTCCTTGCGCCAACGCGAAGTGCAGCAAGCTTTCGGCCGCCCCCGCAGCGGCGAAACCCAGGCCGAGACAGACGGCGCCGACAAGCACCGGCACGATGACGCCGAAGCGGTCCGACAGGCGGCCCATCAGGATGCCTCCCAGGCCAAAACCGATCATGGTCGCGGCATAGGGCAGCGATGCCGCCGAGCGCGACACGCCGAATTCGGCCTGCACCGCCGGCAGCGCCACCGCGACCGCGTACATGCCGACGCCGCTGATGGTCATGAGCGTGAGAGACGCGAGCAGGCGGCCCCACGCGTACGGCGATTCGGGTGTGGCCTGGGCGATCGCGGCGGTCATCGGGCAATTCTAACGGTCATATAGAATGCATCCCGGCGATGCGCATCCTTGTTTCGAATGACGACGGTTATTTTTCCCCTGGCATCGCGATACTTGCGCAAAGCCTCGCCGCGCTGGGCGAGGTCACGGTGGTGGCGCCGGAGCGCGACCGCTCCGGGGCGTCCAACTCGCTCATGCTCGACCGGCCGCTCACGGTGCGGCAGGCCGCCAACGGCTTTCGCTACGTCAACGGCACGCCGACCGACTGCGTGCACCTCGCGCTCACCGGCCTGCTCGATGCACGGCCCGACGTCGTGGTCTCGGGCATCAACTTCGGCGCCAACATGGGCGACGACACGATCTACTCGGGCACCGTGGCGGCGGCGACCGAGGGCTACCTGTTCGGCATCCCGTCGATCGCGGTTTCGCTCGCCAGCAAAGCCGGAAAACACTTCGAGACCGCGGCCGCGGTGGCGCGGCAGCTGGTCGAGCGCTGCGCGCGCTCGCCCCTCGCCGCGCCGCTCCTGCTCAACATCAACGTGCCCGACCTGCCGCTCGCCGCGCTTGGCCCGCTCGAAGCGACGCGGCTCGGTCGCCGGCACAAGGCCGAGCCGGTGGTGAAGCTGCAGACGCCACGGGGAGAAACGGCTTACTGGATCGGGCCCGCGGGCGGCGAGCAGGACGCCGGCCCGGGCACGGATTTTTATGCGGTAGCTGCCGGGCGCGTTTCGGTGACGCCGCTGCAGATCGATCTCAGCATGCACCAGCAGCTGCCCGCGCTGAGGGAGTGGCTCGCGAAATGAGCG
>SBAS01000012.1 GCA_005240145.1 Nitrosomonadales bacterium | reverse complement strand
GGGTGTGCCAGCGGCCGATGACGCCCGAATCCACGCCCAAGTTCGGCCGCGGCAGCCATGCGAATCTGTGGTTCAACGTCGGCGGCGGCCACATGGGCTGGGCGACGGCCGCAGGCGCTGCAAAAATTACCGCTGACCTCCTCAGCGGTCGCGCGCCGGAAATCGATCTGGCAGGGCTGCTAGTGCGCCGCTAGCAGCTCCCTGACATCCTCGGCAAGTTTCAGGCTCGCCGTAAGCCCGGGCGACTCGATGCCGAACAGATTGACCAGGCCGGGTACGCCGTGCGCCTGCGGGCCCTGGAGCATGAAATCGGCCGCCGGCTCGCGCGGTCCCGAAATCTTCGGGCGGATGCCGGCGTAGCCCGGGGAAAGCGCCCCGTCCGGCAGCGCCGGCCAGTAGCGCCGGATCGCGGCGTAGAAGCCATTGGCGCGCCGCGGGTCCACGGCATAGGCGATGTGCTCGACCCATTCGACATCCGGCCCGAAGCGCGCCTGGCCGGCAAGGTCGAGCGTGATGTGCACGCCCAGGCCGCCGGGTTCGGGCACCGGATAGATCAGGCGCGAGAAGGGCGCGCGGCCGGTGAGCGAGTAATAGTTGCCTTTGGCGTAGAACTCCCGGGGAATGTGCTGCGGCGCAAGGCCCTCGATCAGCCGCGCCACGCTGGGCGCGCGCAGCCCCGCGCAGTTCACGAGTATTTTTGTTTCTATCCTTGTTTTTTCGACTTCAAGTTCAAACCCATGTGAAGTAACGGCAGCCCGCTCGAGCGGGCTCTTCAGCGCCAGCATGGCGCCGGCGGCCTCGGCGTCGCCCAGATAGGCCAGCATCAGCGCGTGGCTGTCGATGACGCCGGTCGAGGGCGAATTCAGCGCCGCGATACAGTGCAGCGCGGGTTCCATGCGTATGGCTGCGGCGGCGGGGATTTCCGCCACGTCGGTGACGCCATTCGCATGGGACCGGTGCAAGATTTCCTGCAGCTGCGGAACCTGGCTTTGCTGCGTGGCGACGATCAGCTTGCCGCAGCGCCGGTAAGGCACCCCCTGCGCGTCGCAGTAGGCGTACAGGCGTTTGCGGCCCTCGACGCAGGAGCTCGCCTTGAGCGAGCCGGGCGGGTAATAGATGCCGGCGTGGATGACCTCGGAGTTGCGTGAGCTCGTGTGCGTGCCGATGGCGTCCTCCGATTCCAGGATCACCACTTCGCGCCCCGCCATGGCGAGCGCGCGCGCGACCGCCAATCCGACGACGCCGGCACCGACCACGACGCACTCGACCCTATCCATGGGTCGTCACGGGA
The DNA here is from genome assembly GCA_005240145.1 of Nitrosomonadales bacterium. Taxonomy (GTDB): domain Bacteria; phylum Pseudomonadota; class Gammaproteobacteria; order Burkholderiales; family SG8-39; genus RBG-16-66-20. The sequence continues at coordinate 19,215 of SBAS01000012.1, read as the reverse complement.
TTTGACGCTTGGGGTACAGCCACTTCTAGATATAATAGCGCGCCCCCAAGATTCCCTTGATAAACGCTTGAATCCAACCGCGATATTCTCCAAGACCGGCAAGGGCGTGCAGGAAGCGTCTGGCAAGACCAGCTACCTGTCGCGGGCCGACCGTGCGGTACTCAAGGAGATCGACGGCAAGACCAACCTCGGCACCATCGCGGCCAGGTTCGAGAAGACGCCGGCCGACAAATTAGACGCGCTGATCCAGCAGTTCGACAAGGACGGTTATATACGCGAGGTGTCGTCGGGCGCGCAGCCGGCCGCGACAGCAGCGCGCAGCGCGCCGCCTGCCAAATCCGCACCGCCGCCGGCCGGCGGCGATGGCGATGACATGGATTTCACGCAGGCCATCAAGCTGCCGCCGAAGTCCCCTGCCGCGCCGGCGGGACCGAAGCCTCCGACCATAGACCTCGCGGCTGCGGCGCGCGCCGAAGGCGAGCGCAAGGCCAAGGAACAGCAGGCTTTCGACTACAAGGCACGGCAGGAAGCCGAGCTGAAGGCGAAGGCCGAGGCCGAAGCCAAGGCCAGGCTCGCGGCGGAAGCGAAGGTCCGCGCCGAGGCCGACGCCCGGGCAAAGGCCGAACTGGAAGCGAAAACACGCGCCGCCGCGGATGCGAAAGCGCTCGCCGAGGCCGATGCCAGGGTGAAAGCCGCGCGCGAAGCGGCGATCCGCATGGCGACCGAGGTCAAGGCGAAAGCCGAAGCCGAGGGCAAGGCGAAAGCCGAAGCTGCGGCGAAACTCGAAGCCGAGCTGACCGGCAAGCTCGAGCAGGAACGCAAGGCGCGCGAAGAGGCCGAGCGGCGCGCCAGCGAAGCGACGGAGCGCGCGCGCAAGGAACTGGAGGAGAAGGCAAAGCGAGACGCGGAGGAGCTGCGCCAGAAGCTCGAGTCCGAAATGAAGGCCAGGCTGGACGAAGAACGCAAGGCGCGCGAAGAGGAAGACCGCAAGCGGCGCGAGGAAGACGACCGCAGGCGCGCGGAGGAAGATCGCAAGCGGCGCGAGGAGGACGAGCGCCGGCGCAAGGAGGAAGACGAGCGCCGGGCGAAGGAGGAAGCGGAGCGCAAGGCGCGCGCGGAAGAAGACCGCAAGCGGCGCGAGGAAGAGGACCGCAAGCGCGCCGAGGAGGACAAGCGCCGCAAGGAAGAAGCCGAGCGGCGTGAGAACGAAGGCGCGGAGCGCCGCGCGAAGGAAGATGCAGATCGCCGTGCACGGGAAGATGCGGACCGCCGTGCCCGCGAGGATGCCGACCGGCGCGCAAGGGAGGACGCTGATCGCCGCGCGAGGGAGGAAGCCGAAGCGAAGGCCCGCGCCGCGTCATCCTCGGCCGCGACGCCCACGATTCCGCCGCCGGCCGCCGCGGGCGGCGGCATCGCCGACTCCCTTTTCGCCGACCTCGAATCGTTCGGCAAGCGCGAGGAAGAAGAGCAAAAAGCCAAAGAGGAAGCCGAGCAGCGCGCGCGCGAGGAAGAGGAGCGGCGGAAAGAGGAGGAAGCCGAGAGGAAGCGCAAGGCGAAGGAGTCTCTCGCGGCGAAGGAAGCCGAGCGCAAGGCGGCGCAACGGGCGGCGGCCGCGAAGGGCGCCGGCAAGGACATCGACGACATCGAGGTCTCGGACGAAGACCTCGACATGGACGACATCAAGAAGGACCAAAAGGCGCTCGCGGCCACGGCGCGCAAGCAGGCGCAGGAGCAGGCGCCCGTGACCGTGATTGCCTCTGGCGGCCGGCCGAGGAAATGGGGCAAGCCCGTGGCGCTGGTCCTATTCGTGCTGCTGGTCGGCGGCATCGGCGTGCTGCACGTAATGCCGCTGTCGACCGCGGAATACGAAACGGCCGCCACGCAGGCGATGGGCGTGCCGGTGAAGATCTCATCGGCGCGGCTTTCCGTCATCACCGGCATCGAAGTCAAGCTTGAAGGCGTGACGATCGGCGACGCGGTGAAGATCCGGACGGTACGCGGCTTCCCGGAGGTGGGTTCGCTGTTCGGCGCGAAGAAGTCCTTCAGCAGGATCGAACTGGAGGGCGCGTCGCTGTCGCAGGCGCAGCTCGCCGACGCGGTGCTGGGCAAGGCGGCGGGGGAGAACTTCCGCGTCGGGCGGATCGCGATCAAGCAGGCGAAGCTGGACGGGCCGCTCAGCCTGCCTGCGCTCGATATCGACGCCGTGGTGGCAGGCGACGGCACGGTGCAATCGGTGAAGCTCAGCGGCGGCGACAAATTGACGGTGCAGCTTTCGCCCAAGGGCCAGGACATCGGCTTCGAGATCGCCGCCGGCAGCCTCGCGCTGCCGTTCGCGCCCGCGCTCAACCTGTCGGATTTCGAGATGAAGGGAACCGCGAACCGCGCCGGCGTGACGGCCTCCGAGTTCAACGGCCGCGCCTTCGACGGCACGATTTTCGGTTCGGCGAAGATCCGCTGGGGCTCGACCTGGGTCGTCGACGGCGAAGTGAAGGCGCGTGGCGTGAAGGTCGCCGTGCTCGCCCCGGCCCTCGTCTCGGAGGGCAAGGTGGAAGGGCGGGCGGCCTATTCGATGAGCGGCGCGAATCCGGCGACGTTGTTCGAGGCCGCGCGCATGCAGGGCGAATTCAAGATCGAGAAGGGCGTGCTGGGCAGCTTCGACCTCACCCGCGCGCTGCAGACGGGTGGCGCGCAGAGCGGCGGAAGGACGGAATTCTCGGAATTGACCGGCCAGGCCGTCTATGACAAGCGCACGGTCAGGATCAGCAACGTGGCGATCACGGCGGGCGCCATGAACGCGGGCGCGACGCTCGACATCGACGCGAGCGGCGCGCTTGCCGGGCGCGTGGTCGCGGACGTGAAAACGCCCAACCAGACCCTGCGCGCGACGCTGAATGTATCGGGGAGGATCCAGGATCCCGTGATCAGGAAGTGAAGTCCATCGTATTCAGGTACCGCGGCGCGCGCGCGCTGTCGGATTTCCGGCTCGCCAAGCTGTTGCCGGACTTGAAGAAAGCGCACCCCCCGGTGCGCGCGGTCGCGGCCGAGTTCTGGCATTTCGTCGAAGCGGACGCCGAGCCCGACGCGGCCGGCAAGCAACTGCTCGAACGGCTCCTGCGCTACGGCGTCCCATCGCGGGGAGACCACACGGGCGCCGCGCTGTTCCTGGTCGTGCCCCGCCTGGGCACGATTTCGCCCTGGTCCTCGAAAGCGACAGACATCGCGCGCAACTGCGGACTCAGTGGCGTGCGCAGGATTGAACGCGGTATTTTGTTTTCAGTTTCTCCAAAAGAAAAAATAGACCGCGAACGGATCGGCGCATTGCTGCACGACCGGATGACCGAAAGCGTGCTTGGCTCGCTTGAAGAGGCGGACGGCCTGTTCCGGCAGGTGGCGCCGCGCGCCCTGGGCCACATACCGCTGGCGCAACTGGAGGAGGCGAACACGCGTCTGGGGCTGGCGCTGAGCGAGGATGAAGTCGACTACCTGCGCGCCGCCTACCGCCCGCTCGGGCGCGATCCGACCGACGCCGAACTGACCATGTTTGCGCAGGCCAACTCGGAACATTGCCGCCACAAGATATTCAACGCGGACTGGATCGTCGACGGCGAGAAAAAGGACCGCTCGTTGTTCGCCATGATCCGGCACACTCACGCCGCCAATCCCCAGGGCACGGTGCTGGCCTATGCCGACAACTCGGCCATTCTCGAAGGCTCCCTGGCGCAGCGCTTTTACGCCGGCGAGGACTTCGTCTACCGGGCGCATTCCGAGCAAACGAACCTGGTCGTCAAATGCGAGACGCACAATCATCCGACCGCCATCGCGCCGTTTCCCGGTGCGGCGACCGGGGCGGGCGGCGAAATCCGCGACGAGGGCGCGACCGGCCGCGGCGCCAAGCCCAAGGCGGGGCTGGTCGGCTACTCGGTTTCCAACCTGCGCGTCCCGGGCATGCCGCAACCCTGGGAGGCAGGCGATTACGGCCGGCCCGGGCGAATCGTGTCGGCGCTGCAGATCATGCTCGATGGGCCGATCGGCGCCGCGGCGTTCAACAACGAATTCGGCCGCCCCTGCCTGGCGGGCTATTTCAGGACCTTCGAGCAATCGGTCGGCGGCACGCAGCGCGGCTATCACAAGCCGATCATGCTGGCGGGCGGTGTCGGCAACATTTCTGCCGCCAATTCCAGCAAGAAGAACTTCGCAGCCAAGGCCCTGCTGGTCCAGCTGGGCGGGCCCGGCATGCTCATCGGCATGGGCGGCGGCGCGGCGTCCTCGATGCGCGCGGGCGCCAACGCCGAGGATCTGGACTTCGATTCGGTGCAGCGGGGCAACGCCGAGATCCAGCGCCGCGCCCAGGAGGTGATCGACCGCTGCAGCCAGCTCGGTGCCGGCAATCCGATCCTCTCCATCCATGACGTCGGCGCGGGCGGGTTGTCGAACGCGATGCCCGAGCTCGCGCATGCCGCGGGCCGTGGTGCGCGCCTCGAACTGCGCGCCATGCCCTCCGAGGACAGCGGCATGTCGCCGCGCGAGATCTGGTGCAACGAAGCGCAGGAGCGCTACGTGCTCGCCATCGCGCCGGAGAGTCTGCCGGCGTTCACGTCCATTTGCGAGCGCGAGCGCTGCCCTTTTGCGGTTCTGGGGAGTGCGACCGCCGATGGTCGTCTTCTGGTCCTTGACAGGGAATTCAACGACAGCCCGGTCGACATCGATCTTGCCGTCGTCCTCGGCAAGCCGCCAAAAATGCTGCGCGACGTGAAGCGCGTCGCGCCGCGGCTCGAGGCGCTTACGCTCGATGGCATCGACCTCAACGAGGCCGCTTACCGCGTGCTGCGCCACCCGGCGGTGGCGGACAAGACTTTTCTCATCGCCATCGGCGACCGCAGCGTCGGCGGCCTGTGCTCGCGCGACCAGTTCGTGGGACCGTGGCAGGTGCCGGTGGCCGATTGCGCGGTGACGCTTCTGGATTACGACGGCTACGCGGGAGAGGCATTCGCGATCGGCGAGCGCACGCCCCTGGCGCTGATCGATGCTCCCGCATCGGGCAGGATGGCGGTGGGCGAGGCGCTCACCAACCTCGCCGCGGCGCGCATCGAGACCATCGAGCGCGTCAAGTTGTCGGCCAACTGGATGGCGGCCGCGGGCTCCCCAGGGGAGGACGCGGCGCTCTTCGACACGGTGCGCGCGGTGGCGCTCGAGCTGTGCCCCGCGCTCGGCATCTCCATCCCGGTGGGCAAGGATTCGCTATCGATGCGCACGGCCTGGCAGGCAGACGGCGCGGGCAGGGAGGTCATTGCGCCGTTGTCGCTCGTGGTGAGCGCGTTTTCCGTGCTCGCTGACGCGCGCGCCACGCTGACGCCGCGCCTGCGTACCGACGCCGGGGACAGCGAGCTGCTGCTGCTGGATCTGGGCAAGGGCAGGAACCGCCTGGGCGGCTCGATTCTCGCTCAGGTGTACTCACGCTTCGGGAATCAAGCGCCGGATGTCGATTCTGCCGCCCTGCTGAAGGGTTTCTTTACCGCAGTTCAGGCGTTGGCAAAGGAAAAACTCCTGCTCGCGTACCACGACCGTTCCGACGGCGGGCTGTTCACGACCGTGTGCGAAATGGCGTTTGCCGGCCACTGCGGCGTCACCCTTAGCCTGGATGCCCTGGTTTTCGACCAGGGGACCGACGACGTCGACGGCTTCAAGCGCGCCAACGAGGAGCAGCTGGCGGCGCGGGTTCGCGAGCGGGTGCTGCAGGCGATGTTCTGCGAGGAACTGGGCGCCGTAATCCAGATTCGCAGCGCCCACCGGGCGCGCGTGATGGGGTTGTTGCGCGAGCATGGGCTGTTCGATTGTTCTTGCGTGATTGGTTTCATCAATGGCCGGGATGAAATCGAGCTCAAGCGAAATGCGAAATCCATCCTGAAGGAGAAACGCGCCGACCTGCAGCGCGCCTGGTCCGAAACCAGCTTCCGCATGCAGCAGCTGCGTGACAACCCGGAGTGCGCGCAGGAGGAATACGACCGGATCCTGGATGTTTCCGATCCGGGGTTGTCGTTTCAATTGACCTATGAAACCAGGACAATTTCCGTAAACACAGGCTCAAAACCAAGAATCGCAATCCTCCGTGAGCAGGGCGTCAACAGCCAGGTGGAGATGGCCGCGGCGTTCACGCGCGCCGGCTTCGAGGCGGTGGACGTGCACATGTCGGACGTCATCGCCGGGCGCATGACGCTGGAGGGCTTCAAGGGCATGGCGATCTGCGGCGGCTTTTCCTACGGCGACGTGCTCGGCGGCGGCCAGGGCTGGGCGAAATCGGTCCTCTTCAACGCCAGGGCGCGCGGGCAGTTCGAGGGCTTCTTCGCGCGCGGCGATACCTTCGCGCTGGGCTCGTGCAACGGCTGCCAGATGATGGCGGCGTTGAAGGAGATCATTCCGGGCGCGCAGCACTGGCCGGTGTTCGGCGGCAACCGCTCGGCGCAATTCGAGGCCCGTTCCGTGATGGTCGAAGTGCTCGAGAGCCCTTCTATCCTGCTGCGCGGCATGGCGGGAAGCCGCATGCCGATCGTGACCGCGCATGGCGAGGGCAGGGCGGAGTTCGCCTCGCCCGAGGACCTGAAGCAGGCCCTCGTCGCCCTGCGCTTCGTCGACAACCACGGCCGCGCCACGCAAACGCACCCGCTGAATCCGAACGGTTCGCCCGCGGGCATCACCGGCCTGACAACGCCTGACGGGCGCTTTACCATAGTCATGCCGCACCCCGAACGGGTATTCCGCACGGTACAAATGTCCTGGGCGCCGGATCATGCCGGCGAGGATTCGCCCTGGATGCAGGTTTTCTACAACGCGCGCAACTGGGTCAATTGAAGAAAGGGAAAAAGAAAATGAGCATTGTCCGTCACGAATTCGGTCCGATCCTGAGCCTTGCCGTCGAGAACGCCGGCACGGTGTACCTCGCGGGCATCGTCCCGAAGAACCTGAAGAACGACATCAAGGGCCAGACCGCGGAAGTGCTGGCCGAGATCGACCGGCTGCTGGCGAAAGCGGGCACGAACAAGTCGAAAGTGCTCGCGGCGCACATCTGGGTGACGGACATCCGCAACCGCGCGCCGATGAACGAGGTCTGGACGGCGTGGGTGGACCCGAAGAACCTGCCGGTGCGCGCCTGCGTCGAGGCGAAACTCGCCGACCCCGCCTGCCTGGTCGAGATCATGGTGACTGCGGCGAAGTAGGGGATGTCGTCCCCGCGCAGGCGGGGACCCAGCCGTTCCTACAGGTCCGCCTTGTAGCGCTCGACCATCTGCTCCTGGCTCTCGGGCGGGGCGTGGATGCCGGTCTGGTCGTTCAGCATCTCGCCCATGGTCGGCAGTAACGTGCGCTCGACCTGGCTTTGCGCGCTCCAGAGCTTCGAGCGCATCAGCGCCTTGGCGCAGTGCAGGTACACGTCCTCGACCTTCACCTCGATGACGAGTTTGGGGACGCGCTTTTCATTTTTGAATTTTTCAATCAGGGAATTTTCATCCCGAAGGCGTGCGCGTCCATTCACGCGCAGCGTCTCGTCCACGCCGGGGATCAGGAACAGAAGGCCGATGCGGCCGCTGCCGATGATGTTTTCCAGCGTATCGAGGCGGTTGTTGCCCGGCGCGTCCGGAATCAGCAGGGTGGTGCTGTTCGGTGCCTGGACGAAACCCGGCTCGCCGCCGCGCGGCGAGGCGTCGAACAGGCCCTCCTTGCTGCCGCTTGCCAGCACCACGAAGGGCGATAGCGCGACAAAGCGCAGGCAGTGCTTGTCGAGGTGCCCGATCTGCTTCTTCAGCGAGCGTTCCTTGCCGGGCGGGTAAAGCGCCCGCAGCGTTTCCCTGCTCTCGATCATGGGTCGTATTCCTCCAGCTGCGCGACAATCGCCCTGCCGCCCAGTATATCCATGCCGATGAGGCGGCCCTCGCCGTTGGTATTCAGGTTGATGCCGAGCTCGTCGTACACCGACACCGTTTCTCCAATCGATGCTCCAGCCGCCTGTTCGCCCGCAGCCGGCATCGAAGGCGAACGCAAGTGCAGGTACGTCGCGTCGGCATGCTCGTCGTAACTCCAGCGCTCGATCGTCGCTTCGCGCAGCTGCGCCACCACGTCGCCGCGGCCGATGTGCACCAGCGCCGACTCCAGGTCCAGCAGCAGATAGGGCAGGGCGTCCTTCATTTTCAGCATGTTCAGTTGAACAGGTTGGGGATGCCGTCGAGGCCGGCGTGGGTGAGGGCGTGGGTCGCCTGGGCGCGCACGACAGGTTTGGCGCGGTAGGCGATCGACACTCCCGCTGCGGCCATCATTTTCAGGTCGTTGGCGCCGTCGCCAACGGCGACGGTCTGCTCGCGCGTCGCGCCGAGGCGCTGCGCCATCTGCCTGAACTTCGCGGCCTTGGCCTCGGCGTCGACGATGGTGCCGAGGACGCGGCCGCTCAGCTTGCCGTTGTCGATTTCGAGCACGTTGGACAGGGTGTCGTCGAGTCCAAGGCGCTCTTTCAGGCGCTCGGTGAAGAAGGTGAAGCCGCCCGAAACGAGCAGCAGCTTGATGCCCTGGCGCTTGCAGCGCGCGACGAGCTGCTCGGCGCCGGGGGAGAGGCGCAGTTTCTCGTCGTATACATCCTGCAGCACGTCTTCATCGAGCCCGGCGAGGAGCGCCACGCGCTGGCGCAGGCTGGCCGGATAGTCGATCTCGCCGCGCATCGCCCTGGCCGTGATGGCGGCGATTTCCTCCTTCTTGCCGACGAATCCGCCTATCTCGTCAATGCACTCGATGCTGATGAGCGTCGAGTCCATGTCCATGGCGAGGAGTCTCACGTCCGCAAAGCGCCGCGTCTCGGGCACCCAGGCCTGGTCGAAACCGTGCGCCTCGCACCAGGGGCCGATGGCGTCGCTGCGTTTGGCGCCGCGCAGCCGCCAGGCGGTTGGGGTGATCAGTTCGTGAGCCACCGCGCCGCAAAGCTCGGCGAGCGCGTCGACGTCGCGCGCCGAAGCCTCAGGGCTTTGAACGACGAGGATCGACACGCTGGTCGCTGCTGGATGCGTCGGAACCCTTGCGGCTGGCCGCCTCAAGGGCTGCCCTGTGGCGGTCGCGCCATAGCTTCGCCTGTGCCGGATCGGCGACGACGCCCATGCCGAGCTCATAGACCTTGGCCAGTTCAGCCATGGCGATGCGGTTGCCCTTGTCGGCCGCCCTGCGAAACCACGCGGTGGCGGCCTCCAGGTCGCGCGCGCCGCCGATTCCCCTTTGCAGCATGATGGCGAGGAACAGCGCCGCGTCGTCGTTGTCCTGCGCCGCGGCAGCGCGGAACCACTTCATGGCTTCGCTGGCGTTCTCCTTCACGCCCTCGCCGTCAAGGTACATGCGCCCGAGATGGGCCTGCGCGCGCGGCTCGCCCGCTTCGGCAGCCTTGTGCAGCAGATTCGCCATCTCCTTCGGTTCCTGTTCCACGCCGAGCCCCATGCCATACATCAGCGCGAGATTGGTCTGCGCGCGCGCCAGCCCCTGGTCGGCGGCGAGCCGGTACCAGCGCGCCGCCTCGATGAAATCCCGCAGCGCGCCGCGGCCATCGTAGTGCATCGCGCCGAGGTTGTTCTGCGCCGCGGCGTGGCCCGCTTCGCCCGCGCGCAGGTACCACGCATAGGCCGCCTGCAGGTTGCGTAGCGGCGGCGGCGCCGTCTCGAGGACCGTGCCCAGGGCGTACTGGGCTTCGACCGTGCCGTCCGCGGCGAGCGGCTTGAGCGAGTCGATGGCCTGCGCGTAATCGCCGCGCTCGAGCGCGCCCATCGCCGGCATGAGCCGGTCGAAGTTCTCCTTCTCCTGCTGTGAAAGTGCGGGCGTGAGGAAAAGAAAAAGCAGCAAGGCGAAAAACTTCATCCTACCAGCGCTCCAAGCAGGTCCTTGGCGGCCTGCACGCGCAGCGGCCACTCGGCCATCTTGGCTTCCAGGCGCAGGCGCTCGGGGCCGGCGAGACGCAGGTTCTTTCGCTTTTGCAGCAGGACGACGATGCGGTCGCGATCGACCGGCGCATCCTTCTGGAATTGCAACTGCAGCGTTTCGTGGGTGGCATCGACGCGCGCGACGCCGAGCGGTGCAGCCAGCAACCGCAGCAGGTGGGATTCGAGCAGCACTTTCGCGGGATCGGGCAGCAGGCCGAAGCGGTCGACGAGTTCCTCGCGCATGAGATCGAGCTCCTCCCGCGTGCGGCAGTTCGCCAGCCGCTTGTACAGGGTCAGGCGCTCGTGCACGTCGTTGCAGTAGATTTCCGGCAGCAGCGCGGGGACGTGCAGCTTGACTTCGGTTGCCAGCGCCAGAGGCTGGTCGAGGTCGATGGCCTTGCCATCCTTGAGCGAGCGTACCGCGCGTTCGAGCATGCGCGTGTAGAGATCGAAACCGACTTCCTGGATCTGCCCGGACTGCGACTCGCCCAGCACTTCGCCCGCGCCGCGGATCTCCAGGTCGTGCATGGCGAGGTAAAAGCCCGAGCCCAGCTGTTCCATCATCTGGATGGCTTCGAGGCGCTTGGCCGCCTGCTTGCCGAGGGATTCCTCGCCAGGGATCATCAGGTAGGCGTAAGCCTGGTGGTGCGAGCGGCCGACGCGGCCGCGCAGCTGGTGCAGCTGTGCCAGGCCGAAGCGGTCGGCGCGGTGGATCACGATGGTGTTCGCGTTCGGATTGTCGATGCCGGTCTCGATGATGGTCGAGCACAGCAGTACGTTGTGCCGCTGCTGCGTGAATTCGCGCATCACGCGCTCGAGTTCCCGTTCGCGCATCTGCCCATGCGCCACCGCGAGGCGCGCTTCGGGGAGCAGGCGCGCGAGCTTGTCGTAGGCATGCTCGATGGTCTCGACTTCGTTGTGCAGGTAGTAGACCTGCCCGCCGCGGCGCAGTTCGCGCAGCACCGCCTCGCGGATCAGGCCGTCCGAATGAGGCGCGACGAAGGTCTTGATGGCGAGGCGCCGCTCGGGCGCGGTGGCGATCACCGAGAAGTCGCGCAGGCCCTCGAGCGACAGCGCCAGCGTGCGCGGGATCGGGGTCGCCGTGAGCGTAAGCACGTCCACTTCGGCGCGCAGGCGCTTCAGCGCCTCTTTCTGGTGGACGCCGAAGCGGTGCTCTTCGTCGATGATGACCAGGCCGAGGCGCTCGAATTTCACGTCCCTGGAAAGCAGCTTGTGCGTGCCGATGACAATATCGATCTCACCGCTTTCAAGCTTTTTTATTACTTGAGTCAGTTCCTTGGAACTGCGAAAACGGCTCAACTCCGCTATCTTCACCGGCCAGTCGGCGAAGCGGTCGGCGAAGGTCTGGAAATGCTGCTCGACCAGCAGCGTGGTGGGGCAGAGCAGCGCGACCTGCTTGCGGTCGGCGACGGCGATGAACGCGGCGCGCAGCGCCACCTCGGTCTTGCCGAAGCCGACGTCGCCGCAGATGAGGCGGTCCATGGGCTTGCCCGATATCATGTCGGCGCCCACCGCGGCGATGGCCGCCGCCTGGTCGACGGTCTCCTCGAAGCCAAAGCCGTCGGCGAACGCATCCAGGTCGTGCTGGCTGACATTGAAAGGATGACCCTGGCGCGCGGCGCGCAGGGCGTAGAGTCCCAGCAGCTCGGCCGCGGTGTCGCGCACCTGTTTCGCCGCCCTGGTTCGCGCCTTGTCCCATTGCCCGCTGCCGAGTTTGTGCAGCGGCGCCTCCTCGGGCTGGGCGCCCGAATAGCGCGAGATCACTTCGAGCTGCGATACCGGTACGTAGAGCTTGTCGCCGCCGTCGTAGGCGAGGAGCAGGAACTCCGTCATGCCTTCGCCCAGGTCGAGGTTGACCAGGCCGCCGTAGCGTCCGATGCCGTGCTGCGCGTGCACCACCGGATCCCCGACCTTGAGTTCGGAAAGGTCGCGCAGCATGCCCTCGACCGAGGTCTGCGTCCTCGCGCCGCGGCCCCTGCGCCGTACCGTGCCAGCGTAGAGCTCCGCTTCGGTGACGATCGCCCAGCCTTCGGCAGCAACGAAAAAGCCGTTCGAAAGCGGTGAAACTCCTACGCAGAGCTTTTCGCTTTTCGCATTGAAATCCTGAAAATTCCCGCAAGGAGAAGGCGAAACCCCATATTCAGAGAGGTACGACAGCATGGTTTCTCGCCGCCCCGGCGACTCGACGCTGAGCAGGATGCGAAGGCCGGAGCCGGAAATGAATTCCTTGAGCGCCGCGAGCGGATCCTTCGCGCGCCTGTCCACGGCGAGCGTGGGCAGGACCGCTGCCGCCAGGGGTTGGCCGGCAGCCTCTTCCGGCGCATCGAGAATGTCGACTCTCGGGTAGGCCCTGGCGCGGGTGAAGAATTCCTCGGCGGAGACGAACAGCTGCGCCGGAGGCAGCAGCGGCCGGTCCGAGTCGCCGCCCATCATGGTGTAGCGCGACTGTGCATCGCGCCAGAACCCCTGGATTGCCCCCGCAACGTCGCGGTGCAGGACCAGGTGCGAGGATTCGGGCAGGTAATCGAACACGGTGGCGAGTGCGTCGAAAAACAACGGCAGGTAGTACTCCACGCCCGCCGCCGGCACGCCGTTGGAAACGTCCTTGTAGAGCCGGCGCTTGGACGGATCGCCCTCGAACAGCTCGCGCCAGCGGCCGCGGAACTTGTTGCGTCCGGCCTCATCGAGCGGAAATTCCCGCGCCGGCAGCAGGCGCACGTCCTTCACCGCGTACAGCGTGCGTTGCGTATCGACGTCGAACGTGCGAATCGTTTCGATCAGGTCGTCGTCCAGGTCGAGCCGGTAGGGCACCGCGGCGCCCATCGGGTACAGGTCGACGATGCCGCCACGGAAGCAGAATTCGCCCGGCGTCATCACCTGCGTAACGGCGCTGTAACCGGCGAGCGCGAGCTGGCGGCGCAGCGCATCGGCGTCGAGGCGCTCGCCCTGGCGCAGGAAAAACGTGTAGGACGCAAGATAGGAGGGCGGGCACAAGCGCACCAGCGCAGTCGCCACCGGCACCACGACGACATCGAAGTCGCCGCGCTGTATTCGGTACAAGGTCGCGAGCCGCTCCGACACAAGATCGTGGTGCGGGGAAAAACTGTCGTAGGGCAGCGTTTCCCAGTCCGGCAGCATGCAACTGCGCAGCTCGGGGGCGAACCAGGCAATCTCCTCCAGCAGGCGGGCGGCGTCGAGTGCGCTCGCGGTAAGGACCGCGAAGGCACGGTGTTCACCGCCAGGGTTTTCTCCGGCCGGCGCGCGCGCCTCCACCGCCAGCCGGGAGATCGCGAGAGCGTCGGAAGAGCCGGCCAGGCCGCAGTAGCGTTTCTTGCCTGGAAATGGGTCGCGATGCATGACAAGAAAGAAGCGCCATGCAATTATACGGTGTTGAAAACGCGAAAGTTTTCCCAAACACGAAGGGTTTCCTGATTGACGCTCTATGCGCTGATTCCCGCCGCCGGCGCCGGAACCCGGTTGCACGGAGACCTGCCCAAACAATACTTGCTGCTCGCTGGCAAGCCGATGCTCTGGCACGCGGTGAATGCGATGTGCGTGGCATCGATCGAGAACGTGTTCGTGGTGCTGGCGTCCGAAGACAAGCGGTTCGCGCAATTCGACTGGAGCGCGTTTGCGGGCAAGCTCGAACCGCTTTACTGCGGCGGCGAGACGCGGCGGGACTCGGTCTATAACGGCATGGTGGCTGCGATGGCGGCTGTAGACGCAGACGACTGGATGCTGGTACACGACGCGGCACGGCCATGTCTGCCGAGGGGAGACCTGGCGAATCTGATCCGCGAGACGGGCGACGACCGAATTGGCGGGATTCTGGCGTTGCCCGTATCCGATACCGTGAAGAAAGCCCGCAAGGACGAGGCCGGTGTGCGGCGCGTAGCCGCCACCGAGGACCGCAGCCAGCTCTGGCTCGCGCAGACGCCGCAGATGTTTCGTTTCGGCTTGCTGATGGAAGCGTTGAAGCAGGCCAGTGCGACCGTCACCGACGAAGCGAGCGCTGTGGAGCAGATGGGATTGCGTCCGCGGCTCGTGACGGGGAGTCGCGTGAACATCAAGGTGACGTTCGCGGAGGACCTGAGGCTTGCGGAAGCGATGCTGGGGAAGAAATGAGAATCGGCCAGGGCTTCGACGTGCATGCGCTGGTCGAGGGCAGAAAACTCGTGCTGGGCGGCGTGCACATTCCGCACTACCAAGGCCTGCAGGGCCATTCGGATGCTGACGTGCTGCTGCACGCGATCTGCGACGCGCTGCTCGGCGCCGCCGCGATGGGCGACATCGGCTCGCACTACCCGGACAGCGACCCGCAGTACAGCGAGGTGGACAGCCGGATGCTCCTGAGAGAGACCGGGAAAAAAATCGCCGCGCAGGGTTACCGAATCGTCAACATCGACGCCACCATCATTGCGCAGGCGCCCCGCATGGCGCCGCACGTTGCGCGCATGACGGGCAATATCGCTGCTGACCTCGGCATCGAGCCCGCCGCGGTCAGCATCAAGGCGACCACGACGGAGAACCTGGGCTACATCGGGCGCGGCGAGGGTATCGCAGCGCAGGCCATTGCGTTGATTGAATGAAGGTTTTGCATGTACTCGCCTGCCTATAACCAGCTTGAAAATAAAACCGAACTGCTCGCCTTCCTGCGCGCAAACAATTTTCCGATCCTCGTGACCGGGACGGCCGGCGTTCTGCATGCTTCCCACCTGCCGGTCACCATCCATGAGAACGGCGAGCAGATCGTCATCGACATGCACATGGCGAAGAACAATCCGCAATGGAAGGAGTTCTTCGACGACGAGGTGATGGTCGTTTTCAGCGGGCCGCATGCCTACGTCTCGCCGCGCTGGTACGCGGACGAGGAGCGCGTGCCGACCTGGAACTACGCCGCGGTGCACGCCTACGGCGTGCCGCGGATCAATCCAGACCGGCAAGCGAAGGCCGATTCGCAGCGGCGGCTGATCGAGAGCCTCGATCCGCAGTGGCTGCCGAAGCACGACGCGCTCAGCCAGAAGTACGTCGACATGATGCTCGATGGCATCGTCAATTTCTCCATTCCGGTCGCGCGCGTGGAAACGCGCTGGAAGCTGTCGCAGAACCGCGGCCGGCGGGAAATGGAGTTGATCGCCGCGCAGCTGGAAAAATCAGCCAACGGCAGCGCGCGCGACCTGGCCGCGCTTACGCGCAAGCACTACGTCGACAAGTAAATCACTCCACGCGTATCGCGTGGTCGCGCACGACCTTGCTCCACTTGTCCGACTCCGCGGCGACGAACGCGGCGAATGCGGACGGTGAGGAGGCGACGATCTCGAAGCCCTGCGCGGTGAGTTTCTCGCGCACTTCGGGCGCTGCCAGCGCCTTCGCCGCCTCGCGCTGCAGGCGCGCGACGATCGCGGCCGGGGTGCGGGCCGGCGCCACCAGGCCCATCCACGAGCCGGCCTCGAAACCCGGCATGGTTTCGGCGAAGGTCGGCACGTCCGGCAACTGCGTCATGCGCTGCTTCGAGCCCACGGCGAGGCCCTTGAGCTTGCCCGCCTTGATGTGCGGCAGGGTCTGCCAGGCGGACACGATCATCAGGTTGACCTGGCCGCCGAGCAGGTCGGTCATGGCGGGCGCGCCGCCCTTGTAGGGAATGTGCAGCATGTCGATCCCGGCGCGGCTCATGAACAGCACCGCGTTGAGATGGTTCGAACTGCCGGCACCAACGCTCGCGTACGTGGCCTTGCCCGGATTGGCCTTGGCGTAGGCGATCAGTTCCGGTACGTTGCCCGGCGCGAAATTCGCCGCGCCGACAAACGCCTGCGGCGAGGCCGCGAGCTGCGTAATGTGCTCGAACGCGCGCGTGCCGTCATAGGGCAGAGATTTGTAGAGATGATGGTTGGTGGCGTGCGTGTCGAAGACGGCGAGGAGGGCATAACCGTCCGGCGCCGCTTTCGCCACTTCCGCCGCACCCAGCGATCCGCTCGCGCCGGCGCGGTTTTCCACCACCACGGGCTGGCCCAGCGCCTCAGTGAGCCGGGGGACGAGGCCGCGCACCAGGCTGTCCACCGTGCCGCCCGCAGGCCAGGGCACGATGACGCGCACCGGCTTGAACGGATAATCCTGCGCGCCGGCAACGCCGGACAGGAGGAGCGCCAATGCCGCGAAGAGAAGTTTCATGCCCCCAATTCTAGGCCCGCCTCCAAACGCGGATTAACCGAGCGTCGTCGTCAGGCGGCGGTACGGGCGCAAGACCAGGGACTGCAGCAAGCGCTTGACCAGGTCGAGGAGTCCCACGACCGCGTCGGCAAACGCGTCGGCCTGCGCGAGGCTTGCTTTGGCACGAATACGTGCCGTGCCGTTCATCTGAACCTCGTCCAGCAGGGCATTGAAGAATGCTTCCTGTTGGTTAGTTTTGCTAATCTTGTCATTCATGGCTATTCTCCTGAGACGTTGGTGCGATTCCAGCCTCTTGTCCCTATATTGACAGGTATTTATGTGACAAGTTGCAATGCAGCAATTTATTTTTTCTCTTGACTATGAATAGAAAAACTAACCTAACAACTACCAACTCACTACGCCTGCCGCCCCTCAACGCCCTGCGCGCCTTTGAGAGTGCGGCGCGTCACCTCAGTTTCGCCAAGGCGGCCAAGGAGATGCACGTCACGCCGGCCGCGATCAGCCATCAGGTGAAGGGGCTCGAGGAGCACCTGGAGCAGAAGCTGTTCAGGCGCCTGAAGCGAGGGCTGGAGCTGACGCGCGCGGGTCAGGTGCTGCAACCCGGCTTGAGCGAGGGCTTCGCGCGCCTCGGCGCTGCACTGGATGAGCTGCGCTCGATCAGCGAAGCTGGAACGCTCGCGGTGAGCGTGCCCTCGTCATTTGCGACGCGCTGGCTGGCGCCGCGGCTGCATCGTTTCGTCGGCGCACATCCGGAACTCGACGTGCGCATCAACGCGAGCACGCGCTTGATCGACCCGGATAGCGGCGAGGCGGGGCGCGGCGACCCGTTGCCCGGCTCGCCCATGGATGACGCCGACATCGTGGTGCGCTACGGCACGGGCGAATACCCCGGTTACCGCATCGACAAGCTGCTGCCGGTGGCGGTGACGCCGATGTGCAGCCCGCGGCTCCTCGCCAACGGGAATCCTATGCGCGGCGCGTCGGACCTGAAGCAGCACGTGCTGATCCACGACAACCTGCTCTACGACGACGGCAGGTCGCTTTGGGACGCATGGTTTGCGGCCGCGGGCTTGCCGGGCACGGATACCAGCCACGGGCTGCGCTTCAGCCACGCCATGCTCGCTTTGGAGGCGGCAGCCGACGGCATGGGAGTGGCGCTCGGCATGACCGTGCTGGCGGAATCGGATCTCGCTTCGGGGCGGCTGGTGGCGCCGCTCGAGCTTTCGCTGCCGCTCGATTTCTCGTACTACATCGTCAGCAGCGCCGACTCGGCGGAACGCGGGGATGTGGCGGCGTTCCGCAGCTGGTTGCTCGCCGAAGCGAAGCGAGACACGGAAAAATTGCTTCGCTCAGGCCGCAGCGAGGCTTAGCCGCGCGAGCAGGCCGCCGCCTTCGCGCACGGCGAGCTCCAGGCGTCCGCCATGGGCGCGCGCGATGCGCTCCGCGATGGCGAGTCCAAGTCCCGCGCCGCCCCCGCCGCTGCGCGCCTCGTTCAGGCGCGTGAAGGGCCGCTTCAGGCGCTCGAGCTCGCCCGCAGGAACCCCGGGTCCGCAGTCCTTGACTTCGATCAGCGCGCGGGTCGCCTCGCGCGCCGTCGTCACTTCGACCGGGCTGGCGGCGTAATGCAACGCGTTGTCGATGAGATTGCTCACGGCGCGGCGAACGGCCAGGGGGGCGAAGCTCAGGCGCGCCAGCTTGCCGGGCGTAAACGTGACCGCCTGGTCGCGTTTGCGGTAGCCCTCGACGAGCTCGGCGATCAAGGCGTTCAAGTCGCCCTCGAGCAGGGGTTCGTCCTCGCCGCGCGCGAAGGCGAGGAACTGGCCGATGACCTGGTCCATTTCCTCTATGTCGGCGCTCATGCCTTCGGCAGTCGGCGCGTCGGTGCCGCTCATTTCGATCGCCAGGCGCAGGCGCGACAGGGGCGTGCGCAGGTCGTGCGAAATGCCGGCCAGAACCGTCGCGCGCTCGCGCTCCATCGCCGCCAGGTCGCCCGCCATGCGGTTGAACGCGACCGACACGGTGCGCATTTCGCGCGGGCCCGTTTCGGCGAGCGGCGCCGGCAGCTGTCCGCGGCCGACTTCGCGCGCGGCGGCGGCGATCGCGCCCAGCGGCCGGCTCAGCGCCGAGGCAATGAGCCAGGCGCCCGCCAGCGCCAGCGCCAGCAGCGCCAGGCCGCCGCCGAGCCACTCCAGGCCGATCTGCGGCTCGAAGCGTTCGCGCGGCAGCATCACCCAATAGTCGTCCTCGTCGATGCTGAAGCTCACCCAGAAGCCCTCCACGCGGTCGCGGGCGTAGGCGAAGCGGGTCTGCGCGCCGAGTATTTTTTTTATTTTTGTCGAAACCAATGCAAAAAGTTCTTCATCTGGCAGAAGCTCCAGGAGCTCGCTGCCGGTGAGAGGCGCAAGGCGGATGCCCTCGCGTTCGTTGATTTCGATCAGCAGGTTGCGCCGCAGGACGGGATCGGCGTTCACCAGCGCCGCGCGCGTGAGGTTGACGATGCTCACCGTCTGCTGGGCGAGCTCGCGGGCGCGCGGTTCGCGCTCGTAGACGCGATACAGCTGCACCGTCGCGGCAGCCGAGGCGAGGATCAGCAGCGCGATGAGCAGGAACGATCGCGTGAACAGGCTCATGATCGTGCCCGGGCGTTCAGCCGGCCTGCGGATTGCCGTCGGGGACGAAGACGTAGCCGAAGCCCCACACCGTCTGGATGTGGCGCGGGCGCGCGTGGTCGTCCTCGACGATCTTGCGCAGCCGGGAAATCTGCACGTCGATGGAGCGGTCGAAGACGCCGTACTCGCGGCCGCGCGCGAGTTCCATCAGCTTGTCGCGCGACAGCGGCTGGCGCGGGTGCTGCACCAGCACCTTGAGCACGGAGTATTCCCCCGTGGTCAGGGCGACCGGTTTGCCCTCGCGCGCCAGGCTGCGGGTGGCGAGATTGAATTCGAAGACGCCGAAACGGTGGATTTCGGTCGCCGTCGCGGGGGCGCCGGGCGGGCCCGCAGGGGGCTTGCGGCGCAGCACGGCGTTGATGCGCGCCACCAGTTCGCGCGGGTTGAACGGCTTGGGCAGGTAGTCGTCGGCGCCCATCTCC
>SBAS01000034.1 GCA_005240145.1 Nitrosomonadales bacterium | reverse complement strand
CCCCTGCCTAAAAATTAGGCAGGATAGGTTGAACACCCTGGTCAATTTTGAACGCGCAGTACCCCGTTCAAATGGTCAATTTCCATCGCGCGCCAACACTACGAGGCAATCGAGCTCGGGCGCACAGTGACCGTCGCCGGACGCAGATTCACGCCGTTGCCGGCGATCCACGCCGTACCGGCAGTTGGCTACCATCTCGATTCCGGCCAGGGCAGCCTCGTCTTCACCGGGGACACGGCGCCGAACGACGAACTCTGGCGCATCGTCAACCAGATCTCGAATCTCAAGGTGCTGATCATCGAGACTGCGTTTTCCAATAAGGAAAGGTACCTGGCCGAAGTCTCGCGCCACCTGTGCCCGTCCATGCTGGCCGACGAGCTGGCCAAGTTCGAGCGCCGCGCCGAAGTCTGGATCACGCACCTCAAGCCCGGTGAGATCGAATTGATCATGGAAGAGATCGAGGCGAGCGTCGGCAGCCTGCGGCCGCGCATGCTGCAGAACGACCAGGTGTTCGAGTTCTGATTCCATGAGCGCGCCAGCGGGTCCGGCCGCCGCCTTCCTCTTCGCCCAGAGCGGCTTCAAGGTCAGCGTGCTGCAGGGCGGCCTGTGGGCCTCGGGACGGGGCCAGCAAGTGACGCCGTGAGGCCGCGCCGAGGGCGCGGTGCCGGAAAAGCATGTTAAGAATCAGGGGTGTGGGTGTAGAATGGCCTTTGGCCCGAGGCTAGGTTAAGCGATCCATGTGCGGGGGAATCCAATGAGCGCGGTACTGAGTCATCCGACCACAACGCAGACCGACGTCAACGTCCGGCTGGCGTTCCAGAAGCAATTGCAGCTGGTGACGAACAAGATCCACGCCACCAGCAACATCGACGAGATCATGCTGGAAGTCAGCGCGGACGTCTGCCAGCTGTTCAACGCCGACCGCCTCACGATCTACTCGATGGGCGAAGACAAGCAATCGATCGTTTCCAAGGTCAAGACCGGCCTGAATTCCTTCAAGGACCTGAAGCTGCCGATCGCGGAGCACTCGATCGCGGGCTATGTCGCGCTGTCGCGCAAGCTGGCAAACATCAAGGACGTGTACGACGAGGCGGAGTTGAAGGCGATCAATCCGAACCTGCGTTTCCTGCAGGAGGTCGACAAGCGCACCGGCTACCGCACCAAGCAGCAGCTGGTGGCGCCGATCGTCGAGCAGGGCGGCGCCGAACTGATCGGCGTCATCCAGATCATCAACAACAAGGCGGGCACGCCCTTCGGCCCGCTTACCGAGGAAGGTGTGAGCGAACTCGCGCAGACGCTCGCGATCGCCTTCAAGCAGCGGCTCAAGCCGCAGCTGGTCAAGACCAAGTACGACTACCTGATATCCGACGCGGTGCTCTCGGCCGGCGAGTTCGAGCTCGCCTCGCGCCAGGCGCGCAAGAAAGCGATCGACATCGAGGCCGTGCTCACCGACGAGTTCCAGGTCAAGGTGCCCGCGATCGGCGCTGCGCTGTCCAAGTTCTTCGGCGTGCCCTACGAGCCGTTCAAGGCCGACCGCGTCAAGCCGATGGACCTGCTGAAGAACCTCAAGCGCGAATACGTCGAGGCGAACCAGTGGCTGCCGATCGACGAGGCGAAGGAAGGCCTCTCGGTGTTGTGCCTGGACCCGGAGCGCATCCGCAGCTCGCGCATCGCCTCGAACGTGTTCCCCAAGTCCAAGCTCGTCTACAAGGTCGCGACGCAGAAGGATTTCAAGGAGACGGTGAACCAGTTCTACGGCGCCGAAGCCGCCGCCGACACGGGCGACATCGGCGACATGCTGGCGACCATGGACGACGAGGGCGAAGCAGTGCCCGAGGGTACGACGGCCGACGACGTCTCGGCGGCTGCCGACAACGAGCTCGTGAAGCTCGTCAACAAGATCATCATCGATGCCTACAACCAGGGCGTTTCGGACATCCATATCGAGCCCTATCCGGGCAAGGCGAAGACCGAAATCCGCTTCCGCCGCGACGGCAACCTGCAAGCCTACATCGAGGTACCGGCGAGCTACCGCGCCGCGCTGGCTGCGCGCCTGAAGATCATGTGCGACCTGGACATTTCGGAGAAGAGAAAACCGCAGGACGGCAAGATCAAGTTCAAGAAATTCGGTCCCCTCGATATCGAGCTGCGCGTCGCCACGATCCCCACCGCGGGCGGCGTCGAAGACGTGGTGATGCGGATCCTCGCCGCCGGCGAACCGATCCCGCTCGAAAAGATGGGATTCACTGCGCACAATCTCGACGAATTGCAGAAAGCGGTCGCCAAGCCCTACGGCCTGTTCTTCGTCTGCGGCCCGACCGGCTCGGGCAAGACCACCACGCTGCACTCGGTGCTCAAGCACCTGAACACGCCCGACACCAAGATCTGGACCGCGGAAGACCCGGTCGAGATCACGCAAAAGGGCCTGCGCCAGGTGCAGGTGAACAAGAAAGCGGGCCTGGATTTCGCCGCGGTGATGAAGGCCTTCCTGCGCGCGGATCCGGACATCATCATGGTCGGCGAGATGCGCGACAAGGAGACCACGGGCACGGGCATCGAGGCCTCGCTTACCGGCCACCTGGTGTTCGCCACGCTGCACACCAACTCAGCGCCGGAATCCATCATCCGCCTGCTCGACATGGGCATGGACCCGTTCAACTTCTCCGACGCCCTGCTCGGCATCCTGGCGCAACGGCTCGCGCGGCGCATGTGCGGCTGCAAGCAGCCCTACAACCCGGAAGGCGCGGAAATCAAGTCGTTCCTGCAGGAATACTGCGAGGAATTGCAGAACACCTCGACCTTCAAGAAGGACCCCAAGTCGGCGATGGAGAACGTCTATCGCGAGTGGGTCAAGACCTACGGCAACGAAAAGGGCCAGCTGACGATGTACAAGCCGGTCGGCTGCGAGAAGTGCGGCGGCAGCGGCTGGAAGGGCCGTTGCGGCCTGCATGAGCTGCTCATCGCCACCGACCCGCTCAAGAAGCTGATCGCGGAAAAGGCGCGCGTCGCAGAGATGCTCGCGGTGGCGCTCGAAGAGGGCATGCGCACGCTGAAGCAGGACGGCATGGAAAAGTGCCTGTCGGGCCTGACCGGCATCAAGGAAGTGCGCTCGGTCTGCATCAAGTGATCGCGGCGCCCGGGCGCCCATGAGCGGCTCGATGGCCGAAAGCACCCAGGGATTGCGGTTGCTCGCCGCGGCGGCGGCGGGCGAAGACCTCGGCCTGCGCCTCGAGCAGCTGAACGTGATCGGCGCCTCGCTCTCCGCCGAGCGCGACATCAACCGCCTGCTGGAGAGCATTCTCACCGCTGCCAAGGCCATCACGCGCGCCGACGGCGGCACGCTGTACCGCGTCGCCGACGACCAGACGCTGCGCTTCGAGATCGTGCGCACCACCTCGCTCGAGTACTACCTCGGCGGCACGAGCGGCAACCCGGTGCCGTTCTATCCGATCCACCTGATGGGCAAGGACGGCAAGCCTAACCACGGCATGGTCGCGGCTTACGTGGCGCTGACGGGGGAAACGGTGAATATCCCGGACGCTTATACCGTGGAAGGATTCGACTTCACCGGGACGCGGAGTTTCGACAAGAAGACCGGCTACCGCTCGAAGTCGTTCCTCACCGTGCCGATGAAGAACCACGAGAACGAGATCATCGGCGTGCTGCAGCTGCTCAACGCCACCGATCCGCGCAGCGGCGAGGTGGTGCCGTTTTCCTCGTCTGACCAGCGCCTCGCGGAATCTCTCGCCTCGCAGGCGGCAATCGCGCTCACCAACCGGATGCTGATCATCCAGCTGGAAGAACTGTTCGAGTCGTTCATCAACCTGATGAACACGGCGATCGACGAAAAATCCCCCTATACCGGCGGGCACTGCCAGCGCGTGCCGCAGCTCACGATGATGCTCGCCGAAGCCGTGAGCGAGATGCGCGAAGGGCCCCTCGCGGCGTTCAGCATGAACGACAAGGACCGCTACGAACTGAAGATCGCCGGCCTGCTGCACGACTGCGGCAAGGTGACCACGCCGGTGCACGTGGTGGACAAGGCGACCAAGCTGGAGACCATCTACGACCGCGTCCACCTCATCGATACGCGCTTCGAGGTCCTCAAACGCGATGCGGAGATCGAGCTGCTGAAGGAAAAAGCGCTGCTGGCGGCACACGGCGCGCTGCGCGCCGAATTCGATGCGGCCGATGCACGCCATCGCGAGCGCATCCGGCGCCTCGACGACGATCGCGCGTTTCTGCGCGCCTGCAACGTCGGCGGCGAAGCGATGCGCGAATCCGACCAGGAGCGCGTCAGGTCGATCGCCAGGTACCGCTGGACCGACATCTCGGGCCACGAGGCGAACTTCCTCAGCGAGGACGAGCTGCAGAACCTGACCATCCGCGCCGGCACTCTGACCGGCGAAGAGCGCCAGATCATCAATCACCACATCGTCGCCACCATCAAGATGCTCGAGGCGCTGCCCTGGCCGAAGCACCTCAAGAACGTCGCTGAGTACGCGGGCGGGCACCACGAGCGCATGGACGGCAAGGGGTACCCGAAAGGGCTGACGCGCACGCAGATGTCGGTGCAGGCTCGGGTCATGGGCATCGCCGACATCTTCGAGGCGCTGACCGCGAAGGACCGGCCCTACAAGAAGGGCAAGACGCTGTCCGAGTCCCTCGAGATCCTCGGCCGCTTCAGCCTCAACGGGCATATCGACCCGGAGCTGTTCGACGTGTTCGTGCGCAAGAAGGTCTACCGGCGCTACGCCGAGCTGTTTCTCGACAAGGAGCAGATCGACGAGGTCGACGAGTCGAAAATCCCGGGCTATGCGCCCTGACCGGCCGGCGTGGTGTTAATTCTGGTAGGCGGGTGACATTTTTCGGCACCCGGACCCGCATCGCGCTCCGGGACTATGTCACGCCAGGTGCGTTGAGATCACATAACATATTGAATTTATGATGCAATATATCAAAGTCGATAGGTGGCGCGCGGCTTGCTTATAAGCGGGTGGGCCAAGTCGCAGCATGGCTTGCGCCGTCTTTCCAACAAGCCACACAAGGAGGCATTTGCATGAAACAACTACAGAAGGGCTTTACGCTGGTCGAACTGATGATCGTGGTCGCGATCATCGGCATTCTGGCGGCGGTAGCGATCCCGGCGTATCAGGACTATATCGCCAAGGCGCAGGCGACCGAGGGGTTTACCCTGATCGGCGGCCTTAAGACTCCGGTCGCGGAAGCGATGGCGAACGATCCGACTGGAGGTTGTACCGTTCCTGCCGGTGCGGTAACCACCGGGAAGTACGTGGCGAGCGTCGCAACGGCGGCTTCGGGAGCGACGGGCTGCAACATCGTTGCTACCTACAAGGATTCCGGTGTCAATACCAAGCTTGTGAGCAAGCTCGTGACCTTCGCCTATGACTCCAGCGGCGGTGCGTGGACCTGCTCGTCCGACCTGGACGCGTCGGTGAAGCCGAAGTCCTGCTAACCGGCAGTTTTCCAGACGATCCCACGCCGTGTCATGCGGCGTGGGATTTTTTTTGATTTCAGATCCGTTCCCTGGCGAATTGCGTCAACTCCAGCGCCAGGTCGGCGACAACATCGTTCCAGTTTCCCGCTTCGGTCTGCCGGAACAGCCGCGCCGAGGGATACCAGGCGCAGACGCGATCTTCGATGCCCCAGCGCCAGTCCGGCGCATGGCGCAGCAGGACCCAGACCGGCTTGAGCAGGGCGCCCGCGAGATGAGCCACCGCACTGTCAATGGTTATCACCAGGTCCAGGTTCTCGACGAGGCACGCCGTTGCGTAGAAATCCTTCAATTCGGCGGTGAGGTCGGTGATGTCGATGGTCCCCTGCATGTTGCGCATTTGCTCGCTGCCGGGTCCGACCTGGAGGCCGAAAAACGAAACGTCCTGAGCGGCGAGCACCGGCAGCAGACGTTCGAGCGCGATGCTTTTCACGTTCGATATCCAGTTCTCGGGATCGGACGCCCAGGCGATTCCAACCCTGAGTTTGCGGGACGATCCGAGCTTGTCGCGCCAGCGTTCGACATCGCTATCGGGCAGGCGAAAATAGGGGGTCCGCGCGGGCAAGGTCGCGAGTGTGACGCCGAGCCTGTGGGGCAAGCTCATGAGGGGGCACGAAAAGTCCGCCGAAAAGCCGGTATCGGATGCTTCAGCGCAGCTCGATACTCCTCTGGCGGAGGCCAACAGGCGGCGCAGGGCAGGATTGGTTTCCACGTGAACCGTCGCGCCCCGATCCGCCAAATCCGCCGCGAAACGGATGAACTGTATGGCGTCGCCATACCCCTGTTCCGTGACGAGCGTGATTTTCTTCGTCGTCAGCGGCTCGCCCTGCCAGAGCGGCATCGGCCTTCCCGAGATCAGCCGCACGAGTTCCGGTTTCTGCAGCCGGCTTTCGTATTCGGTAAAACCCAGCCGGTAGTCGCCGTTCGTCAGGTAGATGAACGCGCGATTGAGGCGCGCTTCGACAAAATCCGGTGCGGTCTTCAACGCCCTGTCGAAACATTCCTGCGCCGCTGCAAGGTTCCCGAGATGCGCGTGGCAGGCGCCCAGGCCGGACAGAATGCGCGGATTGTCCGGAAACCGGGTCAATGCCTGCTCATGGCGGCGAATCGCGTCCGCCGAGCGCTCGAGCTGGCGGCATACGACACCGAGAGTGAGCCAGGCATCGAGATTCCACGGATCCACGCGAATCGCCTCGCTCAGCCAGGTTTCCGCCTCGGGCAGGCGGCGCAGCTTATGCAATGCCAGGCCCATGTCGGCGAGAGCTGGACCGAATCGCGGCGATGCTTCGAGTGCCTTGCCGAACCAGGCAATGGCCCGGTCGAACTCACCCTGCATGCCCTTGATTTGTCCAAGGCAACACAACACGCGCGGGTCCGTCGAGTGTGCCGCCAGCGCCGCTTCCAGGCAGGCTTGGGCCGCGTCCAGCCTTCCCGCGGCGATATGCGACTTGCCAAGGCGCAATTGAGATTCGACATCCAGGCTGTCCGCGCTGCCGGGCTGGCGCTGCGGGTACAATCCTGCTCGTCCTTGAAGCGTCCGCGGAGGATTTTCTTCCCGGGCCGAGCCGGAGGAACGGCGCCGGAATATTGTCCGCAGCAGACTGATGAGCATTTCCGGTGGAGTCTCCCTGGGAAACCAACGTTATCACGAATGAATGGCGGTCGGGCTGGCTGGAGGCGCAATGTCCTGGTTCGGATTAGAGGAAATCAACGAGTTTGCGAAGAAAGTCTGCGACGATTTTGCAAAATCTTTTCCTTCTTCGCTGCAATCCGTGGACAAGCCGCACGCGAGAAAACAACTCGCGGCGGCACTGGTCGGCGTCGATATCAATATCGGGCGTTTTCTCGCCTCGCATCGCCGGCCCGGCGTGATCAAGAAGGCCAAGTGCGCCAATGAAGTGAAATGGGGCTTGAAGGACCGGGGCTTCCAGGCGGACCTGATCGACGTTGTTACGCAGAAGGTGATCCACGGCCTGTCGCGAACTCCATCCGGAACCGGAGCCAAGTCGGGCTCGCGGTAGCCGGGCCGACCGGGAGACGAAGGATGCTGGAGTGGCTCTTCGGGAAACGAAACGGCGGCGCTGAGCATGCACGCCCCTCTGCGGGGGAGCCCGAAATCACGCTGGCAGACTCCCCGGATCCAGCCGAGCATTTCAAGCTCGGCAAGCAGCAATACGAGATGGGCCTGATGGACGAGGCACTCTGTTCCTATAGGAAGGCGCTGGCGCTCAACCCGGATTACGCGCAAGCCCATAACAACGCAGGAAATGTGTATGAGACGACCGGGAGAGCGGACGACGCAATTGCCTCCTATCGAAGGGCGCTGTCGAGCGACCCGACGCTGGCGAACGCGCACTACAACCTTGGGCGAATGCTTGCGGCGAGGGGCGATTCAGATGGCGCGCTTGCCTGTTACTACACGGCCACTGCGATCGACCCCGATTTCAGCGAGGCGCATACCGCCGAGGGATTGCTCCACGTCGAAAAACACCGGTGGAACGAGGCATCTGCTGCCTTGCAAAAGGCCGTATCCATCGATCCCGGCAGCGCACTCGCGCAAAACGGTCTTGGCGTGGTCTATTCGCAACATCTGGACAGGAATGGCGAGGCGTTGGCCTTCTTTTGCAAGGCTATTTCCATCAAGCCCGACTACGCGGTCGCCTATTCCAATCTGGGAATGACGCTGGGGCGCGTGGGTCAAAACGCCGAGGCGGTCGCCGCTCTGCGGCGGGCCCTTGCCATCGCCCCCGGCCTGATTGATACCCGCAGCAATCTGCTCTTTTACCTTACCCACGACAGCACGTTAAGCCCCGAAGAGATTTACGCCGAGCACCGGGCTTATGGCGAGTACCTCGAGGCTCCATTTCGCGGCCAAGCTACGCGGCACCGCAACTCCCCGGATCCCGGCCGCAGGCTGCGGGTCGGATTTGTCTCCGCGGATTTGCGGGCGCACGCGGTGGCCAATTTCGTCGAACCGCTCTGGGCGGCGCTTGATCCGAAGGAGATCGAGATCTGGGTCTATTCGAACCACTATCTTGAGGACCCGGTGACCCTTCGGCTCAAGTCCCTGGCGCATCACTGGACCCGGGTAGTGGGCCTGAGCGACGAGGAACTGGCGGCCAGAATTCTTGAGAACGGCATCGACATCCTGTTTGATCTATCGGGCCATACGGGCGACAACCGCTTGCCGGTCTTCGCACTCAAGCCGGCTCCGATCCAAGTGAGTTGGATTGGCAACCCCAATACAACCGGCCTGACTGCAATGGACTACTACCTGGCCGACCGCTTCAGCGCGCCGCCGGGGGTGCTGGATCATCTTTTCACCGAGAAAATCGTGCGACTGCCCTCAGGAGCAATTTTCCAGCCTTTTGACGAGGCACCCGCAGTAAATGATTTGCCCGCGCTGGGGGGTGGCGCGTTTACATTTGGCAGTTTCAGCCGCGGCGACAAGCAGGTGGAGGGTGTGGTCTCGCTATGGAGCCGGGTGCTTCACGCCGTCCCGAAGGCGCGAATGGTGCTGGCGGGATGTATCGACGATGCGCAAAAGCAGGTTTTGCTGGAGAGTTTTGCGCGCAACGGTATCGAAAAGGAGCGGCTGGTTTTACATCTGCGCGTCGCAACGTTGGAGTATCTGGCCCTGCACCATCAAGTGGACATGATCCTGGATACGTATCCCTTCGGTGGCGGCACGACGACCTGCCATGCCGCATGGATGGGGGTGCCGGTTCTGACGCTGGCCGGGAAGACCATGGCCTCCCGCGTCGGCTTGATCATCAATTCCAACCTGGATCTGCCGGAATTCATCACCGATTCCGAGGCAGCGTTTGTGGCACAGGCAGTACGCTGCTCGCAACGCTTGCCGGAACTGGCGGCTTTGCGCGCCAACCTGCGTGCGCGCGTGCTTGCCTCGCCAATGTCCCAGGCGCCCGTCATTGCCCGGTGGCTGGAGATTGCGTTGCGCACCATGTGGCAACGATGGTGCGATGGCAAACCTCCCGAAAGCTTCGCCATCAAGCCATGAGCGATAAGCCTGTTTTCGTCACCAAGCCCCACCTGCCACCGCTTGCAGAGTTCATTCCCTATCTGGAAAAGATCTGGGAAAGCAGAATACTCACCAATTGCGGCGCCTTCCACCAGCAGCTGGAAGACGAGCTTGGCAAATATCTAGGCCTCGAACATATTGCCCTGTTCACCAACGGTACGATCGCGCTGGTCACGGCTTTGCAGGCGCTGCGGATTTCCGGCGAAGTGGTCACCACGCCTTATTCCTTCGTGGCGACTTCGCACTCCTTGCTGTGGAACGGCATCAAGCCGGTTTTCGTGGACATTGACCGGAACACGTTGAACCTCGATCCGGCCAGAATCGAAGCGGCCATCACGCCGCAGACGACGGCCATCCTGGCGGTGCACTGCTACGGACATCCCTGCGACGTAGAGGCCATCCAGATAGTGGCCGACAGCTACAACCTCAAGGTCATCTACGACGCCGCGCATGCATTTGGCGTGGAAGACGCGCAGGGCAGCATACTCCGCCATGGCGATCTGTCGGCGCTGAGCTTTCACGCGACCAAGGTCTTCAATACCTTCGAGGGTGGCGCCATCGTCTGTCCCGACGCCAAGTCGAAAGTGCGCATCGACCAGCTGAAGAACTTCGGCCACGCGGGTGAAGTCACGGTAGTGGCGCCCGGCATCAACGGCAAGATGAGCGAATTCAACGCGGCCCTCGGCCTGGTACAGTTGAAGCACCTGGATCGGGCACTTGCTCAGCGCAAGAGAATCGACGCCGCCTACCGCGAGCGGCTCGAAGGAGTGAAGGGCATCCGCTGCCTGAACGGCGCGGGCGAAAAGGTCGCCAACTATGCCTATTTCCCGATTCTGGTCGACTCCGGCTACCCGATCAGCCGGGACGGTCTGTACGACAAGCTCAAGGAGGTCGGCATCCATCCGCGCCGGTATTTTTTTCCATTGATATCCGACTTCCCCATGTATCGCGGCTTGCCCTCGGCCCGCAGGGAGAACCTGCCTGTCGCAGCGCAGGCCGCGCAGCAGGTTCTCTGCCTGCCGATCTATCCGGACCTGGAACTGTCGATCGTCGAGGAAATAGTCCAGCTCATCTCGTCCCAATAGGGTGGAGATAGCGCAAACGACCGGCGGCACGAGGCAGGGGAAATGAAGCTGGCTGTCATGCAACCGTACTTCCTGCCCTATATCGGCTACTTTCAGCTCATCGCGGCGGCAGACCTGTTTGTTGTTTACGACAACATCAAATACACCAAGAAGGGCTGGATCAATCGCAACCGCATGTTGCTGAACGGCGTGGCCGCGACATTCTCACTGCCCCTGAAGAGCGGTTCGGACCGCCTGCATGTCCGGGACCGGGAGTTGGCGGGGCATTTCGATCCCGAGGACTTGCTCAACAAATTCAAAGGCGCTTACCGGCGCGCGCCGTATTTTGCGCAGACCTTGCCGCTGGTCGAGCAGATCGTGCGCAATGAGGATGCAAACCTGTTTCGCTTTCTGCATCATTCCATCGTAAAGGTCTGCGCGCACCTGGGCATCGCGACAGGAATCAGGATTTCTTCGCAGCTTGCCGTTGACGCGGAACTGAAAAGCGAGGACAAGGTGCTCGCCCTGTGCGAAGCGGTAGGTGCAGGCACCTATGTGAACAGCATCGGCGGAATCGAGCTGTATTCGAAGGAGGTCTTCCGGCGCAAGGGTATCGACCTGCAATTCATTCAATCGAAGCCGTTCGAATATCCTCAGTTCGGCGGTCCGTTCGTGCCCTGGCTGTCAATCATCGATGTGATGATGTTCAATCCGCTAGATGCGGTGCGCGGCAGTATTGCGACCGATTACGAGTTGCTCTAGCGCATGTTTCGCTGGCGGAAACTCGGCAAGATCTTCACGCCGCAGGAAGTCGAGGGGCGCAGCTGGCTGAAGGAATTTGCCCAGGCTCCCGCGACGTTGATTTTTGACAAGTTCGTGCGGGTCTATTTTTCCTGCCGCCCGCCCGCCGACAAGAATGGCCAGTACGTGAGCTACTGCGCGTATGTGGATCTGGATCGCGCCGATCTTTTCAAGGTGCTGCGGGTCGCGGCAAAGCCCATCCTGGGCCTCGGCGGGCTTGGCGAGTTCGACGAGTTCGGTACCTATCCGGTTTCGGTGATTCGCGACGGCGACGAAGTGCGCGCCTACTACGCGGGCTGGACGCGCTGCGAATCCGTGCCATTCAACGTGGCAATCGGGATTGCAGCCAGCCGCGACGGGGGCGAGACGTTCGCCAGGCTGGGCAACGGCCCCGTCCTATCCTATTCCCCCGACGAACCCTTTGTGTTGAGCGGGCCGAAGGTGCGCCGCTTCAACGACACCTGGTACCTGTGGTACATCGCGGGCCGCAAATGGAAGATGGTCGGGGGCCGGCCCGAGCCTGTCTACAAGATCCGCATGGCGTCGTCCGCGGACGGCATCCACTGGAGAAAGGTCAACAGGGACCTGATTGAGAGCCGCGTCGAAGAAGACGAGGCGCAAGCCAGTCCCGATGTGTTCCACGCCAATGGCAAGTACCAGATGTTCTTTTGCTACCGCTACAGCGGGAACTATCGCGGTAAGGAGAAGGGCTATCGCATTGGTTACGCCTCAAGCACGAATCTGATCGACTGGGTGCGTAACGATGGGAAAGCCGGCATTGATGTTTCGGCAGACGGCTGGGATGCCGAAATGATCAGCTATCCGCATGTTTTCGAGCTGGATGGGAAGACCTACCTGGCCTATCTCGGCAACGAGGTTGGACGCTACGGTTTTGGACTGGCGGTGCTCGATGGCAGCCTGGAATAGGGCGGGCGCAATGAGGTGGAAAAAGCTCGGCAAGATATTCGATCCGGCGCAGCACGAGCTGCCCAGCGGCTGCGTGCATTTTGCGCAGTCACCGCAAGCCCTGGTATTCGATGATTTCGTGCGAATTTTCTTTTCCACCCGCGCGGTGGACAAGGACAACGGCAAGTTTCGCAGCCACGTCGCCTTTGTCGATATGCGGAAGAACCTGCGCGACATCATCCGCGTCGCCGACAAGGTGGTCATCCCTCTCGGCGGGCTTGGTTGCTTCGACGAGCACGGAATATTCCCGATGAGCGTCGTGCGCCACGGCGATGCCATCTATGCCTACACATGCGGCTGGAACCGGCGGGTGTCGGTCTCGGTAGACACTGCGATCGGCCTGGCTATCAGCCGTGATGAGGGCCTTACCTTCCAGCGCTTCGGCGACGGCCCGGTGCTGGCGGCGTCACTGCGAGAGCCCTGCCTGGTCGGCGACGGCTGCGTGAAGATCATCGCTGGCGTATTCCACATGTGGTACATCTTCGGCACTGGCTGGAAAGTGTTCCAGGCGGGGGCACAGCCGGACCGCACCTACAAAATCGGGCATGCGGTTTCCAGCGACGGCATCGACTGGGTCAGGGAGGAGTCGCGGCAGATCGTCGCGGACCGCCTGGGCGCGGATGAAAGCCAGGCGCTGCCGAGCGTGATCGAGGTCGACGGGAGATATCACATGTTCTTCTGTTATCGCCACTCTTCCGATTTTAGGAAGAACAGGGACCGGGGCTATCGAATCGGCCATGCGTATTCAGACGACCTGGCAAATTGGACGAGGGACGACGACAACCCGCTCCTCGAGGTTACGCCGCGGGAATGGGATTCGGACATGCAGTGCTATCCGCACGTGTTCGAGTGCGATCGCAGCGTTTACCTGCTCTATAACGGCAATGATTTCGGACGCGGCGGATTCGGGCTGGCGCTATTGGAGCGCTGAGCGCAGTGATCGAATATGTCCTGAGCAAGGCCACTGCGGCACAGATTGCCGCGCACCTGGCGCGCTGCGATGCCGATTTCGTGCCGCCCCTGAGCGGCCGGGTAGGGATAGACGACTATGCGCGGAAGATCGCGGGCAGGGCGGCGAGGTTCGAGGCATGGTCGGGCGACACGCTGGTCGGATTGGTGGCGGCCTACTGCAACGACCTGGAGAAGCGTATCGCCTACGTCACCAGCGTCAGCGTGTTGCGCGAGTGGGCAGGCAGGGGCATTGTCACGAAATTGATGAACCAATGCGTCGAGCACGCGAGAGGCTTGGGGATGAATCAGATCGATCTGGAGGTGGCGAGCGGGAATGCGCCTGCCATCAGGTTGTATGAACGCTGCGGCTTTGTCGCCGGCCGGACGCGCGCGCCATTCGTCAGCATGAAGCTGAACCTGAAAGCGGGGAAAGCATGAACGGCAAGCGTGACTACAACGCCGAGACAAGAGATGCGGCCGGCCACAAGTATGCCTATGGCTTCGATTTCGATGTGATGCACCCGTTCATGCTGAGAGCGTTCGAGCCCTTTTTCAGGCAGGGGAGCCTGCTCGAGCTTGGCAGCTACAAGGGCGATTTCACCCGCAGATTCCTGCCCCATTTCGATGACGTCACCTGCGTCGAGGCATCGGACGTTGCCGCCGCGGAAGCCAGGAAAAAGCTCGGCGACAAGGTGAAGATCGTCAACTCGCTCTTCGAGAAGGCAGTCCTGCCCAAGCGCTACGACAACATCGTGCTGACCCACGTGCTGGAGCATCTGGAGGACCCCGTGCTGGTGCTCAAGCGCGTCAACGACGAATGGCTGGCCGATGGCGGCAGGCTCTTTCTGGTGTGCCCCAATGCGAATGCGGCTTCCCGCCAGATCGCCGTCAAGATGGGATTGATCTCCCACAATACCGCCGTCACCCCGGCTGAAGCCGAGCATGGGCACCGTTGTACCTACACCCTGGATACCTTGGGGGCGGTTGCCGTGGCCGCAGGGCTCAAGGTGGTTCACCGATCGGGGATCTTCTTCAAGGCGCTGGCGAACTTCCAGTGGGACCGTCTGCTGCAGACCGACATCGTTTCGAAGGAGTATCTCGAGGGCTGCTACAAACTGGGGCAGGACTACCCCGATCTGTGTTCGAGCATATTCTTGCTGTGTGAGCGGGGCATCACCCAGCCAGGGGGTGGCGGTCAGCGCTCAACTTAATTTCGGTCAGCGTCTCGAAGACTGTTTTCGATGACCGATGAACACAAAGCATGTTGAGTGAGGAAACCTCGCCAAATGTATTTTCCTTGACGTTGAAAAAGTTGCCGGGATTGAACAGTGGGGGTATGTGCCACCAGAGCCGGTAGCCACAGGCCTGAATCAATGAAATCAGCGCGGCCGATTCTTCCACCCTGTCATTTTCGACATATAAAGTCGGCCTGCTGCGTTCGATCAGTTGCCTCGCCCCTTCGATCACCTCGCGTTCCATTCCTTCCACGTCGATCTTGATGAGATCCACGGAGGCGCCGGCAAATACGTCGTCCATGCGCCGGACTTTGACCTTCTCCATCTGTTCTGTACCCGATCGCTGCAAAGACACGCCGCCAAAGTTCCCTTGCCTGGAGTAGTCGATCCGGGGCAGCCACAAGTCGCACTCAGCTGCGCCACTGCCTTCGTTGAACGCCGTGACGTTATGCAACTGGTTCAGGGCTATTTGCGCCTGCAGCAGCGCGAAGCAGGCACGCTGGGGTTCGAACGCAAACACCGTGCCAGAGGGACCAACCCGTTTCGCCAGTCCCACGGTATGCGCGCCAATATTGGCGCCGACCTCGACGACCGTCTGCCCTGGGCGAACCAGGGACATGAGCATCTCGCCTTCCAGCCCTGCATATTCACCGTAGAGTTCGAGGCTTTTGCCGATATAGACGTCGTTTCGATTCACCAGGAAGAGGCCGTCTTTCCCGGCAACCACGGCAACGTCTTTGCTGAGCGTCAAATACCTGGGGATCGCAGCGATTGATCTGGCCGGCACATTTGCTCGTTGCCGCACAGCCTTCGCCGCAGCAGAGAAAGGGTATTGCGCCAGGTTCTTGAGAAGATCAAGCAGCACGAAAGGTGCTCTCAATTCATTCGAAGCGCAGCGCTTCCACCGGATTGAGGCGCGCGGCCTTGCGCGCCGGATAGAAACCGAAGAACACGCCGATGGCGAAGGCGAAGGCCACCGCGAGCATTACCGATTCGGGCGACAGCACGATGCGCCAGCCGGCCACCTCGGCGATGCCCACCGCCGTGGCGACGCCGATAGCGATGCCGGCCAGGCCGCCAATTAGGGACAGCGTCACCGCCTCGACGAGGAACTGGCCGAGGATATCGCGCGTGCGCGCGCCCACCGCCATGCGCAGTCCGATCTCCCGGGTGCGTTCCGTGACCGAGACGAGCATGATGTTCATGATGCCGATGCCGCCCACCACCAGCGACACCGAGGCCACCGCCGCGAGCAGCAGCGCCAGCACGCGGCTCGAGGCTTCCTGCGTCGCCGCGACTTCCTCGAGGTTGCGCAGCGAGAAATCGTCGTCCTGGCCGGGCTGCAGGCGGTGCCGCTGGCGCAGCAGCGAGCGCACCTGTTCCTCGGCCGCCTTCATGTCGTAGCCGTCGGCCACCTTGACCCAGATGGTGCTGACGCTGCGCTGCTTGGCGAGGTTGCTCGCCCCCAGCACGCGCTTGCGCGCGGTGCTGATCGGCATCAGGACGAGGTCGTCCTGGTCGGTGCCCATCATGCTCTGGCCCTTGGACTCGAGCACGCCGATCACGGTGAAGGGCACGCGCCGCACGCGGATCACCTGGCCGAGCGGATTCGCGCCGCCGAACAGCTGCCGCGCCACCGTCTGGCCGACCAGGCACACCTTGGTGGCGCCCGCCATGTCGGGGGCATCGAACATCCGGCCGGCCGCGATTTCCCACTGGCGCACATCGATGTAGTCCGGCGTCACGCCGAAAATGACCGTGGACCAGTTCTGGTTGCCCCAGATGAGCTGCGCCGTGCCGCGCAGCGCGGGCGCCGCCATGGTCTCGGGGATTTCACGCGGGATGGCGGCTGCATCGTCCTCCGAGATGGTCTGGTTGGAGCCAAAGCCCATCCGCACCCCGCCCGAGGTGGTGGTGCCCGAAAGGATCAGCAGCAGGTTGGAGCCGAGCGAACGGATCTGCTCTTCGACGCGCGCCTGCGCACCGGCGCCGACTGCGATCATCACGATCACGGCAGCCACGCCGATGATGATGCCGAGCATGGTCAGCAGGCTGCGCAGCTTGTTCACCGCCAGCGCGCGCATCGCGACCCTGAGAAGTCCGCTAAGGTTCATGCGAATTCAGGTTCTGCGTTGACTGCGTCTTTGACCATCAGGCCATCGCGAAAGTAAAGCACGCGGCGGGCGAAGCGCGCCACTTCCGGTTCATGGGTCACGAGCACCACCGTCATGCCGCCGCGGTTGAGCTCCTGCAGCAGGGCCATGATCTCCAGACTGGTGCGCGAATCGAGCGCGCCGGTGGGTTCGTCGGCGAGAATCAGCAGCGGCCGCGTTACGAGGGCGCGGGCGATCGCCACGCGCTGCTGCTGGCCGCCGGAAAGCTGCCCCGGGTGGTGCTCGGCGCGCTCGGCAAGGCCCACCTTGGCGAGCATCTCCAGGGCGCGCCGGCGGCGCTCGGCCGCGGGTACGCCGGCGTAGACCAGCGGCAGCTCGACGTTTTCCACGGCGGCGGTGCGCGCGAGCAGGTTGAAGGTCTGGAAGACGAAACCGATGCTGCTGTTGCGCACCTGCGCGAGCTCGTCGCCGGCCAGTTCCGACACGCGCCTGGCACCCAGCACGTACTCGCCAGAGCTCGGACGATCCAGGCAGCCGAGCATGTTCATGAAGGTCGACTTGCCGGAGCCCGACGGGCCCATCACCGCGGTGAATTCGCCCTGTGCGATGTCGACGCTGACACCGCCGAGGGCCTTGATCACGTTGTCGCCGACCTGGTAGGTCTTCGACAGGTCGCGCGTGCGGATTAACTGCGGATTTGGTGCCGCGTCCATCAGAACATGCGCGGGCCCGAGGCGCCGGCCTTCTTCGGCGCCGCGCTCGATTCTCCGATGCCGAGGAGCACCTCGTCGCCCTCCTTGAGCGGGCCCTCCGCCAATTCGGTGCTGGTGCCGTCGGTGAGGCCGGTTTTTATGTCCACCGCCTTGGGCCGGCCGTCCGGCCCGCGGATCCAGACGCGGCCGGCGGCGGTGGCGCCGGGCCGGCCGCCGCCTATTTCGGCCAGCAGCCGCTCGTAGACGGGTTTTTGCGCATCGGTGAGGACATCCATTACCCGCATGCGCGATTCGGTGCGCAGGCGTTCGCCCGCCTTGCGCCGGTCGCCGTCCTTGGGCATGTCGCGCAGCTGCAGCATTTTCTGCCGCACGTCGTCGAAGATCTGCTCCAGCTTGGCCTTCTGCGAAGCGTCGGGCTTGAGTTCATCGAAGACGCGCTGGCGGAACTGCTGCGCGGCGTTGCCGCCCGTCTGTGGTGTCACTGCGGCGTCGGCGGCGGGGGCCTTGCCGTCCCCGCCCGCGCCGCCACTGGGACGGAAGCGCAGGGCGGCGTTCGCCAGCTTGAGCACGTTGTCGCGGCTATCCACCACCACGCGCACGTTGGCCGTCATGCCCGGAAGGAGCGACTGGTCGGGGTTCGCGGCGGAGATCACCACCGTGTAGCTGATGACGTTCTGCACGTTTACCGGCGATTTGCGGATCTGCCGGATTTCGCCCGTGAAATTGCGCCGCGGGAAGGCATCCACCGTGAAATTGGCCTGCTGGCCGACGCGCAGGCGCCCGACATCGGCCTCGTCGATCGCCGCCTCGACCTGCATGTCGCGCAGGTCCTGCGCGATCGTGAACAGGACCGGCGCCTGCAGGCTTGCGGCGACCGTCTGCCCGGCGTCGATGTTCTTCAGGATCACGGTGCCGTTCACCGGCGCGCGGATGATGGTGCGCTCGAGGTCCACCTGCGACTGCCTGAGCAGCGCCTCGCGCTGCTTGACGGTCGCCTGCGCGCTGGCGATCTGCGACTCGTTGACCTGGGCCTGCGCTTCGACCGACTTCAGCTGCTCGCGCGTGCCGTCGTAGAGTGCCTTCGCCTTGTCGAGCTCCGCGGGCGAGATGAACCCCTTCTCGACCAGCATCTTCTTGCGGCTGAGGTCGCGCTCGGCATCGGCGAGCGCCACCTTGACGCGCCCGACCTCGGCACGCTGCGCCGACAGGTTCGACATCGCCACGGCGACCGCGCTTTTCGCAGCGTCGACGTCGGCGCGCGTCTGGTTGACCCGCAGCTCGAAGCTTTGCGGATCGATGCGCGCGATGACCATGTCCTTCTTCACCTGGGTGTTGAAATCGGCGAAGATTTCCAGGATCTGTCCCGAAACCTGGGAGCCGACCTGCACCGTGGTCACCGCGTTGAGCGTGCCGCTCGCCACCACCACCGCCTGCAGCGGGCCGCGCTCCACGTTGCCGGTACGGTATTTGATTTCACCCGCCGCGTTGCGCGTGGCGTACCAGGCCCAGGCGCCGGCGCCTG
>SBAS01000039.1 GCA_005240145.1 Nitrosomonadales bacterium | reverse complement strand
TTCAAAGGAAGGGCAGCGTCTGGGCTGGAATCAGGCGGTGCGCGAAACCGGATTTGCGGATGCACTGCAGGCGCTGAGCCAGGCGCTGCAAGCGCTGCGCAAACCCCTCGCCGAGCAAGCGGAACGCTCCGAAGGCCTGGGCGCCTGCGCGCGCCGCGCCGGCGAAGCGGCGGCATTGCTGGCACGCATCGGCGAGGAAGGCACGAAGAACGAAGTGCGCTGGGTGGAGGTGTACGGCCATTCGCTGCAGCTGCACATCACGCCGCTCATCCCGGCGGAACTGTTTCGCAAGCAGATGCTGGATCATCCGCGCGCCTGGATCTTCACTTCGGCGACGCTGGCGATGGGCGAGGATTTCTCCCATTTCAAGCGCGAGCTGGGCATCGAGGACGCCGCCGCTCGGACTTGGCCGAGCCCGTTCGACTTCGAGCGCCAGGCCCTGCTCTATACGCCGAAAGGATTGCCGCCGGACCCCAACGATCCGGCCTACACGGAGAAGGTGGTCCAGGCGGCGCTGCCGGTGCTCCACGCCAGCGGCGGCCGCGCCTTCCTGCTCTTTACCTCGCACCGCGCGCTGCGGCGCGCGCACGAGCTGCTGAAGGACCGCATCGACTATCCGCTCCTGGTGCAGGGCACCGGCTCGCGCAGCGAGCTGCTGGTGCGATTCCGCGCGCTCGGCAACGCGGTGCTCCTCGGCGCGGCCTCGTTCTGGGAGGGCGTGGACGTGCGCGGCGAGGCGCTGTCGGTGGTGCTGATCGACAAGCTGCCCTTCGCCCCGCCCGAGGACCCGGTGCTCTCGGCCCGCATCGAGGCGTTGCGCAACGAAGGCGGCAACCCGTTCATGGACTACCAGCTGCCGCAGGCCGTGCTGCAGTTGAAGCAGGGCGCCGGCCGGCTGATCCGCGACGAGGATGACCGCGGCGTGCTGGTGCTGTGCGACCCGCGCCTGTACAGCAAGAGCTACGGGCGTACCGTGCGCGCCAGCCTGCCGCCGATGAAACAGACGCGCGAACTGGCCGATGTGCAGGCATTCTTCGATAGAATTCCGGCATGAAAATACTCATCACCGGCGGCGGCGGCTTCCTCGGCTTCAAGCTCGCCAAGACGCTGCTCGCGCGCGGCCAACTGGGCGGCCAGTCGATTACCTCGATCACCTTGCTGGATGGCGCGTTTCCTCCCGGTGTCGAAAAACTGCAGAAGGTGACGGCAGTGACCGGGGATGTCTCCGACGAAAAGGTCATCGCGAGCGTCTGCACTCCGGGCACGGACGCCGTATTCCATCTCGCCGCGGTGGTGAGCGGCCAGGCGGAGTCCGATTTCGACCTCGGCATGCGCGTGAACCTGAAGGGTGTCGAGGCGCTGCTTGCGCAGATGCGCAGATGCGAAAATGTTCCACGCCTCGTCTACACCAGTTCGGTGGCGGCGTTCGGCGGCGACCTGCCGCAGGTCCTCGACGACTCGACCATCGCCAATCCGCAGACCTCCTACGGCGCGCAGAAAGTGATCGGCGAATACCTCATCACCGACTACACGCGCAAGGGATTTCTCGACGGCCGTTCGCTGCGGCTGCCGACGATCGTGGTGCGCGCGGGCAAGCCCAATGCGGCGGCCTCTTCGTTCGCGAGCGGCATCATCCGCGAGCCGTTGAACGGCGTGATCTCGGAATGCCCGGTGGCGCCGGAAACCGGCGTCTGGCTGCTCTCGCCCGGGCGCGTGGTGGACGCCTTCATCCACGCCTGGGAACTGCCGCCGCAGGCCTGGGGAACGCAGCGCTGGCTGAATCTTCCGGGCATCACGGCGAGCGTGGCCGAGATGGTCGAGGCGCTGCGCAAGGTGGCGGGCGATGCGGTGGCGAAGCGCGTGCTCTACAAGGCCGATGCGCGCATCCAGGCGATCGTGAAGACCTGGCCGGTGAATTTCCGCACACCGCGCGCGCTGGCGATGGGCTTCAAGCCCGATCCCGACGTGCAAAGCATGATCCGCGATTACATCGCGGCCGAAAACATCAAGCTCTAGAAAAACAGGGACAGTCCACGTTTTCCAAGCGGAAAACGTGGACTGTCCCTGTTTTTACCAGTCGGGGTCCCAGAGCTTCCACCAGGAGGCGCTGCGGCCACCCTTGCCGGTGAAGTAGCGGCTCTCGGGGAAGTTCTTGCGCATGACGCGATCGGCCGCGTCGCGCAGGTCGGTCATGCCCAGGGAATCGTAGGCCCTGACCATGATGAACACCGCTTCCTCCAGCGCCGGCGCCTGCGGATAGTTCTGCACCGCCAACTGGGCGCGGTTGGCCGCGGCGACGAAGGCGCCGCGCTTCATGTAGTAGCGCGCAACATGCACTTCGTACTGCGCGAGCGCATTCACGAGGTAACGCATGCGCGCATGCGCATCCTCGGTGTACTTCGAATCCGGGAAACGGGTCGAGAGTTCCTTGAAGGACTCGAAGGCCTCGCGCGTGCCCTTCGAATCCCGCTCGGTCATGTCCGGGCTGTCGATGAAGCTGAGCAGGCCCGTGTTCTCGTTGAAGTTGATGAGGCCCTTCAGGTAGTACGCATAGTCGACGTTGGCGTGGTTCGGATACAGCTTGATGAAGCGGTCCGCGGCCGCGATCGCCGAGGCGCGCTCGTTGTTCTTCCAGTAGGCGTAGGCGACATCCAGCCGCGCCTGCTGCGCGAAGCGGCCGTAGGGATAGCGCGCCTCGAGCTTCTCGAGCAGCTTGATCGCCTTTTCCCAGCTGCGCGCGCCCATCGCATCCTTGGCTTCGCCATAGAGCTTCTGCGCCGACCAGCCCAGGGTCTCGTCGGTGTCCTTCGGCAGCAGGCCGCAGCCCGGCAGCAGGAAGGCCGCAGCGGCGAGCAACAACAGAGCAAGTAAACTTCGTTTCATGGCGAAAAATTATACCGCCGAGGAGGATTTCGAATGGGACGAGGCGCCCCTCGAAGTGCTCGCCGCCGCGGTTCCCGGGGAACTCGGCGGACTGCGCATGGACCTCGCGCTGGCGAGGATGTTCCCGCAGTATTCGCGCAACCGCCTGCAGGCCTGGCTGAAATCCGGCCATGTGCTGGTCGAAGGCATGCAGGTGAGGGGCAGTGAAAAGGCCATCGGCGGCGAAGCGGTCGTGCTCGATCCTCCGGCGGCGGCTGACGTGGCCGCGCCCAGGGCCGAGCGCATGGCGCTCGAGGTCGTGTACGAGGACGCCGACCTGATCGTGATCGACAAGCCGGTCGGGCTCGTCGTCCATCCCGGCGCCGGCAATCCGCAGCACACGCTGCTCAACGGCCTGCTTGCGCACGCGCCGTCGTTGCGCAAGGTGCCGCGCGCGGGGATCGTGCACCGCCTGGACAAGGACACCAGCGGCCTGCTGGTGGTGGCGAAGAATCTCAGCGCCCAGGCGCGCCTCGCCGCGCAGCTCGCCGCGCGCAGCGTGAAGCGCACGTATCTCGCGCTGGTGCATGGCGAGCCGCCGGCGCAGGGCACGATCGATGCGCCGATCGGCCGCGACCCGCGCGCGCGCACGCGCATGGCGGTGAGCGCCGGCGGCAGGGAGGCGCGCACCGCCTACACCGTGCTCGAGCGCTTCGGCAAAGGCGCGCGGACCGGTTTCTCGCTCCTGGAGTGCCGCCTCGAAACCGGCC
Source organism: Nitrosomonadales bacterium (assembly GCA_005240145.1). Lineage (GTDB taxonomy): Bacteria > Pseudomonadota > Gammaproteobacteria > Burkholderiales > SG8-39 > RBG-16-66-20. The sequence continues at coordinate 10,795 of SBAS01000039.1, read as the reverse complement.
GTACGCACCAGATCCGCGTGCACCTGCAGCACATCAAGTGTCCGATCGTGGGCGACACGGTCTATCGCCGCGGCGCGAGCAATGCCGTGGAATTCGGCCGCCAGGCGCTGCATGCGACGGCGCTGGAGCTGACGCATCCGCGCAGCGGCAGGCACATGAGCTGGAGCGTGCCCTTGCCCGCCGACATGAAAAAACTCGTCGCCGGCCTGCGGCGCGCGGCCAGCAGTGCACGCTGAACTGATCGTTCCGGACTGGCCGGCTCCCGCCCGCGTGCGGGCGTTGGTGACGACCCGCGCGCAGGGCGACATGAAACTCCCTGAAGACCGCGCGCGCCTGCGCGAGCATCTGCCCGGCGAGCCGAAGTGGCTGAAGCAGGTGCATGGCACCGGCGTCGTCGACGCGGCAGGCGCGCTGGCCTGGACGGTTGCCGACGCTTCGTATACGCGTAAAACGAATACCGTCTGCACGGTGATGGTGGCCGATTGCATGCCGGTGCTGCTCGCCCACGATGGCGGCGAAGTCGTCGCCATCGCGCACGCCGGCTGGCGAGGGCTTGGCGCCGGCGTAATCGAGTCCGCCGTCGCCGCGATGGACACGCCGGCGGAGCGTGTTCTGGCGTGGCTCGGTCCGGCGATCGGTCCGGCGGACTACGAGGTGGGTGAAGAGGTGCGCAGCGCGTTCCTCGAGCACGATGCGCAGGCCGGGAGCGCATTCCAGGCCACGCGCCCGGGCCACTGGCATCTGGATCTCTACGCCGTCGCCAGGCAGCGCCTTGCCGCGCTGGGCATCGCGCGGGTCTTCGGCGGAGGCTTCAGCACCGCAGCGGACCCGGCCCGTTTCTTTTCCTATCGCAGGGACAAGGCGAGCGAGCGCATGGCCGCAGCTATCTGGATCTGTTAGGAGGGGGTAACGGGGGAACCTGGGTTCCCCTGTTCCCTCTCGAGGGGTAACGGGGGAACCTGGGTTCCCCTGTTCCCTCTCGCGTACAATTTCGCCCCCCAATGACTGCGCTCGGCTGGATCGTCGCCGCAAGCCTCGCGGGCGGAATCCTTTCCGTCTGCGCCGCCGCATTTGCGCTCGTGGTGCGCGCGGCCTGGATTCCGGCGCTCGTGTCGTTCGCCGTCGGCACGCTGCTCGGCGCCTCGTTCCTTGAAGTCATCCCGCATGCCTTCGAGCACGGCGAGCCGCACGCCGTGGCGCTGTCGATCCTCGGCGGCATCCTGGTTTTCTTCCTCCTCGAGAAACTGCTGTTGTGGCGCCACTCGCACGACCATGACGAGCATTCGCATACCCACGACCACGGGCGCTCCGGCGCGCTGATCGTGGTGGGCGACACCATCCACAATTTCCTCGACGGCATCCTCATCGCCGCGGCGTTCCTGCAGAGCACGCAGCTCGGCATCATCACCGCGATCGCGATCGTGGCGCACGAGATCCCGCAGGAGGTGGGCGATTTCGTCATCCTGCTGAATTCGGGCTACTCGAAGACCAAGGCGTTCGTGCTCAACATGCTGTCCTCCTGCGCCACGCTGGTGGGCGGCGTGCTCGGCTACTACTCGCTGCAGGTGATAGAGGGGTGGACCCCGGTGCTGCTGGGCATCGTGGGCGCCAGCATGATCTACGTGGCGGTCGCCGACCTGATACCGGGTCTGCATCGCCGGCCCGAGCTGCGCGCCACCCTGTCCCAATCGCTGCTGATCGGCCTGGGCATCGGCTCGATCGCACTCGTGCGCGTCTTGTTGGGGGACTTGCATTAGCTATTTGTGCGGTGCAAAATTATGGGCTGAACGGGTCACCCCGTCCCCATCAAAAGGCCGCTTTTGCAGCCGCACATTTCCCCCTTCACGTCGCGTCCCCCGGAACTGCCGGATGCCGCGATCTGGATGTCCAGCCTGCTGCAGGCAAGCAGCCAAGCCGCGGCGCAGTTGAGCGCCCTGCAGTCGAGTTATGTCGCGAAGCAGGCGCAGCTTTGGACCGCGCTGATCGATCCGCAGGGCAGCGCAAAGGCGCTCGCCGAGCCGGCGGTGAAACCCGAGCCGGGCGACCGGCGCTTCGCCGCGCGCGAGTGGCGCGATAACCCGTATTTCTCCTATCTCAAGCAGTCCTACCTGCTCGCCTGCGACTTTCTCGCCGAACTCGCGGCCGGCGCGGAGCTGGATGCGAAATCCCGCGAGCGCCTGCAGTTCGCCGTGAAGCAGTGGTGCGACGCCATGTCGCCGTCAAATTTCGCCGCCACCAATCCGGCGGTGCTCAGGCTCGCGCTCGACTCGAACGGGGAAAGCCTCACCCAGGGCATCGCCAACCTGATCGCCGACCTGCACAAGGGCCGCATCAGCCAGAGCGACGAGGCCGCGTTCGAGATCGGCAGGAATCTCGCGCTCACGCCCGGCGACGTGGTGTACGAGAACGGCCTGATGCAGCTGATCCAATACCGGGCGTCGACTCCTCAGGTGGGTGCGCGGCCGCTGGTGATGGTGCCGCCGTGCATCAACAAGTACTACATCCTCGACCTGCGGCCGGAAAATTCCTTCGTGCGCTACGCGGTGGAGCAGGGCCACACGGTGTTCATGGTTTCGTGGCGCAACGTCGGGCCCGCCGAAGGCCACTACGCCTGGGACGATTACCTCGCCGCCATATTGCAGGCTGTTGCCGTCGCCAAGAGCATTACCCAGAGCAGCCGCGTCAATGCGCTCGGCTTCTGCGTCGGCGGTACACTGCTTGCCGCGGCGCTCGCGGTCCAGGCGGCGAAGGGCGAGAGCGACGTCGAGAGCGTCACCTACCTCGCCACCATGCTCGATTTCGCGGCCCCGGGCCAGATCGGGATTTTCATCGACGAAAACGGCGTCGCGGCGCGCGAAGCGGCGATCGGCGGCGGCGGCATCCTGCCCGGGGCGGACCTCGCGGCGAGCTTTAACGCGCTGCGCGCGAACGACCTGATCTGGCCCTACGTGGTCAACAATTACCTGCTGGGCGGCACGCCTGCGGCCTTCGACCTGCTGTACTGGAACGCCGACAGCACCAACCTGCCGGGCCCGATGTACTGCAACTACGTGCGCAATACGTATCTCGAGAACCGCCTGCGCGTGCCGGGCGCGCTGCAGAACTGCGGCGTCAGCGTGGACCTGGGCAAGGTGGACCGGCCCACGTTCATCCTCGCGACGCGCGAGGACCACATCGTGCCCTGGCGCGCGGCCTACCGTTCGCTCGGCCTGCTGGGCGGCGAGAAGCAGTTCGTGCTGGGCGCTTCCGGCCACATCGCGGGCGTCATCAACCCGGCCGCGGGAGGCAAGCGCAGTTTCTGGCACGCGGAAAATTACTGCGAAAATCCCGACGACTGGCTGGCGCAGGCGCGCGAAGAGCGCGGCAGCTGGTGGCCGCGCTGGTCGCAGTGGCTGGAAGAATTCAAAGGCGGTACGGATGGTAAAACCCGTGAAGCGCCGGCCAGTACCGGCAGCACGCTCTATCCGGTGATCGAAGCCGCACCGGGGCGTTACGTCAAACAGAAGGCAAGCCAGGCCTAACCAGGAGAACCGACATGGAAGACATCTACATCGTAGGCGCGGCGCGCAGCGCGATCGGCAAGTTCGGCGGCTCGCTCGCCGGCGTTCCGGCGGCCAGGCTCGGCGCGCACGTCATCAAGAATGCGCTGGAGCGCGCCGGCGTGGCGGGCGACCAGGTATCGGAAGTCATCATGGGGCAGGTGCTGACTGCGGCGGTGGGACAGAATGCGGCGCGCCAGGCGGCCATCTGGGCCGGACTGCCTGACATGGTGCCGGCGATGACCATCAACAAGGTCTGCGGTTCCGGCCTCAAGGCCGCGATGCTTGGCGCGCAATCCATCGCCAACGGCGATGCCGACATCGTGGTGGCGGGCGGGCAGGAAAACATGAGCGCCGCGCCGCACGTGCTCAACGGCTCGCGCGACGGCTTTCGCATGGGCGACGCGAAGATGGTCGACTCCATGATCGTCGACGGCCTGTGGGACGTCTACAACCAGTACCACATGGGCATCACGGCCGAGAACGTCGCCAAGGAATACGCCGTCACGCGCACGGAGCAGGACGAGTTCGCGGTGCAGAGCCAGAACAAGACCGAAGCCGCACAGAAGGCCGGCAGGTTCAACGACGAGATCGTTCCCTATGAGGTTCCTTCGCGCAAGGGGCCGGTGGTGTTCGGCGTCGACGAGTTTCCGCGCCACGGCGCAACGCTCGACGGCTTGAAGGGTCTGAAACCCGCTTTCGACAAGAACGGCACGGTGACTGCGGCCAATGCTTCGGGCATCAACGATGGTGCGGCTGTCGTTGTCCTGTGCAGCGCAAGAAAACTAAGGGAACTGGGGCTGAAACCATTGGCGCGCATCAAGGCTTTCGCCTCGGCGGGCGTCGATCCGAAATACATGGGCATGGGCCCGGTGCCGGCCTCCAAGCGCTGCCTGTCGCGCGCGGGCTGGGCGCCGAAGGACATCGACCTGATGGAAATCAACGAGGCTTTTGCGGCGCAGGCCATCGCGGTAAACCGGCAGATGGGCTGGGACACTTCGAAGGTCAACGTCAACGGCGGCGCGATCGCGCTCGGTCACCCGATCGGCGCTTCGGGCTGCCGCATCCTCGTCACGCTGTTGCATGAAATGCACAAGCGCGACGCGAAGAAGGGACTCGCCTCGCTGTGCATCGGCGGCGGCATGGGCGTTGCACTGGCTGTCGAGCGATGAGCGCGGTGCTCAAGTCTGAAGTGCTGCCGAAGCGCGTGGTGTTCGTCACCGGCGGCATGGGCGGCATCGGCAGCGCGATCTGCCGGCGCCTGGCCGGCGCCGGCCACACCATCGTCGCCGGCTGCCTGCCGGATTACGCGCGCAAGGACGAGTGGCTGGGCGCGATGCGCAAGGACGGCTTCAGGGTGCACGCCGCCGAAGGCAATGTCGCCGATTTCGAGAGCTGCGCCAGCATGTTCCACAACCTGCGCTCGGTGGTGGGCGGCATCGATGTCCTGGTCAACAACGCCGGCATCACGCGCGACGCGATTTTCAAGCGCATGACCGAGCGCGAGTGGTTCGATGTCATCAACACCAACCTGAACAGCGTCTTCAATGTCACGCGCCAGGTGATCGACGGCATGACCGAGCGCGCCTGGGGGAGGATCATCAACATCTCCTCGGTGAACGCCATCAAGGGCCAGTTCGGCCAGACCAACTACTCGGCCGCCAAGGCCGGCATGGCCGGCTTCTCCAAGGCGCTGGCGCAGGAAGTGGTGCGCAAGGGCGTCACCGTGAACACGGTCTCGCCCGGGTACGTCGAGACCGACCTGGTGATGGCGATCCGCGCCGACGTGCGTCAGCAGATCGTGGATTCGATTCCGATGGGCCGGCTCGCGCAGCCCGAGGAAATCGCCGCCGTGGTCGCGTTCCTCGCCTCGGAAGAGGCGGGCTACATCACCGGCGCGAACATTTCGGTGAACGGCGGCATGCACATGATGTAGTAGACTGGTTCTGGATCCTGAAGGGGAAAAGATGGCGAAAAAAGTGGCGGTGGTGACAGGCGGCATGGGCGGTCTCGGCGAATCCATCAGTACCAAGATGGCGGACGCCGGCTACCAGGTGGTGGTGACCTATTCGCCCTCTAACACCAAGTACCGGTCCTGGCTCGACGAAATGAAGGGCAAGGGCTACAGCTTCGCCGCCTATCCGGTGGACGTCGTGTCCTTCGAGGACAGCGCGGCGAAATGCGCGCAGATCCGCAAGGATTGCGGCGACATCGACATCCTCGTCAACAACGCCGGCATCACGCGCGACATGACGTTCAAGAAAATGACCAAGGGCGACTGGGACGCGGTGATGCGCACCAACCTCGATTCCTGCTTCAACATGACCAAGCAGGTGATGGACGGCATGGTGGAGCGCAACTGGGGCCGCGTCATCAACGTCGCCTCGGTGAACGGCCAGAAAGGCGCCTTCGGCCAGACCAACTATTCCGCGGCGAAGTCGGGCATCCACGGCTTCACCAAGGCGCTCGCGCTCGAAGTGGCGAAGAAGGGCGTGACCATCAACACCATATCGCCGGGATACATCGGCACCAAGATGGTGACCGCGATCCCGAAGGAGATTCTCGACTCAAAGATCCTGCCGCAGATCCCGGTGGGGCGCCTCGGCAAGCCCGAGGAGATCGCCGGATTGATCATTTATCTGTGCTCGGAAGAAGCCGCGTTCGTGACCGGGGCCAACGTCTCGATCAACGGCGGGCAGCACATGTACTGAGGAGCAGACCGCTATGGCCGCAATTCCAGAGGACAAGACGGACCCGCAGGTTCGGCTGATCAAGAAGTATCCGAACCGCCGACTCTACGACACCAAGACCTCGAGCTACATCACGCTCGCGGACGTGAAGCAGATGGTGCTGAAGAACGAGTCCTTCCAGGTGCTCGACGCCAAGACCAACGAGGACCTGTCGCGCCAGATCCTGCTGCAGATCATCCTCGACGAGGAATCGAGCGGCATGCCGATGTTCTCCTCCGACCTTTTGTCGCAGGTGATCCGTTCCTACGGCAGCGCGATGCAGGGCTTCATGGGCTCGTACCTGGAAAAGAACCTCGAGGGCTTCCAGCAGATGCAGAAGGCGCTGCAGGAGCAGTCGCACAAGCTCTACGGCGACGGCTCGCGCAGCTCGAACGAAATCTGGGCGCAGTTCATGAACATGCAGGGCCCGGCGATGCAGGGGCTGATGCAGGCCTACATGGAGCAGAGCCAGAAAATGTTCGCGCAGTTCCAGGACCAGATGCAGAACCAGGCGCGCAACATGTTCACCGGCTTCCAGTTCCCGGGATTTCCGCCACAAGGTGGCCCAGATAAAAAGCCTTGAAAGAAAATCCTAAAGTTGGATTCGTCTCTCTAGGCTGCCCCAAAGCGCTCGTAGATTCCGAACGGATCCTCACCCAGCTCCGGGCCGAGGGCTACGTCACCGCGCCCGACTACGCCGGCGCCGACCTCGTCATCGTCAACACCTGCGGCTTCATCGACGCGGCGGTCGAGGAATCGCTCGGCGCCATCGGCGAGGCGCTCGCCGAGAATGGCAAAGTCGTCGTGACGGGTTGTCTGGGATTCAAAGAAGATCTGGTAAGAAAAGCCCACCCCTCCGTGCTGGCCATCACGGGGCCGCACGATACGCCGGGCGTGATGAAAGCGGTCCACGCTCACCTGCCAAAGCCGCACGACCCTTTCACGGACCTTGTGCCTCCACAAGGCATCAAGCTCACGCCGAATCACTACGCCTATCTGAAGATTTCCGAGGGCTGCAACCACCGCTGCACGTTCTGCATCATTCCCTCGATGCGCGGCGACCTGGTGTCGCGGCCGATCGGCGAGGTGATGCAGGAAGCCGAGCACCTGGTGAAGGCGGGCGTAAAGGAACTGCTGGTGATCTCGCAGGACACGAGCGCATACGGGGTCGACGTCAAATACAGGACTGGTTTTCACGGCGGAAAACCAATCAAGACAAATTTCCTGCAACTTGCCAAATCTCTCGGCGAGCTCGGCGTGTGGGTGCGCCTGCATTACGTCTATCCGTATCCCAGCGTGGACGAGGTCATCCCGCTGATGGCGGAGGGCAAGCTCCTGCCGTACCTCGACATCCCGTTCCAGCATGCGAGCCCGCGCATCCTCAAACTCATGAAGCGCCCGGCGGCGGCCGAGAAGGTCCTCGCGCGGATCGGCGAGTGGCGCAAGATCTGTCCCGAGCTGACGATCCGGAGCACTTTCATCGCCGGTTTCCCCGGCGAAACGGAAGCGGAGTTCGAATTGCTGCTGGATTTTCTGCAGGAAGCACAACTGGATCGCGTCGGCTGCTTTGCCTACTCGCCGGTGGACGGCGCCAAGGCGAATGCGCTGCCCGACCCGGTGCCCGCGGAAACAAGAGAAGAGCGGAGGAAGAGGTTCATGCTGGTGCAAGCGAAGATCAGCAGGGACAGGCTGAAGGCCAAAGTTGGAACGACGCAGAAGATTCTTGTCGATGCGCCGGGGATCGGGCGCTCCGCCGCCGACGCGCCGGAGATTGATGGTTTGGTTTACTTTGAGAAAACCCCTGGAGTAAAAGCAGGACAGTTTGTCGACGTCTGCATCGAACGCTCCGGCAAGCACGATCTACACGGGAGGCTGGCATGAACACACGAGAAGTCATGGTGGTGAGCGGCGCGCGCACGGCGATCGGCGGCTACGGCGGTTCGCTGAAAGACCTGGGAACCACGAAACTCGGCGCAATCGCGATCAAGGAAGCGGTCGCGCGCGCGAAGCTCGACCCGGCGAGCGTCGGCCACGTCGTGATGGGCAGCGTGATCCATGGCGAGGCGAAGGACATGTACGTCTCGCGCGTCGCCGCGATCGAGGCCGGCCTGCCGGTGGGCACGCCCTGCCTCACGGTCAATCGCCTGTGCGGCTCGGGTTTGCAGGCGATCGTTTCGGCCGCGCAGCACATCCTGCTCGGCGACACCGACGTCGTGGTCGGCGGCGGCGCGGAGAGCATGAGCCGCGCGGCCTACTTCCTGCCCGCCGGACGCTGGGGCCAGAGGATGGGCGACGGCGCGGTGGTGGACGCCATGACCGGCGCGCTGCATGACCCCTTCGGCCACGGCCATATGGGCATCACCGCGGAGAATATCGCCGCCAAGTTCGGTTTTACGCGCGAGGAGCAGGACGCCTTCGCGCTGGAGTCTCACAAGCGGGCCGCGAATGCGCTCGACAAGGGGCTATTCAAGGACCAGATCGTCCCGATCGAACTCAAAACCCGCAAAGGCGTCGAGAATTTCACGACCGACGAGCACGTGCGCAAGGGCGCAAAGATCGAGGATTTCCAGAAGCTCAAGGCCGTGTTCAAGAAGGACGGCACGGTGACTGCCGGCAACGCCTCGGGCATCAATGACGCCGGCGCCGCGATCGTAATGTGTAGTTCTGAATACGCCCAAAAACAAAACCTCAAACCGTTGGCGCGGCTGGTCGCCTACGCCCACGCCGGCGTCGAGCCGAACGTGATGGGCCTGGGGCCGATCCCCGCGGTGCGGCGTCTGTTCGAGAAGGCCGGCCTCAAGCCCGCCGACATGGACGTGATCGAGTCGAACGAAGCTTTCGCCGCGCAGGCCATGGCGGTGACGAAGGACCTGGGCCTCGATCCGGCGAAAGTGAATCCGAACGGCGGCGCGGTGGCGCTGGGCCACCCGATCGGCGCCACCGGCGCGATCCTCACGGTGAAGGCGATCTACGAACTGCATCGCACCCAGAAGCGCTATGCGCTGGTCACCATGTGCATCGGCGGCGGGCAGGGCATCGCCGCGATATTCGAGCGGGCCTGAGTCTTGTCGTCCCCCCGACGGCGGGGACCCATCGCGCATTGCTCGGTCCCGACCAATTCCGAGTATCCAATATTGGATATCCAAACCTGGATATGTTCCGGCATATGCATCTATCCAATACCAGATATTTTTATCTACAGGCATATTCAAATCTCGGCGGCATCATGCTGCCTAATACAAGTTGGACCTCGCACAGCGCAGTTGTCGACTTTTAATTTGCGCCAACTTCATATTGTTACTACAATATAAGTATAACCTCTTGGGACGAACCCAAACGCCGCAGGAACATCAAGGCGCACGGGTTGGACTTCGAGGGGTCCGAAGCCATTTGGGACAACTTCACCGTTACCCGCGAGGACGTGCGGGAGAGCTACGGCGAAAGCCGGCTGGTGACGTTCGGGATCCTGAGTGGCGAGGTGGTCGTCCTGGTTCACGTTGACCGGGACGAGGACATGCACGTCATCTCTTTACGAAGGGCCGAAAAATATGAAGCGCGCTATTACCTTGAAACCGCCGAAGAGTATTTCCGCAAAAATCGTTGACCGAGACAATCCTCCTTGGTCGGAGGAGATGCTTGGCACAGCGGTCATGCGTCGCGGTCGTGGTCCGCAGAAGTCTCCGACAAAAGTACTCACGACCATCCGTCTCGACGCCGACGTCATCGCATTCTTTCGAGCGCAGGGCACGGGTTACCAATCGCGCATCAACGACGCGCTTAAACGTGTCAAAGAGCGAGGTCTAACCACCGGCTCGACGACGACCGCCCGCAAGCGGGCGGCGCGTTAGCCGGGACGTTAACTGGCGTTTGCGGCACCGTGGACCTGACCTCAGAGCTGTGGGGTCCGGTATTCGAGCCTCTCAAAGACGTCGAGCTTTTCGCACAGGCGGCGGTGCATCCGGAGTGCGAGACGGTGGTCTGGCCAAATGGCGCCGATCTGGCGCCGGAGTTCCTCTACGAGGCGGCGAAGAAATCCAACGAGGCTACTGCTCTACGCTGACACCTTTCCAAAAGGCGACATAGCCGGCAATGTTTTCCGCGGCGGGCTTGGTCACGGGGTAGTACCAGGCCGCGTCCTTGTTGGTCTTCCCGTCCACGACGACGTCGTAGTAGCTCGCCGTGCCCTTCCAGCTGCACACCGTATGGGTCTGGGAGTCGCGCAGGTAGGTCCGATCCACCTTGTCCGGGGGAAAGTACACGTTGCCTTCGACGAGCTCGATTTCGTCGTCTGCGGCTTGGGCGAGCACGGCGCCGTTCCAGGTGGCGGTAGGCATGCGCCGATTCTAGATCAGCGCCGGTGCATGGTGAGCCGCTGGTGGCCGACGAGGTAGATGCCGGAGGCGACGATGATGCCCATGCCGAGCAGCGACCTGACCTTGCCCCCGAAAAACGTATCCCTTGCTGGGCGACTAAACTTTGAGCAAGGGGGGCGGAAATGTCGAAGGCAAAGAGGGCGCTGTACACGCT
>SBAS01000120.1 GCA_005240145.1 Nitrosomonadales bacterium | reverse complement strand
TCCTGCACCTGGGCATGTCGGGCAGCCTGCGCGTGGTGGCAGCGGGCACGCCGCCCGGCAAGCACGATCACTTCGACCTCGAGATCGACGGCAAGTTGCTGCGCCTGCGCGATCCGCGCCGCTTCGGCGCGGTGCTGTGGACCGCCCAGGCCCCCGAGACGCATCCCCTGCTGCGCCACCTCGGCGTCGAGCCGCTCACGCGCGCGTTCGACGCAGCGCACCTGCACGCGCTCACGCGCGGCCGGCGCACCGCGATCAAGCAATTCCTCATGGACTCGAAGCAGGTCGTCGGCGTGGGCAACATCTACGCTTCCGAAAGCCTGTTTCTCGCCGCGATCAGCCCGCGCGCGCGCGCCGGCAGCCTCTCCATCGCGCGCGGCGAGCGTCTCGTGCGCGCGGTCAAGACTACCCTGCGCAACGCGATCCGCGCCGGCGGATCGTCGCTCAGGGACTTCGTCGGCAGCGACGGCGCCGAGGGCTGCTTCCAGCGGCGTGCCTGGGTCTACGACCGCGAAGGACAGCCGTGCAAGCGTTGCGGCGCGCGCATTCGCCGCATCGTGCAGGGCCAGCGCGCGACCTATTTCTGTCCGGGCTGCCAGCACTAACGCGCAGGCGCGTTCCTGGCCAGCGGCGCCGGCGCTCAGCCGCCGAGGGACTTCACCTTGGCAGCGAGATTCGCGCGCACCACCGGGTGGACGAATTTCGACACGTCGCCGCCCAGCGTCGCGATCTCGCGCACCAGCGTCGCGGAGATGAACATGTGCTGTTCTCCTGGAGTGAGGAACACGGTCTCGAATTCCGGATTGAGCGCGCGATTCATGCCCGCGAGCTGGAATTCGTACTCGAAATCCGACACCGCGCGCAGCCCGCGCAGCACCACGCGCGCGTTCTGCGCGCGCACGAAATCGGTCAGCAGCCCGGAGAAACCGACGATCGTCACATTTTTCACGTCGGCGAGCACCTCGCGCGCCATGCCGATGCGTTCCTCGAGCGTGAAAAAGGTGCGCTTGGCGCGGCTGTCCGCGATGCCGAGCACGAACGTGTCGAACAGCCGGCTCGCGCGCCGCACCAGGTCCTCGTGGCCGCGCGTGAGCGGATCAAACGTCCCCGGATATACCGCCTTGATCATGGCCCACCCATCGCAATAGTTGATAGCTTACCTGTCCGGCCTTGCTGCGCTTCAATTCTATCCACGGCAATACCACGGGCAGCGGAAGTTCCGATTCAACGTACACGCGCGCGTGAACGTTCAGCCGTGAATGAACCAATTCAAGCAGCGCGGGCAGGGCATTCTGCCTGAACGGCGGATCGAGGAAAACCACGTCGAAACGATCGCCCGGTCGCGCGAGATAGGCCATCGCGTCCGCACCTACGATCTCGACCTCGCCGGCGCCGAGCGCGGCGCGGCTGCGCTCGAGCCCGGCCAGCGCGGCGCGGTCCTTCTCCACCAGCACCACCCGCGCCGCGCCGCGCGAAGCGGCCTCGAAACCCAGCGCGCCGCTGCCGGCGTAAAGGTCCAGGCAGGCAAGACCGTCGAGGTCCTGGCCGAGCCAGTTGAACAGTGTCTCCCGCACCCTGTCGGGCGTCGGCCGCAACCCAGGCCGCGCCGGCACGCGAATCAGGCGGCTGCGATACTTGCCGCCGATCACGCGGACCGAGCCCGAAACAGCGCGGGTGGCATCAACGCGCGCACGGCCGCCTTTGCCGAGCGCGCGTCCTTTGCCGGTAGAATTCACGCATCCATGGTAGCAGCGAGTTCCTGGGCGGCGCGCCTCAAGGCGGGACTGGCGCGCACGCGCGCAGTGCTCGGAAGCGATGTCGGCACGCTGTTTGGCCGGCGCAGCATCGACGCGTCGCTGTTCGCCGAACTCGAGGCCGCCCTGCTGTCGGCCGATTGCGGCGTCGAAGCGACGAGCGCATTGCTGGAAGATCTCCGCGGCCGGGTCAAGCAGCAGCGCATCGAGGATGGCGTGGCGCTCAAGGCGGCGCTCAAGCAGGCGCTCACCGAGCGGCTCGCACCGCTCGAGCGCGGACTGGATACCTCGGCGCACAAGCCCTGCGTCATCGTGGTGGCGGGGGTCAATGGCTCGGGCAAGACCACTTCGATCGGCAAACTGGCGAAATGGCTGCAGGGGCGAAACCTGAAAGTGATGCTCGCAGCCGGGGATACGTTTCGCGCCGCGGCGCGCGAACAGCTCGCGGCCTGGGGCGAACGCAACGGCGTTGCCGTCATCGGCCAGCAAGGCGGCGATCCGGGCGCCGTCGTCTTCGACGCCGTCGGCGCGGCGACGGCGCGCGGCCTCGATGTGCTGATCGCCGATACCGCGGGCCGGCTGCCGACGCAGTTGCACCTGATGGAGGAAATAAGGAAAGTGAAGCGGGTCATCGCCAAGGCGATGCCCGGCGCGCCGCATGAAACGCTGCTGGTGCTCGACGGCGGCACCGGGCAGAACGCGATCGCACAGGTCAAGGCTTTCGACGCTGCGCTGGGGCTGACCGGCCTGATCCTTACCAAGCTGGACGGCTCGGCGAAAGGTGGCGTCATTCTGGCAATAGCGGCGGCAAGGCCCATACCCTTGCTCTTTATCGGCGTGGGCGAGGGCATCGATGACTTGCAGCCATTCGTCGCCCGCGACTTCGCAGAGGCCCTGGTTGATTAGCTTCTCCGGCGTGGTGAAATGCTACCCTGGCGGCCAGGAGGCGCTCAAAGGGGTTTCGTTCAGCATCGGGCCGGGAGAGTTCGCGTTCATCGCCGGACATTCCGGCGCGGGCAAATCGACGCTGCTCAAGTTGATTCCCGCCATCGAGCGGCCGAGCGCCGGAGCGATCCTCGTCAATGGCCAGAACGTCGGCAGCCTCAAGCGCCATGCGCTGCCCTACCTGCGACGCAATCTGGGACTGGTGTTCCAGGACCAGAAGCTGCTTTACGACCGCAGCGTCTACGACAACGTCATGCTGCCGCTCGCCTTCGGCGAACTCGGCGCGCGCGAGGCGGCCGGGCGGGCGCGCGCGGCGCTCGAAAAGGTCGGATTGCTGGCGCGCGAGAAAGCCAATCCCACCCAGCTCTCGGGGGGCGAACAACAGCGGCTCGCCATCGCGCGCGCGGTCGTCAATCGCCCTTCGGTGCTGATCGCGGACGAGCCCACGGCGAACCTGGATGCCGATTCGGCCGCCAGCATCCTCGAGATCTTCGCTGCCTTCAACCAGGTCGGCGTCACGGTGCTGGTTGCCACGCATGACGAAGCGCTCATCGGTCGCTTCGCCACGCTCGTGCTGCGCCTGGCGAAGGGGAGCCTGGTCGAATGAGAACCTGGCTGCGGCAGCATCGCCAGGCGATCGCCGCCGCCTTCGGCAAGCTCGCCGCGCAGAAATCGGCCGCGCTGCTCAACGCGCTGGTGATCGGCATTGCCCTTTCGCTCCCCGCCGGAGGCTACGCGGTTCTATTCAGCCTGCGCCAGGTGACCCTGGGCGCCACCCTCGAACCGCAACTCTCGGTTTTCCTGCGCGCAGAAGCGAAGCGGGCGGAGGCCGATGCACTCGGTGCGCGCCTGAAGGGCGATGCGCGGGTGGGCGAGGCGCGCTTCGTGTCGCGCGAGCAGGCGTTGAAGGAGCTGCAGGCGACGGAGGGCCTCGCCGAGGTGGTCGCGGCGCTGAATCGCAATCCGCTGCCCGATGCCTTCGTGGTGCGGCCGAAAGCGGCCCCCGGCGCCGATGGCGCGAGCCTCGATGCGCTGGCGCGCGACCTGCGCGCGCTGCCGGGCGTGGCGCACGTGCAGGTGGATTCGGCCTGGGCGCGACGCCTGGGCGCGCTCGCCGGCACCGCGCGGCTCGCCGTTGCCCTGCTCGCAGCGCTGCTGGCGTTCGGCCTCGTCGCGATTACTTTCAACACCATCCGGCTGCAGATCCTGACCCAGCGCGCCGAGATCGAAATCTCCAAGCTGATCGGCGCCACCGACGCCTTCATCCGCCGCCCGTTCTTTTACCTGGGCGCGCTCCAGGGGCTGACCGGGGGGCTGCTCGCCCTCGCCATCCTCGGCGGCAGCCTCGCCGCGCTCAATGTCGGGGTCGCGGAACTCGCCGCCAGCTACGGCTCCGGCTTCCGGCTGACTTTCCTCGCCCCTGGCGACGCCCTTGCCGTCGTCCTCTTTTCGGCCGGGCTGGGCTGGTTCGGGGCGTATCTATCAGTGAGCAGATACTTACTTGAAATAGAGCCAAAATAGGACATCTCCATGGGCTATCTAAAATGAACTTGGAAACGAATTAGCACTCAAATATCCCGAGTGCTAAAATTCTTCTGATTCAGGAGGCAAGCTCATGCAATCCACGATGGCCCTGCCGATGACGCTTCCGGCGCCGATTTCCGCCGGCAGCATCCAGGCGTACATCCAGGCAGTCAACCGCATGCCGCTGCTCAGTGCGCAAACCGAGCGCGCCCTCGCGCTGCGGTTGCGCGAGCACGACGACCTGGAGGCCGCGCGTGAGCTGGTGCTCTCGCACCTGCGGCTGGTGGTCGCGGTCGCGCGCGGCTACCTCGGCTACGGCTTGCCGCACGCCGACCTGATCCAGGAAGGCAACATCGGCCTCATGAAGGCGGTGAAGCGCTTCGATCCGTCGCACAACGTGCGCCTGGTGTCCTTCGCCATCCACTGGATCAAGGCCGAGATCCACGAGTACATCCTGCGCAACTGGCGGCTGGTGAAGGTCGCCACCACCAAGGCGCAGCGCAAACTCTTCTTCAACCTGCGCTCGATGAAGCAGGGCCCCGCCCCGCTCACGGCCGCGGAGGTGAAGCAGGTCGCCGCGACGCTCAAGGTCAAGCCCGAAGAAGTCACCGAGATGCAGACCCGCCTCTCCGGGCGCGACATCGGATTCGAAGCCGACGACAGCGACGAAGAGGCGACCTACGCCCCGGTGCACTACCTTGCGGCCGACCCCGATGCAGAGCCTTCGCGCGTGCTGGAAGCCGCGCAAGAGCAGAAACTCGGTGCGGCGGGACTGCAGGATGCGCTCGCCGCGCTCGATCCGCGCAGCCGGCGCATCGTGCAAGCGCGCTGGCTGAAGGAAAAGGACGGCGCCACGCTGCACGAGCTCGCCGCCGAATTCAAGGTTTCCGCCGAGCGTATCCGGCAGCTGGAGGCGAAAGCCTTCGAACGGATGAAGCGGCTCATGACGGCGCAAGGCTCGCGGCGCCGGCGGCAGGCTAGTTTTTCTCCGCGAGCAGGACGCGCAGGTCCTGCGCGAGATCGGCCGCGATGCGGTCGTGCCGCACGAACAGGCGTAGGCGCCCCAGCGGATCGATGACATAGCTTTGCCCGCTGTGGTCGATGCTGTATGAGTCTCCGGCCTTGCGCTTCTCGTAGAAGATCTTGAACTCCTTCGCCGCGCGCTGGGTCGCCGCGCTGTCGCCGTACAGCCCGAGAAAGCGCGGGTCGAAGGCGGGCACGTATTTGGCCAGTACCTCGGGCGTATCGCGCTCCGGATCCACCGTCACCATCAGCACCTGCACCCGGTCGGCGTCCTTGCCCAGCTTTTTCATCACGCCGGCGGCGTCGGCGAGCGTCGTGGGGCAGACGTCCGGGCAATGGGTGAAGCCGAAAAACAGCACCACGGCCTTGCCGCGGAAGTCAGCGAGCGTGCGCGCCTTGCCGTCGTGCCCGGTGAGCGCGAGTTCCTTGCCGAAATCCGCGCCGGTGATATCGGTGCCGCGGAATTTCGGCGCTTCCGTGCTGCAGGCGGCGGCCAGTACCGCGAGCGCGAGAAGGCTAGAGCGCCAGATAGTGGTCAACGAGCAGCGCTGCGAAGAGCGCGGCGAGGTACACGATCGAGTAGCGGAAGCAGGCCCGCGCCAGGCTGTCGCTGTAGGCGGCGTGGATGCGTACCGCGTAGGCGAGGTAGACGAGCCCCAGGATGACGGCGGCTGCCAGGTAAAGCGCCCCGCCCATGCCGTAGGCGAACGGCAGCAGAGACACGGCGAAGAGTATCAACGTGTAGAGCAGCACCTGCAGGCGGGTGTATTCCTTGCCGTGCGTGACCGGCAGCATCGGCACCCCCGCGCGCGCATAGTCCTCGGTGCGATACAGGGCGAGCGACCAGAAATGCGGCGGCGTCCAGGCGAAGATGATCAGGAACAGCAGCAGCGCCTCTGTCGTCACCTCGCCGGTCACCGCGGCCCAGCCCAGCACCGGCGGCATCGCCCCCGAGGCGCCGCCGATGACGATGTTCTGCGGCGTGAGGGGCTTCAGGATCACGGTGTAGACCACCGCATAGCCGACAAAGGTGGCGAGCGTCAGCCACATCGTGAGCGGGTTGACGAAATGCGCGAGCACCCACAGGCCGAATCCGCCCATCACGCCGGCGAACACCACGGTCTCGAGCGGCGTCAGTTCGCCGCGCGGCAGCGGCCGCCAGCTGGTGCGCTGCATGCGCGCGTCGATCCCCTGCTCGACCAGGCAATTTACCGCCGCCGCGGCTCCGGCTACCAGCGCGATGCCGAGCGTCGCCGCGAGGAGGATCTGCGCCGGCACCATGCCGGGCGTGGCGAGGAACATTCCGATCACCGCCGTGAAAACGATCAGCGACACCACGCGCGGCTTGGTGAGAGCGACGAACGCGGAGATGCGGGAGGAGAAACCCGCCAGGGAATCGGTGGACACGGCGAAAAATTTTAACATGTCAACCGAAGCCGGAAGCCTTCAGCAGGCGCTTCAAATCGTCGATGACGCGCTTCGGGTCCGGCTCGCGCGGGAAGCGCATCATCAGGTTGCCGAGCGGATCCACCAGGTAGATATGCTCGCTCGGCGAACTCTCGGCCGGAAACGCCGCCGCCAGCGCCGCGCCGCGCAAATCGATCGTCGTGCCTTCGATTGCCGCGAGCAGCGCGCCTGCCGGCCGCACCGCGTCGGTGACGAGCCAGAGCCGTTCGACGCGCGCCATCTCCCTGCCCTGCGCGCGGCGCACCTGGCGCATGAAATAGTGCTTGCGCTCGCAAGCCGCGTTGCAGGCGCCGCCGTCGAACTGCACCAGCACCCATTTGCCTTTCAGCGCGGGAAGCGGCGGCAGCGCCGCCGGGCGCGGTTGCAGCAGCGTGCCGTAGTTTCCGGCCACCCCCGGGGCGAGGTCGAACCACCAGATGATCCAGCTCGCGCCGATCGGCAGCAGGAAGAATGCCGCGAGCAACGCGAGCGTGAGGCGCCCGCGCCGCGCCGGATTGTCAGGATTCCCGTTTTGCACGCTTGAGATTCAGGACGAAGAAGAGGACCACTGCCAGCGCCGCGAGCGAATACCACTGCAGCGCATAACTCTCGTTCTTCATCGCGCCGGATTCGGCCTGCGGCCAGTCGCGCGCGAGGCCGTCAGCGAGCGCCGAATGCTGCTCGATTACGTAGGGCTCGAGCGCGAGTCCCGACCAGGCGGAAAAATGCTCCAGTGTCACGTTCTGCCATACCTTTCCCTGCGGCTTGGTTGCGTCCGGCGCGTAGGCCTGCGCGAAATGCAGCAACCGCACACCGCTCAGCGCGATTTCCCCCGCCGGCGTGCGGATCTCGGGCAGCTGGTCGCGCAATGCGCCCGCCCGCACCCAGCCCCGATTGACGAGCACATGCTTGCCGCCCGCCAGGCGCAAGGGCTGCACGACATGGTAGCCGGGCGCACCGCGGTGAATTTTGTTGTCGAGGAATATCGTGTACTTCGCCTCCAGCTCCCCTCGCAGCGCGAGCTGTTCGACCGCAGCGGCGGCCTCGCGTTTCTGCGCTGCGCGCTCCAACTGCCAGTTGCCCAGCGCGATGCCCGCCGCGCAAGCCGCGGCGCTGAGCGCGAGTGCCCAGCCGGGCGGGCGGAAAGAGTATCCTGCGGCCATGCGCTACGTTGTGATCGCCATGCTGGTGCTGATCCTTGCCAGCCTGGCCTCGGCGCTGGTGTTCCTCGTCAGGGGGCGCGACGACCCGAAGCGGATGGCAAAGGCGCTGACCGTCCGGATTGCCCTGTCGGTCGCCCTGTTCCTGATCCTGATGGCCGGCTACTACTTCGGCCTGATTCCGGGGCGGCTCTGAACTACAGCCAGTAAACGAAGATAAAGAGGCCCAGCCACACCACGTCGACGAAGTGCCAGTACCAGGCCACGCCTTCGAACGCGAAATGGTGCTCGGGCTTGAAGTGGCCCGAGAGGCAGCGGAACCAGATCACCGTGAGCATGATGGCGCCGCAGGTGACGTGAAAGCCGTGGAATCCCGTGAGCATGAAGAAGGTCGTGCCGTAGGCGCCGGTGGTGAGCTTGAGGTTCAGATCGGAATACGCGTGCGCGTACTCGACCGCCTGGCAGATGAGGAACAGCACGCCGAGCAGGATGGTCATCCCCTGCCAGAAGAGCAGCTTGCCGCGCTGATTCGCGATCAGTCCCCAGTGCGCCAGGGTGATCGTCACGCCGGAGGAAAGCAGCAGGACCGTATTCAGCGCCGGCAGCCCCCAGGCGCCCATGGGCGAGAACTTCTCCTCGAAGCCGGGGCCGGCCGAGGGCCAGTGGCTGGTGAAATTCGGCCACAGGTAGGTGTTGTGCTCGAGGCTGGCGAGGTCGGGAACCGACATGACGCGCGCCCAGAACAGGGCGCCGAAGAAGCCGGCGAAGAACATCACCTCGGAAAAAATGAACCAGCTCATGCCCCAGCGGAACGAGAGGTCCTCCCAGCGGCCGTACTTGCCGCCCTCGGACTCGCGGATCACGTCGCCGAACCAGCGGAACATCATGTAGAGCAGGACCATGAATCCGAGTGCGATTCCGGTCCAGCCGGCGCTCGCGCCGTTGAACAGGATCACCGAGCCCAGCGCCATGCAGAAGAGCGAGAACGAGCCCATGATCGGCCAGGGCATGGGCTGCGGCACGTGGTAATGCGCCTGCCGGGTCGTGGTGGATGCTCCGTGTTCCATCTTTCTCTCCCTAGCTCTTGCCCGCGACTTCGAAGAAGGTGTACGACAGCGTGACGGTGTTGATCCCGGCCGGCAGCGTGGCATCGAGCACGAAGCTGACCGGCATGCGGCGCACCTCGCCTGCGGCGAGCGTCTGCTGCGTGAAGCAGAAGCAATCGAGTTTGCGCACGTACCGGCCGGCGAGCGACGGGCCGTAACTGACGACGGCCTGGCCGGTCACGGCCGCGCTGCGCACGTTGGAAACCTCGTAGTCCACGTTGACCAGCTGGCCGGGATGCACCTGCATGTGCCGCACTTTCGGCTCGAAACGCCAGGGCATGCCATGCGAATTGGCGTCGAACTCGACGGTCACCGTTCGCGTCAGGTCGACTTGCGTGTTGGCCGCGGGCTCGGCGCGCACCTCGAGCGAATTGATGCCCAGCGCGATGCAGATCCGGTCATAGAAGGGCACCAGCGCGTAGCCGAAGCCGAACATGAACACCGCGACGATCGACAATCGCGTCAGCATGCGCCGGTTATCGGCGATCTGTTGCGGACTCATATTTTCATGAAGTGATACTTGGCGATGATCAGGCAGAAGGTCGTCAGCGAAATCATCGCCAGCAGCAGGGCGGTTTTGGTGTTGCGGCTCATGCGAGCAGCTACTTCAGCACCGGCGGCGTCTCGAAGCTGTGGTAGGGCACCGGCGTGGGCAGATGCGTCCACTCAAGCGAGTCGGCGCCTTCCCAGGGCTTTTGCGGCGCTTTCTCGCCACTGCGGATCGCCTTCAGGATGATGTAAAGAAAGAGCAGTTGCGTGAGGCCGAAACCGAAGGCGCCGATCGAGCTGATCTTGTTCCAGGTCTCGAAGATGAGCGGGTAATCGGGAATGCGCCGCGGCATGCCGGCGAGGCCGAGAAAGTGCTGCACGAAGAAAATCATGTTGAAGAAAATCATCGTCAGCCAGAAATGCCACTGGCCCAGCGTCTCGTCGTACATCTTGCCGGTCCATTTCGGAAACCAGAAGTAGACGCCGGCGAAAGCCGCGAAGAGGGCACCCGCCACCATCACGTAGTGGAAATGCGCCACCACGTAGTAAGTGTCGTGCAGCTGGATGTCGATCGGCACCAGCGACAGCATCAGGCCCGTGAAGCCGCCCAGCGTGAAGAGGAAGAGGAAGCCGATCGCGAACAGCATCGGCGTCTCGAAGGTAAGCGACCCCTTCCACATCGTCGCCACCCAGTTGAAGACCTTGACCCCGGTCGGGATCGCGATCAGCGTCGTCGCGTACATGAAGAAGAGCTGCCCCTGCACCGGCATCCCCACCGTGTACATGTGGTGCGCCCAGACGATGAACGACAGGATCGCAATCGCCGAAGTGGCGTAGACCATCGAAGCGTAGCCGAACAGCGGTTTGCGGGAGAAGGCCGGGAGGACCTGCGACACCACGCCGAAGGCGGGCAAGGCGATGATGTAGACCTCGGGGTGGCCGAAGAACCAGAAAATGTGCTGGTAGAGCACCGGGTCGCCGCCGCCCGCGGCGTTGAAGAACGAGGTGCCGAAATGCCGGTCGGTGAGCGTCATGGTCACCGCGCCCGCGAGCACCGGCATCGCCGCCACCAGCAGATAGGCGGTGATGAGCCAGGTCCAGACGAAGAGGGGCAGGCGCATCATCGTCATTCCCGGCGCGCGCATGTTGAGGATCGTGGTGATGATGTTGATCGAGCCCAGGATCGAGCTCATGCCGAGCAGGTGCACGGCGAAGATGGTGAGGTCCATGCCCATGCCCATCTGCACCGTGAGCGGGGCATAGAGCGTCCAGCCCACGCCCGGCGCGCCGCCCGGCGTGAAGAACGACATCACGAGCAGAGTAGCGGCGAACGGCAGCAGCCAGAACGACCAGTTGTTCAAGCGCGCGAACGCCATGTCGGGCGCGCCGATCATGATCGGGATCTGCCAGTTCGCGAAACCGACGAAGGCCGGCATGATCGCGCCGAACAACATGATCAGGCCGTGCATGGTGGTGAACTGGTTAAAGAGGTCCGGGTTGAAGAACTGGATGCCGGGCGAGAACAGCTCCAGCCGGATCGCCATCGCCATCGCCCCGCCGGTCATGAACATGATGAAGCTGAACCACAGGTACAGCGTGCCGATGTCCTTGTGGTTGGTGGTCGTGACCCAGCGCATGATGCCGCCGGCGCCGTGATAGCCGCCACCGTGTGCGTCGTGTCCGTGCCCGTCGTGGCCGTGCGTGTCTACGACTGCGCTCATGACGTTCTCCTGATTCCCTTATTTCTTGTCTCTAAGAACTTTTACTTCGCCGGGCTGAACGAGGCCATCCGCCCCACCCACCTTGTTGCCCCAGTTGTTGCGCGTGAACGTGATCACCGCCGCCATCTCGACGTCGTTGAGCTGCTTGCCGAATGCCGCCATCGCGGTGGGCGCGCCGTTCTTCATCACGCCGTTCAACACAGCCACGATCTGCGCGTCCTTCGGCCCGAGCACCATCTTGGAGCCGTCCAGCGGCGGAAACGCCGGTGGCGTGCCCTTGCCGGTGGCCTGGTGGCAGACGACGCAGTTCTTGGCGTAGACCTGCTCGCCGCGCTTTTTCAGCTCGTCCAGCGCGAAGAACTTGTTCGGGTCGTCGGCCGACGCGGCGATCATCTTCATCTGTGCGCCGACCCATTTGCCGTACTCCTCCTGGCTCACCACCTTGACGACGATCGGCATGAAACCATGCTCCTTGCCGCACAGCTCGACGCACTGGCTGCGGAAGGTGCCGGTCTTCTCCGGTCGGAACCACAGGTCCCGGATGAAACCGGGCACCGCGTCCTGCTTCGCGCCGAAGGCCGGCATCCACCAGGAATGGATCACGTCCGCGGCAGTGGTGAGGATGCGGATTTTCTTGCCCATGGGAACGACGAGTTCGTTGTCGACCTCGACCAGGTAGTGCTCGCCCTTGGGCGCCTTGCCCTCGATCTGGTCGCGCGGGGTGGAGAGGGTGGAAATGAAGCTGATGCCCTCGCCCTCGCCCTTGACGTAGTCGTAACCCCATTTCCACTGGTAGCCGGTGACCTTGATGGTGATGTCCGGGTTGGAGGTGTCTTTCTGTTCCACCAGCACGCGAGTGGTCGGCCAGGCAATGCCGACCAGGATCACCGCGGGAATCACGGTCCAGAGAATCTCGACCGTGGTGTTTTCATGGAACTGCGCGGCCTTGTGGCCCTTCGACTTGCGGTGCGCGTAGCAGGCCCAGAACATGAAGCCGAACACGCCGACGAAGATCGCCGTGCACAGGACCATCACCGCTTCGTGCAGCCAGTGGATGTCGGCGGCGAGCTTGCTGCCCGCGGGCTGGAGGTTCCACTCCAGCGCCAGCGCCAGCGCCAGGCCCGAATACGCGATGCCCAGAATGGCGAGCGACCAGGTCGCGATGCTACGTGCCGGCTTGCTTGACTTCATCGTTCAGTTCCTCTCCCGACACGCCGCGCAACTTACCATAGTCCGCGCCTTCCCTCAAGCCGAAGGCGATGAAAATGCTCAGAAAATCTTTATCACACTGCGCCCATCCGCGGTGTGCTTCGGCGCCGCCTTCCACGCGTGGCCGTAGACCACCTCGTAGCTGACGGGAAGCTTGCCCCCGCGAACCTGCGCCGCCAGTTTCTCCAGCAGTGAAGCGTGGAAACGCCGCCCCGTGAGGCCGGGCGAGCGTGCGCTCAACGCGCAGGTCTGGCCGCTGGCGCGCAGGTCGGCGAGCAGCGCCGCGCCCTCGGCAAAGACCAGCGTGACCCGTTCCGTGTCCATGACCGGCTCGGCGAATCCCGCCTCGACCAGCATGTCGCCCAGGTCGTGCATGTCGGTGAAGGAATGCACGCGCGCGTCGCCCGCCGCCTGGCGCAGTTCGGCGAGCGTATCGGGCCCGAGCGTGCTGAACATCAGCAGCCCTTCGATCGCGAGCACGCGATGGAATTCGCGCAGCGCGGCGAGCGGATCCGCCGTCCAGTGCAGCGCCATGTTCGACCACACCAGCCCGATGCTCGCGCCCGCGAAGGGCTGCCGCGCCAGGTCGGCGCACACCCGCTGGGGCGGCCGCCGCTCGAAAAAGCGCAGCCGCGGCCGGCCCGCATGCAGCATGGCCTGGGAAAAATCGAGCGCCAGCACGTCGGCCTTGCGATAGCGCTTGGCCAGGGCGCGCGCGTCGCGCGCCGGCCCGCTGCCGGCATCGAGCACGCGGCGGGGCGCGATTTTCACGTAGTTGAGCCGCTCGAGCATGCGCCCGCCGATCTCCGCTTCGAGCCTGGAGGCTTGCGCGTAAGTGTGCGCCGAGCGCTCGAAGCGGCGCCGCGCGGCACGCGCGTCTATGACATAGCCAGGGGGACGTGCCTGCTCAGTTTCTGGCGGCAAGCACGCCTTCCACAACCTGCGCCACCGCCAGAATGTGCCGGTCCGCAAGCGCCGGGCCGCAGACCGAGAGCCCCACGGGCGCCGTGCCCGGTGCGTGGCAGGGCAGCGTCGCCGCGCAACCATCGAGGAAATTGACCACGCCGACGTTGCGCAGGATGCGCATGTTCCAGCGGAAGTAGGCCTCGTCGCTCGCGTCCACCTCCTGGATCGCCGGCGCGATGCAGGGCGTGGTGGGCATGAGAAACGCGTCGAAGGGCGCGAGCAGCGCGCCCACCTCGGCGATGTAGGCCTGGCGCAGCTGCACCAGGTCGACATAGTCCGCGGCGCTCAGGCTCTTCGCCATATCGATGCGCATGCCGATGCGCCGATCGTATTCGGCGCGCTGGTCCGACCAGCGGCGATGGATCGCGCCGGCCTCGGCGCCGGCAAGGCCGCCGCTCCTGAAATACTCCGCCTGGCGCTCGAACGCCGGCACGGGCATTCGCGAAATGACCGCGCCCGCCGCGGCGAGACGCGCGAGGCTCGCCTCGAATGCGCGCGCCACCTCGGCGTCCAGATCCTCGATGAGGGAGCCACTCGGCACGAGCAGCCGCAGCCCTTTTGCGTCCAACCGCGCGAGTGGCCGCGCTTGTTCGGCGGCGAGGATCGAATCGTAGGCGGCGCAGCAGGCCACCGAGTTTGCGAGCGGTCCGATCGAATCGAGGGAGTAGGAAAGCGGGAACGCGCCCTCGCGCGTCACGCGTCGCTGCGTCGGCTTGAAGCCGACCACGCCGCACAGCGCCGCCGGCAGCCGGATAGACCCGCGTGTGTCGGAGCCGAGTGCCATAACGCACATGCCGTCGGCCTGCGCGACGCCTGCGCCCGAGGACGAACCGCTGGGAACTCTTCCCGTCCCGCGATCCCAGGGATTGCGCGGCGTGCCGTAGTGCGGGTTGAGGCCGGTGACGCCGAAGGCGAACTCGACCATGTTGGTGCGGCCGACGATCACCGCCCCCGCGGCGCGCAGGCGCGCCACCGCCGGCGCGTCGGCTGCGGCTGGCGCAGCCCCGGCGAGCAGTTTCGAGCCGGCACGCGTGACATCCCCGGCGACGTCGAAAAGGTCCTTCACCGATACCGGCAGTCCGTCCACCGCGGAGCGCACCACGCCCGCCTGGCGCAAGCGGTCCGCGTGATCGGCGTCGGCGCGCGCCGATTCCGCATACAGCTTCATGAAAGCGCGCGCGCCCTCGCCCGCCGGATCTGCGATGCGCGTCAGGGCGGTTTCGAGCAGCGCGCGGCTGGTGGTACGGCCCGCGGTAAGATCGGCGGCAAGCGCCTCTACGGTCCACATCCATCCAGTTTAGCTGGAACGGCGCGCCCTCATCACGCCGTTGGCGCACAATATTCCCGATGCTGGCGAACTTCGGGCGGCGCATCGGCACCATGCTGTTTGGCGGCAGCTGCTTCCTCTGCCGGGGAGAAGCTGCGGATCTCCTGTGCGAGCAGTGCGACGCGGACCTGCCTAGATTGGCGGGGGCGTTCTGCCCGCGTTGCGCGCTGCCCTCGCCCGCAGGCGCCGTGTGCGGCCGCTGCCTGGCGCAGCCGCCGCATTACGATGCGACGATCGCCGCGCTGGCGTACGCATTCCCGGCCGATGTGCTGGTACAGGCCCTCAAATTCCGCTCCGAACTGGCGCTTGCGCCTTTTCTGGCGGATCTTTTTTCAAAACGCGTTGCAATCAAAAGCGTGGATTGCGTCGTTCCGGTACCGCTGTCCGCGACGCGCCTGCGCGCGCGCGGCTTCAACCAGTCGCTGGAAATCGCGCGGCACGTGACGCGCGCGAGCGGCACGCCGCTCGCGCCGGAACTGTGCGAACGCACGCGGGACACGCCGCCGCAGCTCGACCTGCCGATGGATGAACGCGCGAAGAACGTACGCGGCGCCTTCCACTGCCCGCGCCTGCTGGCAGGCGCGAAAATCGCGGTGCTGGACGACGTCATGACGACCGGCGCCACGCTCGACGAGGTCGCCGCGAGCTTGAAGCGAGCTGGTGCGGTGCGCGTGGAAAACTGGGTTGTCGCCCGCACCTTTGCGCCCGGCCCGGCGTCCTGATGTTCGACATCGTCCTCGTCCATCCGGAGATCCCGCCCAACGCCGGCAACGTGATTCGCCTTGCCGCCAACACCGGCGCGCGCCTGCACCTGGTGCAGCCGCTCGGCTTTTCCATGGACGACAAGCAACTCAAACGCGCCGGGCTCGACTATCACGAGTACGCCAGCGTGCGCGTGCACGCGGATTGGCAATCCTGCCTTCGTGTCCTCAACAGCGAACGTTTGTTCGCCCTGACTACAAAAGCAGAGAAAAGCGTGTTCGAAACCCGCTTTCAGGAGGGCGACGCTTTCGTTTTCGGCTCCGAGACTTCCGGGCTGCCCGCGGAAATCATGGCGTCGTTCAAAACTGAAATGCGCCTGCGCCTGCCCATGCGCCCGGGAAACCGCAGCCTGAATCTCTCCAATGCCGTCGCCGTGACGGTATTCGAAGCCTGGCGCCAACTCGGCTTTCGCTAACCTTCGGCTTTCGGATCGCGCGCGAGCAGGAGTTCCACCGCCTGCGCTGGCGTGAGGCGGCCGGCGAGCACCGCGTCCACCGCGGCGGTGATCGGCATTTCCACGCCGCAGTTTCTGGCGCGCGCGAGCGTGGCGTGGGCGGAACTGACGCCCTCGGCGACGTGGCCGAGCTCGGTAACGATCGCCTGCAAGGGCTTGCCGCGCGCGAGTTCCAGGCCGACGCGCCGGTTGCGCGACAGGTCTCCGGTCGCGGTGAGGATCAGGTCGCCCGCGCCGGTCAGGCCCATCACCGTTTCGGCGCGCCCGCCCAGCGCCACGCCCAGGCGCGCGAGTTCCGCAAGGCCGCGCGTGACGAGCGCCGCGCGCGCGTTCTGCCCCAGGCCGAGGCCGTCGCAAATGCCCACCGCGATCGCGAGCACGTTCTTCACCGCGCCGCCGATCTCGACGCCCACCACGTCGTCCGAGTGGTAAACGCGCAGCCTGCCGCCATGCAACTGCGCGGCGGTGCTGCTGGCAAAAGCGGCGTCGGCGGAGGCGAGCGTCAAAGCGCAGGGCAGCCCGCGCGCCACCTCGAGTGCGAACGACGGACCGGATAGCGCGCCGCTTGGCGCGCGGATGCCGGCGGCGGCGACGATTTCATGCGGCAGCGCGGCGCTGTCGCGCTCGAATCCCTTGCACAGCCAGATAAACGGTACCGTGCCGCCTTTGAGCCTTGCCAGCAGTTCGCGCAACCCCGCCACCGGCGTCGCGGCGACGAGCAACGCGGCATTCGCGAGCACCCTGTCCAGGTCCGAGTCGATCTGGAGCGCGTCGGGCAGCGCGATATCCGGCAGGTAGCGCTGGTTGCGGCGCGCGGCGGCGATCGATTTTGCCTGCGCGGCGTCGCGTGCCCACAAGCTGACGCGATGCCGGCCGGCAAGCACGGCGGCGAAGGCCGTGCCCCAGGCGCCCGCACCGAGCACCGCGAGCGCCGTCATGCGGCAGTCATCCCGCTCTTGCTCAATCGCCCCAGACCGCGGCCGCGCGCACGAAGCCGGTCGCGCCGTCGCTGTGGCGCACGCGCAGCCAGCCGTTGGGCGCGACCTCGATCAGATCCAGCGCCACGTTCTGCGCAGCAGTGAAAACCGGCGGCGCGGCGTCTTCGGGCCGCTGGCGCGCCTCCGCCACGGGGACCGTGACCAGCAGCATGCGCTTGTCGCTGAGCGCCTTCTTCTCGACCCAGGTCAGGGCGCCGGCGTGGTCGCGCACCTTGACCCAGGCTTCCAGGTTCACGATCACCTCGAGCGGATAGCCGCGCGAGACGACAAACAGCGGCCTCGCCTGCCGCGAGGGCGCGTCGTACAGCACCGCGGCGTTTTCCTGCACCGAACGGAAATCCGCGGCACTGGCGTTGGACAGGACAGCGCTCACGCTGTACGCAGCGACCAGCAGCGGCGCCAGGAGAATCCGTTTCACGCTCAGCTCGCCAGCTCGATTTTCGGCCCGGCCGCGGCCTGCTGCTGGCGCGCGCGTTCCATGTAGATCTGCTCGAAGGAGACCGGCGCCAGCACCACCGCGGGAAATCCCGCGCGCGTCACCATGTCCGAGATCGCCTCGCGCGCGTACGGGTAGAGGATCGTCGGGCAGGCGATGCCGAGCAGCGGATCGAGATCCGGCTCGGGAACGCCGCGCAGCGTGAAGATCCCGGCCTGCGCCACTTCGGCGAGGAACACGGTCTTGTCGCCCGTCTTCGCGGTCACCGTGACCGTCACCGTGACTTCATACAGCCCGTCGGCGAACTGCCCGCCCTGGTTGCGCACCTGGACTTCGAGCTCGGGGTTCTCCACCTGCGTGAACACCTGCGGCGCGTTCGGCACCTCGAGCGACAGGTCCTTGACGTAGACCTTCTCGATCTGGAATTGCGGCGCCTGGGATTGCGCGGAGCCTGCGGCTTGTGTCGGTTGATCGTTCATGAGGCCTTTGCCAGTAGTTGATCGAGCTCGCCGGAATCGTCCAGGGCGTGCAGTTCATCGCTGCCGCCGATATGGCGGCCGCCAATCCAGATCTGTGGCACGGTAAAGCGGCCGCTCTTTTGCTGCATTTCAGCGCGCCGGCCGGGTTCCAGGTCGACGCGCACGCGATCGATGTCGCTCACGCCCTTCTTCGCGAGCAAGCGGTCGGCGGCCTGGCAGTACGGACACCCGGCCGTGGAGTACACAAGGATGCGCGCCAATGATCGGCTTTCCTCGTTCACTTTTCCACCGGCAGGCCGGCCTGCTGCCAGGCGGTGTAGCCGCCGGCAAGGTTGTGCACGCTGTCGAAGCCTTTCTTGCGCAGCGTCGCCACCGCGCCGCCGGCGCGAT
>SBAS01000010.1 GCA_005240145.1 Nitrosomonadales bacterium | reverse complement strand
CCTGCCTAAAAATTAGGCAGGATAGGTTGAACACCCTGGTCAATTTTGAACGCGCAGTACCCCGTTCAAATGGTCAATTTCCATCGCGCGCCAACAGCTTTGGGCATTGTGCGTTCGTTCGCAGCGTGCGCCTTCGGTTTGCAGTCCTCATTCTAAATGCAGCACGGGATCTCCTGCTGCCCACTCGGCACAGTACTGTCCCCACCCTCAGGAACGTCGTTTGTCACGACACTCTGGAGCCCCTTAGAATCAGCGGCTTTAGCGGATGGGGAATCGAACCCTCGGATCAGCTTCCCAATCTGCATACGAGGGTTCGATTCCCTTCACCCGCTCCAGTGCGGACCGGAGCCCATGCCCTACTCGGTGACAGGCAAGCTGGTGGTCGCGATTTCCTCGCGGGCCCTGTTCGATTTCGAGGAGGAGAACCGCGTCTTCGAGGCCCGGGGCGAGCGCGCTTACATCGACCTGCAGTACTCGCGCATGGACGTGCCGGCGAAGGAAGGGGTTGCCTTCCGGCTGGTGCAGAAGCTGCTCGCGTTCAATTCGGGCGAGACGCAGCGCGTCGAGGTGGTGATCCTGTCGAAGAACGACCCGGTGTCGGGCTTGCGCATTTTCCGCTCCGCCGAACGCGCGGGCCTGAAGATCGAGCGCGGCGTGTTTACCCGCGGCCGCAGCCCCTACCGCTACCTCGACGCCTTGAAAGCGAATCTGTTCCTGTCCGCCAATGAGACCGACGTCATGGGCGCGCTCGACGCACGCTTTCCCGCCGCGCGTGTGTTGCCCGAGTCGGCGCAGGCCGGCGCCCGCCACGCCGGCGAAGTTCGCATCGCGTTCGACGGCGACGCGGTGCTGTTCTCGGATGAGGCGGAGCGCGTGTTCCAGAGCGACGGCCTGGATGCCTTCACGCGGCACGAAACGGCGCATGCCATGAAGCCTCTGCCGCCCGGACCCTTCAAGCCGCTGCTCGAGGCGCTGCATCGGCTGCAGGCGGCATCCGGCACCGAAGTGCCGATGCGCGTGCGCACCGCGCTCGTGACCGCGCGCAGCGCGCCGGCGCACGAGCGCGCGGTGCGCACGCTCATGGACTGGAACATCGCGGTGGACGAGGCGCTGTTCCTGGGCGGCCTGGACAAGGGCGAATTCCTCAAAGCCTTCCAGCCCGATTTCTACTTCGACGATCAGCGCGGCCACGTGGCCTCGGCGAGCCGGCATGTCGCCACTGGTCACGTCCCATTCGGTATCGCCAACAAGGACAAGGCGGCCCGATGAAAGCGATGAGGATACTGTCGTACGGCCTGGCCGGCGTGGTCGTGATTGCGCTCGTTGCAGCAGGCGCCCTGTTGCTGATCGTCGACGGCAAGTTCGTCAAGGCGCGCCTCGAGAGCGCGATGCAGGCGAAAAGCCGCAGCCTGAAGATCGAAGGCGAGCCCAAATTGAAGTTGTTTCCGGTGGCGGGCCTGGCGCTAGGCAAGACGACACTCAGCGAACCTGGCGGCGACAAACCTTTCGTCACGCTCGACTCGGCCGAGGTTGCGGTGCGCGTGCTGCCGCTGCTGTCGGGCGAAGTGGCGATCGAGACGCTCAAGATTTCCGGCCTCAGGGCCAACGTCGTGCGGCGCAAGGACGGCACGATGAATTTCTCCGATCTCGTCGAACCTGGGGACAAGGAGAGGAAACCCGGGGCACCGCCCAATCTGCGCATCGCGGAAATTCTGGTGGAGAAAGTGCAACTCGCCTATCGGGACGAAGCCACCGGGCAGGAATTGAACCTGCTCGAGGTGGGCCTGAAAACCGGCCGCCTCGACGGGCAGACGCCGGGCGAGGTGGCGATGTCGGTGCGCATCACCGGGAAAAAACCCGAGGCCGACCTCAGGGCGCAGGCCGCGGGCGCCCTGCGCTTCAACCCTGGCAAGGAGGAGTTCGCCTTCGACAAGTTCGTCGCGCAGTTGAAGGGCCGCTACGACCAGGATGCGGTGGCGATGGAGTTTTCGGCGCCGAAGGTGGGTGTAACGCCCGCCAAGGCGTCCGGCTCCGAGGTCAGGGTATCGGTGCAGGTGAAAGGGCCGCAACGCATTCTCGATGCGAAGCTCCTGATCGCCTCGGTGGAGGGCACGCGACGGCGCTCGCCATACCCAAGGTTTCCATGGAGCTCGATGCCGCGCTCGCGGGCGTGGCGCTGAAGGCAAAGCTCGACGCCGCCATCAAGGCGAACCTCGCCAAGCAGGACCTGCAAGCCGAGGTCTCGGGCCGGCTCGATGATTCCGCGCTCAAGGCGAGCATCGGGCTGACGAATTTCGCGCCGCTGAGGGCCAGCTTCGACGTCGCCATCGAGCGCCTGAACCTGGACCGCTATCTGCCGGCCGGCGGCAAGGAGGCGAAGGCCGACGAGCGCGTGGACCTGGCGGCGCTTAAGGGCAAGACGGTAAACGGCAAGCTGGCGATCGGCGCGCTGAGCGTGAAGCGCGTCAAGCTGGAGAACGTCAAGGCGGAGATCAGGCTGGCGGGCGGCGAGCTCGAGGTTTCGCCGCACTCGGCCAATTTCTACGGCGGCACCCTCGCCGGGACGCTCTCGGCCGATGCGGATGGCAACAAGATCAGCGTCAAGGAAGCAGTGCAAAACGTGGCGCTGGGCGCGTTGCTGCGCGACGTGGCGCAGAAGGACGTGCTGGAAGGGCGCGGCAACGTGGCGCTGGACGTGCAAACCGCCGGCGGCACCGTGAGCGCGTTGAAGAAGGCGCTTGCCGGCAGCGCGCGCGTCGAGATGAAGGACGGCGCCATCAAGGGCGTCAACCTTGCCGACAGCGCGCGCAACGTGAAGGCGGCGCTGGGCGCCAAGCAGGCGAAACCTGACCCGTCGCAGAAAACCGACTTCACCGAAATGAGCGCGAGCTTCAAGATCGCCAAGGGGGTCGCCCACAATGATGATCTCAAGGCGCAGTCGCCGTTCCTGCGCCTGGGCGGCGCCGGCAACCTGGACATCGGCAACAACGGCGTCGACTATCTCGCCAAGGCGACGCTCGCCGCGACGACGAAGGGCCAGGGCGGGCGCGACGCCGGCAACGTCGCCGGCGTGACGATCCCGGTCAAGTTGACGGGCGCGCTCGACAACCCGGATTGGCAGGTGGACTACTCGGCCCTGGTGGGCGCGCTCGGGGGCGCCGCTGGTACCGTGACGGAGATCGGCAAAAAGGGCGTCGGCGGCGTGAAGGACGCCGCAGGCGGCGTGACGGACGCCGTGCGCGGCCTGTTTAAGCGCTAAGCACTAGATCCGGTTTTCTTCCACGGCATGGCAGGCGCTCGCCACCTCAGCGCGCCAGATGAGATTCGGCCGCTCCGTCTTGCACCGCTCGTTGGCTTGCGGGCAGCGAGGATGGAAAGCGCAGCCGGTGGGCGGTGAGAGCGGGTTCGGCACCTCGCCGGCGACGGGCGTGCGCTGGCGACCGCTCATCTCCAGGTCCGGCACCGCATCCAGCAGCATGCGCGTGTAGGGATGCTTGGGCCGTGCGAACAGTTCCTCGGCATCCGCGATCTCCACCAGCCGGCCGAGATACATGACGCCGATCCGGTCGGCGACGTGGGACACCACTGCGAGGTTGTGCGAGATGAAAAGGTAGGTGAGGCCCAGCCGCGACTGCAGTTCGGTCATGAGATTGAGAATCTGTGCCTGGACCGAAACGTCCAGTGCCGACGTGGGCTCGTCGCAGACGAGGAAATCGGGACTGCCCGAAAGTGCGCGCGCGATCGAAATGCGCTGCCGCTGGCCGCCGGAGAATTCGTGCGGGTACTTGTCGCCGTCTTCGGGCGCGAGGCCCACCTGCTTGAGCAGCACGCCGACGCGCGAGGTGATTTCAGCCTGGTCTGCGGCGAGCCCGAGCACGCGGATCGGTTCGGCGACGATGTCGCGCACGCGCCAGCGCGGATTCAGGCTCGCGTAGGGATCCTGGAAAATCATCTGCATCCGGCGCCGCAGCTTCGCCGTCGCCACCCGCGTTTCCGGGTCCGAGATCCGCACGCCGTCGAATTCAATGCGGCCGCGCGAGGGCGCGTACAGGCCGACGATCAGCCGCGCGATGGTGGATTTGCCGCAACCCGATTCGCCGACCAGCGCAAACGTCTCTCCCTTGCGCACCTCGAACGAAACGCCATCCACCGCGTGCAGGAGCTGGCGCGGTGTGCCTTCGATGACGCGGTTAAGCCACGGCCGCGAAACGTCGAAGGCCCTGCCCACGTCTTCAAGCGTGAGCAGGGGTGGGGGCCCCTGCTCCCCACGTGACAGCATCGCGCTACTCATAGAGCCAGCAGGCGGCGAGGTTGGAGCCGACCGCACGCGGCTCGGGGCGCTCGGCCTTGCAGCGATCGAAACTCTTGCCGCAGCGCGGATGGAAAGCGCACCCCGGGGGAATCGCGTTGAGGCGCGGCATCGCGCCTTCAATCTGGACCAGCGGCGCGTGCATCTTTGCGCTGGCGATGCGGATCTTCGGGATCGAACCCATCAGCCCCACGGTATAGGGGTGGCGGGCGTCGCGCACCACCTCGCGCACCGGGCCGATTTCGGCGACGCGGCCGGCATACATCACCGCGACCCGGTCGGCGGTTTCGGCGATCACGCCCATGTCGTGCGTGATCAGCATCACGGCGGTGCCGTGCTCGCGCGCGAGCTTCTTCAGCAGCTGGATGATCTGCGCCTGGATCGACACATCGAGCGCGGTGGTGGGTTCGTCGGCGATGATGAGGCGCGGCTCGGCGCACAGGGCGAGCGCGATCACGACGCGCTGGCGCATGCCGCCGGAGAACTGGTGCGGATAGTGGTCGATACGGGCCTCCGGCGCCGGGATGCCCACTTCGCGCAGCAGCCCGAGCGCGCGCTCGCGCGCTTCGCCGGCGCCGACGTCCAGGTGCGTGCGGATGGTTTCGACCAGCTGGCCGCCTACCGTGTAGAGCGGGTTGAGCGAGGTGAGCGGGTCCTGGAAGATGGCGCCGATGCGCCGGCCGCGCACGCGCAGCATCTCGTCATGGCTCAGGTTGTCGATGCGCTGGCCCTCGAGCCGGATCTCGCCGCCGGAAATCCGGCCGGGCGGGTCGAGCAGGCCGATGACCGCGGCTCCGGTGACCGATTTGCCGGCGCCCGATTCGCCCACCACGCCGAGCACTTCCCCCGGCGCGATCGAGAACGAAATGCTGTCCACCGCGAGCAGCTTGCCGCGCCGCGTTGGAAATTCGATGCTCAGGTTTTTGATCTCGAGTACCGTCGCCGGCGCAGAACTCATCTAGCGCAACCTCGGATTGAGCGCGTCGCGCAGCCAGTCGCCCAGCAGGTTCACCGACAGCACCAGCGTGACCAGCGCAATGCCGGGAAACAGCGTGATCCACCACTCGCCCGAGAGCAGGAATTCGTTGCCGATGCGGATCAGGGTGCCGAGCGAGGGCCGCGTGGGCGGCACGCCGACGCCGAGGAACGAGAGCGTCGCCTCGGTGATGATCGCGGTGGCGATGTGGATCGTGCCGATGACCAGCACCGGCCCCATCACGTTCGGCAGCACGTGGCGCAGCATGATCGCGAGCGGCGACCGCCCGATCACGCGTGCCGCCTGCACGTATTCCTTGTTTTTCTCGACCAGCGTCGAGCCGCGTACCGTGCGCGCGTATTGCACCCAGCCCGAGATGCCGATGGCGAAAATCAGCACTGGGATCGCGATCTCGCCGTGCGAGTCGGCAGGCAACGCTACGCGCGCGACGCCGTCCACCAGCAGCGCGATCAGGATCGCGGGAAAGGACAGCTGGATGTCGGCGACACGCATGATGAAGGCGTCGAGCCGTCCACCGAGATAGCCCGAGAGGAGCCCGAGCGTGACCCCGAGCACGAGGGCGAACAGCACCGCCGCCACACCGACGCCAAGCGAAATCCGCGCCCCGTACATGATCGTCGACAGGATGTCGCGGCCCTGGTCGTCGGTGCCGAGCAGGTATCTCGCCTCGGCCGGCGCCACCCAGGCCGGCGGCATGAAGGCCTGGTTGAGGTCCAGCGCCGAGGGGTCGAACGGATTCTGCGGCGCGAGCCAGGGCGCGAGCAGCGCCCCGCCGATGCAGACCACCGTCATCATGGCGGCGCCGACCGCCACCGGGGACCGGCGGAAGCTGTACGTGACGTCGTGGCCCCACAGGGCGCGCAGGTTCACGAGCGGGGTTGCGCGCTCACTTCAGCGGCAGGGATTCCTCGACCAGCGCGGCGAGAAAGCCGGCGCCCAGCGGAATCACGTCGTCGTTGAAGTCGTAGCCCGGGTTGTGCAGGTAGCAGTTGTTCGGCCCGCCGCCCTGGCCGAGAAAGACGTACGCGCCCGGGCGCGCCTGCAGCATGTAGGAAAAGTCCTCGCCGCCCATGGTCGGCTCGGCGTCGGTGACGACGTTGTTCTTGCCGAACACGCGCTTGCCCACTTCGGCGGCGAACAATGCCTCGCGCTCGCTGTTGATGGTGGGCGGATAGCCGCGGTTGTACTCGACATCCGCGCTGCCGCCCATCGCCGTCGCGATGCCGGCGGCGATTTCCTTGACGCGCGCCTCGGCCAGCACCTGCGTCTCGGGGCGAAAGCTGCGCACGGTGCCGATCAGCTTGACCGAATCGGGAATGACGTTGAACACGCCGGTCTGGCTGGTTTCCATCGAGCATACCGATACCACGACTGCATCCAGCGGGCTGACGTTGCGGCTGGCGATCGCCTGGAGCGCGGAGATGACCTGCGCTGTGATCAGGACCGGGTCCACCGTGAGGTGCGGCATCGCGGCGTGTCCGCCCTTGCCGCGCACCGTGATCACGATCTCGTCGGTGGCCGCCATCACGGGCCCGGGGCGCACCGCCATCTGTCCCGGCGGCAGCCCGGGCCAGTTGTGCACGGCGTAGACCTCGTTGGCGGGGAAGCGATCGAACAGGCCTTCGTCCACCATGACCTTGCCGCCGCCGCCGCCTTCTTCGGCGGGCTGGAAAATCAGGTACGCCGTGCCGTCGAAATTGCGCGTTTCCTGCAGATAGCGCGCGGCACCCAGCAGCATCGTGGTGTGGCCGTCATGACCGCAGGCGTGCATGCGGCCCGCGTGCGTCGACTTGTGCGGGATGCTGCTGGTTTCGTGCATCGGCAGGCAGTCCATGTCGGCGCGCAGGCCCACGGCGCGGCCGCTCGAGGATTTCCTGCCTTTGACCACGCCCACCAAGCCCGTTTTCGCGATGCCGCGGTGCACGTCAATGCCCCAGGAGGCGAGCTGATCGGCGACCAGCTGGGAGGTGCGGCTTTCCTGGAACGCGAGTTCGGGATGGGCGTGGATGTCGCGCCGCAGCCTGCGCAGTTCCGCGTGATAGGAGCGGATTTTCTCGACAGGAGATTGGAATTTCTCGGCGGGTGCGTTCATGGGACGACTCCAGTACCTGTACCGCGACGGCTCAGGTGGCGGCGACCGCGCGGTCGATGCGCAGGCGCGGATCGACCGCGTAATAGAGCAGGTCGACGATGAGGTTTATGATGACGAAGAAAAGCGCGATCAGGCAGAGGTAGGCCGCCATCACCGGCACATCGGCGAAGCCTACGGCCTGGATGAAAAGCAGGCCCATGCCCGGCCACTGGAACACCGTCTCGGTGATGATGGCGAACGCGATGATCGCGCCCAACTGCAGCCCGGTGATGGTGATCACCGGCACGAGCGTGTTCTTCAATGCATGGCCGAAATGTACCGCGCGGTCGGGCAGGCCGCGGGCGCGGGCGAACTTGATGTAGTCGGTGCGCAGCACTTCCAGCATTTCGGCGCGCACCAGGCGCTGGATCAGCGTCATCTGGAACAGGCCCAGCGTGATCGCGGGCAGGATCAGCGAGGTCAGCCCTGACTTGGTGAGGAATCCGGTACTCCACCAGCCGAGCTGCACCGTGTCGCCGCGCCCGAACGAGGGCAGCCAGCCGAGCTGCACGGCGAAAACGAGAATCAGCAGGATGCCGATAAGGAAGGTCGGCAGCGACACGCCGATGAGCGAGACCGCGAGCATCACCTGCGACAGCCAGGAATGTCGTCGCAGCGCGGTGTAGACGCCCATCGAGATGCCGCCAACCAGGGCGAGCAGCGCCGCGGCCATGGACAGTTCGAGCGTCGCGGGCAGGCGCTCGGCGATCAGTTTCGATACCGGCTGCACCTGGCGCAGGCTCAGGCCGAATTCGCCCTGCGCGGCACGTGCAACGAACTTCGCGTATTGCACATAGAACGGCTTGTCGAGGCCGAGCATCTGCGTGATGCGGGCGCGATCCTCTGGCGTCGCGTCCTGGCCGAGCATGAACAGCACCGGATCGCCGACGAAGCGGAACAGGGAAAACGCGATGAAGCCGACCGCCAGCATGACGACAACGGCCTGTGCCAGACGACGAAGAATGAAGGCAAGCATGGGGGTGGTTGGGGGATGCGGCCGCTACCTTGCCATAGAATCGGCAGGTGCCGGAATTTGCGCAAAAATTGATTTTCTGGCAGCGGCGCCACGGCCGGCACGGTCTGCCCTGGCAAGGCACGCGCGACCCTTACCGTATCTGGATCGCGGAGATCATGCTGCAGCAGACCCAGGTCGCGGCGGTGATCCCGTATTACGAGCGCTTCCTGGCGCGCTTTCCCGATCTGCGCGCCTTGGCCGGCGCTTCCGAGGACGAGGTCCTGCAGCTCTGGAGCGGCCTGGGCTACTACGCGCGCGGCCGCAACCTGCTGCGCGCGGCGCGGCAGGTGCGCGAGGCGGGCAGGTTTCCCGATACGCCCGAGGCGATCGAGGCCCTGCCCGGCGTCGGACCTTCCAGCGCCGCCGCCATCGCCGCTTTCGCCTTCGGCCGGCGCGCCGCAATCCTTGATGGCAACGTCAAGCGGGTGCTGGCGCGCTGCTTCGGCATCGAGGGCGCCAGGCCGCAGGTGGAGCTGGCGCAAAGGCTGCTGCCGCGGCGGAGCATCGAAACCTATACCCAGGCGCTCATGGACCTCGGCGCGACGGTCTGCACGCGGGCCAGGCCGGCCTGCGAGCGCTGTCCCGTGGCGCAGGATTGCGTTGCGCTGCGCGGCGGCCGGATCGGCGAATTACCCGCCGCGCGCAAGCGCGGGCCGCTGCCTCTCAGGCGATCGATCTGGCTGCTGCTGCTGCACAAGGGATCGGTCCTGCTGGAGCGACGGCCAAGCGTGGGGGTGTGGGGCGGGCTTTGGGCGTTTCCCGAACTGGTTTCAGGTTTGCCGGAGGTGTTCTGCCGCAAAGTCCTAGGCTGCGACGTAAAGCAATCGCAGCGCTTGCGCGAGATCGAGCATGGTTTCACGCATTTCCGGCTGAACATTCAGCCGATTCGCTGCCAGGTGCGGAAAATATTCCCGCGCGCCGAAGCACCGGGCCGGATCTGGCTGGATCTCGACGAGGCGAGCCGGGCGGCGGTGCCGGCGCCGGTGCGAACGCTGCTGCTAGGCCTGGCCTGACCCAGAGCGCTCGCGCGCGCTTTCGATCAGCAGGCGCTGAATGATCTCCAGGCGTTGCACGCTGTCGTCCAGTTCCAGCAGTTTCTGCCTGGCGGTGACGGGCAGGGGCAGCACCTCGGCCAGGCGCGCGCCCACCCAGGCGCTCGAATCGAGCAGGAAGGGTTTCGCGAACAGCCGCTCGCCGTGCTCGGCGACGATGCGCTCGAGGAGCTGCCGGCAGGGGCCGAATTTCTCCGGCAGCGGCGCGTCGGCAGGCTCGGCGATGAGTTCGATATCGGCGAGGATCAGGCCATCGGCCCGGATGCGTCTCGCGAGCACGCGAAATCGCTCGCCGCCCCGCGCGACCAGCTGCAGCAGCCCGAGTTGCTGCATGTCCCATTGGGTGATGCGCGCGAGGCAGCCCAGGTCCTCGTGCGTCGCCGGCGCGCCGACTTCGCCGCCCTCCCGAATCAGGCAGACGCCGAAGGCCGAGCTGTCGCGCAGGCAGGCCTTTGCCATCTCCAGGTAGCGCTGCTCGAAGATCCTGAGCGGCAGCAGACCGCCCGGGAACAGCACGGTATTGAGCGGGAAGAGCGCAATGTCCTTGGCGGTGGCCGTCATTCGGCGGCCGCGGCGAGGCCGCGGTGGCGCACCAGCACCCTGGTCTGCGCGCCGAATGCGCGCGCGAGCGCTTCAGCAAGGTAGACCGAACGGTGGCGCCCGCCGGTGCAGCCGATCGCCACGGTGAGGTAGCTGCGATTGTCGCGCCGTACGTCGGGCAGCCAGCGCGCGAGAAACGCGCGCACGTCCTCGAGGAACGCGCCGACCTTTTCCTGGCGCTCCAGGTACGCGATCACGGGGGCGTCGAGGCCGGTGAGCGCGCGCAACTCCGGCTCGTAGTGCGGATTGGGCAGCATGCGCGCATCCAGCACCCAGTCCGCATCGAGCGGAATGCCGTCGCGAAACGCGAACGATTCGAACAGCAGGGTGAGCGAGCCCTCGCCCAGGCCGAGCAGGTCCTTGATCCAGTTGCGCAGCACCTTGGGCTGCAGCGCGCTGGTGTCGATGCGGTGTCCGAGCTCGCAGACCCCGGCAAGCAGCGTGCGTTCGCGCTCGATCGCTTCGTCCAGCGTAAGGCCTGGAGCCGGGCCCGAGCCGGCCAGCGGATGGCTGCGCCGCGTCTCCGAGAAGCGCCGCAGCAGCGTCGGGCCGCTGGCTTCGAGGAACAGCAGGGTGGGCTGCACGCCGCGCGTCTTGAGCGCCGCGAGATGCTCGGGCAGGGAGGAAAGAGCGACGCTGCGCGCATCGACGCTGACGGCGACGCGGTCATGCCCGGCATCGCCCAGAAACTTCACCACGTCGAGCAGCAGGGCCGCGGGCAGATTGTCGACGCAGTAGTAGCCGCTGTCCTCCAGCACGTCGAGCGCGATGCTCTTGCCGGAACCCGACAGGCCGCTGAGCAGGACCAGCTGCACTTTACTTGTCGCCCTCCATGGCGCCGCGCTGGCGCTCGAGGAATTCGGCGGCCGAGTCCTTGCCGCGCAGCTGCAGGATGTAGTTGCGCACGGCCGCCTCCAGCAGCACCGCAAGATTGCGGCCGGCGGCCACCGGAATCACCACCTTGCGCACCGTGACGCCGAGGATCTCCTCGGACAGTTCCGATAGCGGCAGGCGCTCGACATTGTC
Source organism: Nitrosomonadales bacterium (assembly GCA_005240145.1). Classification (GTDB taxonomy): domain Bacteria; phylum Pseudomonadota; class Gammaproteobacteria; order Burkholderiales; family SG8-39; genus RBG-16-66-20. The sequence goes on along the minus strand of SBAS01000010.1, from coordinate 40,296 downwards.
GCGCGCGCTGCCCTTGGCGGGTTTCTCGAGGTGGGCGATGAGTTTCAGCTTCATCTTCGGCCGTACCGCGGTTTCGCCGTAGATGGCGCGGATGTTGATGAGGCCAAGGCCGCGGACTTCGAGGAAATCCTTGAGCAGCGGCGGGCAGCGGCCCTCGAGCGTCGTCGCCGCGATGCGCGAGATTTCGACCACGTCGTCCGCCACCAGACCCTGGCCGCGGCTGATCAACTCGAGGGCGAGTTCGCTTTTTCCGACGCCGGAATCGCCCGTGATCAGCACCCCCACGCCAAGCACGTCCATCAGCACGCCGTGGCGTTCCGTGGTGTCGGCGAGCCGCTTGGCGAGGTAGTTCGCCAGCTTCTCGATGACGCGGGCAGCGGGCAGCGGAGAGGTGAAAAGCGGCGTGCGCGTGCGCTCGGCGCCTTCGAGCAACTGCGGCGGCGGCACCACGCCGTCGGCGAAGATCAGCGCTGCGGGGGCGGGCGCGAAGAGGCGCTCGGCAAGCTCTGCGAGCGTGCCCGCTTCGAAGGCGCCGATCACCTGCACGCTGTTCGGATGGGTGATGTTGAGGTGGCCGATGAGCGCCGCGGCGGCGACGGATTCGCGCCGCACCGCGGTGCGCCCCTCGCGCCCGGCTACCCAGGCTAGCGAGAGCGCCTCGCGGTTGTCCTCATGCAACTGCGCGACGTTTACCTGCAGCATCCGGTTGCCATGCGCAAATGATCTGGTGCAACGCCGCCGCGTCGGCGGCGCCCGCCATCGCCTCGCGCAGCGTGCGGTCGCCGAACATCTGCGCCAGTTCTGACAGGATCTCGAGGTGCTTTTCAGAGGCGTGCTCGGGCACGAGCAGCGTGAAGGCGAAGCTCACCGGCTTGCCGTCCGGTGCGTCGAAGGGCACCGGGTGGGCAAGGCGCACGAATGCGCCGAGCGCATCCTTCAGGCCCTTGATGCGGCCGTGCGGGATGGCGACGCCCTGGCCGAGGCCCGTCGAGCCAAGGCGCTCGCGCGCGAACAGGCTCTCGTACACCACGCTGCGCGCAATGCCGTGCTGGTTCTCGTAAAGCAGCCCGACTTGTTCGAACAGCCGCTTCTTGCTCGAGGCGGCAAGCTCGGGCAGTACGTTGTGCAGCGGCAGCAGCTTCGCGACGAGGCTCATCGAAGGGCGCGGATTATAACTCCGGGCAGGACGCCGCGCCGATCTACACCGGGTCGCGCTTGGCTGCGCCGCCGTGCGGCCTGCCTGAGTGCAGATCCTTGTACTTGAGGACCTGCCGGTCGAGCTTGTCGACCAGCAGATCGATCGCTGCGTAGAGATCGGCCTGTTCGCTGGCGCAGTAGATTTCCTTGCCGGGGACGTGCAGCGTCACTTCCGCCTTGTGCCTGACCTTCGCCGCGGAAAGCGTCACGTGCACGTCGAGCACGTGGTCGAAGTGGCGCTTGATACGTTCCAGCTTGTCGACGACATGGCCGCGGATGGCGGCCGTCACCTCGAGATGATGCCCAACGATGCTGAGGTTCATTAGAGACTCTTCCTCTGGTTGACAGGCGGGATCTGCAAAGATTCCCGGTATTTCGCCACGGTGCGCCGCGCCACCACGATGCCTTGCTCGCCGAGGATCTGCGCCAGGCGCGAGTCCGATAGCGGCGCCTTGCTGTCCTCGGCAGCGACCAGCTGCTTGATCAGCGCGCGGATCGCGGTAGAGGAGGCCGCGCCGCCGGTGTCGGTGGCGACGTGGCTGCCGAAAAAGTACTTCAGTTCGTAGGTGCCGCGCGGCGTCGCCATGAACTTCTGCGTGGTCACCCGCGAAACGGTGCTTTCATGGACGCCCAGCACGTCGGCGATCTCGCGCAGCACCATCGGGCGCATCGCCACCTCGCCGTGTTCGAGAAAACTGCGCTGGCGGTCGACGATCGCCTGCGATACGCGCAGGATGGTGTCGAAGCGTTGCAACACGTTCTTGATGAGCCAGCGCGCTTCCTGCAGTTGCGTGGCGAGCGCGTTGCCGCCGCCGCTGTTGCCACCTCCGCGCGGCCGCGCCGCGAGCTCCGCATACAGGCGGTTGACGCGCAGGCGCGGCATGGCCTCCTGATTCAGGCTGGCGCGCCAGATGCCCTCGACCTTGCGCACCACGACGTCCGGAATCACGTAGCGCGCCTCGACCCTGGCGAAGGCGGCACCGGGGCGCGGATTGAGGGCACGGATCAGCGCCTGCGCGGCGCGCAGGGCTTCGTCGCCGGCTCCGGTGAGGCTCTTCAGGCGCACATAATCGCGGCTCGCGAGCAGCTTGAGGTGCTGCTCGCAGATCTCGAGCGCCAGGGCGGTGGTGCTGCCGGCAGCCGGCGTGTGTTCCTGTGTGGCGCGGATCTGCAGCGCCAGGCACTCGCCCGGGGTGCGCGCGCCGACGCCCGCCGGATCGAAATTCTGCAGGTGCCGGAGCGCAATCGCGAGTTCTTCGACGGTGACCTCCGCCTCCGCCGACATGAGCGCGGCGATGTCCTCCAGCGACTGCGTCAGGTATCCGTCATCGTCGAGCGCGTCGATGAGCAGGCCGACCAGCGCGCGGTCGCGCGTGCCCAGGTTGGTCAGTGCAAGCTCGCTGTAGAGGTGATCGCGCAGCGTCGGCAAATCCGCCGCGGCATTGCCGCGCTCGCCGTCCTCGTCCGCGCCGCGCCAGGGCGAGGCGAAATCGGTCGGCAGCTGCTCGTTGCGCTCGGGATCGCCGCCCTGAGCCTCGTCGGCCGAGGTCCCCGTGGGCGCCTCGCGCTCCGGGCTGGCCGGCGCGGCGGCGGCTGCCGCGTCGCTTTCACCGTCCTCGCGCTCGAGAATCGGGTTCTCCATCAGCAGCTGCTCGATTTCCTGGTTCAGTTCCACGGTCGAGAGCTGCAGCAGGCGGATCGACTGCTGCAGCTGCGGCGTCAGCGTGAGGTGCTGCGAAAGCCTGAATTGCAGGGTCGGTTTCATGGCGGCAGTGGGCGGGACAAACTGCACGGGCTACATGCGGAAATGCTCGCCCAGGTAGACGCGGCGAACGTTGTCGTTCGCGACGATCTCCTGGGGCCGGCCGCTGGCGAGCACCGCGCCCTCGTTGATGATGTAGGCGCGGTCGCAGATGCCGAGGGTTTCGCGCACGTTGTGGTCGGTGATCAGCACGCCGATGCCGCGTTCCTTGAGGTAGCCGATGATGCGCTGGATATCGAGCACCGCGATAGGGTCGACGCCGGCGAAGGGCTCATCGAGCAGGATGAAGGCGGGCTTGGTGCCGAGAGCGCGCGCGATCTCGAGGCGCCGTCGCTCGCCTCCCGAGAGCGATAGGGCAGTGTGCTTGCGCAGGTGCGCGATGCTCAGCTCGCCGAGCAGCTCGGCGAGGCGTTGCTCGACCTCCGGCGCCGTGAGGCCCTGCAGCTCGAGCACCGCCTGCACGTTCTCCTCCACCGAGAGCTTGCGGAACACGGAATTTTCCTGCGGCAGATAGGAGATGCCGAGGCGCGCGCGGCGATGGATCGGCAGCTGCGTCAGGTCGCGCTCGTCGAGATGGATGCGCCCTGCGTCCGCAGGGATCAGGCCGACGATCATGTAGAAGCAGGTGGTCTTGCCGGCGCCGTTGGGACCGAGCAGGCCGATCACTTCGCCGCTCGCGACCCGCAACGATACGCCTGCGACGACGGTGCGCGAACTGAAGCGCTTGCGCAGGTTCTCCGCACGCAGCACGCTCATTTCAGTTCTGGTTTCGACTTGGGCTGGATCACCGCTTTGACGCGTCCCGCGGGCGTCGTGGGCGCGGCGCCCTTCGCCGCGCTGACCGAGAAGTACTCGGTGCGCTGGTCCAGAAAAATGTACTCTCCGTTCACCATGTCCTGGTCGCGCGTCACGCGCGCGCGCTCGAATAGTTCGATGCGCTCGTTGCGGTCGTCGATTTCCACCCGCAGCGCCTCGCCCTCGGTCCAGACGCCTTCCTTGTCGCCCTTGGGGTCGCCTTTCTGGCGAAAACGCACCGGCTTGCCGGTGGCGGTGGCGGTCTGGAAACCTTCGGCGTCCTGGTGCACGACGATGCGGTCCGCGCGCACCACCACGGTGCCCTTGGTGAGCACGACGCTGCCCTCGAAGATGCTCATGCGCTTGGTGTCGTCCGAGCTCATGCGGTTCGCTTCGATGTGCGTGGGCTTGTCCTTGTCGGCCTTCTCGGCAAGGACCGGATAGGCCGGCAGCGCGAGGATCGCGCCGGCCACCACGACATGGAGGGAAACCCTACTTGCTCGCATCACCGCTCAGGCCATCCTTTTTCCTGGACTCGAACCGGCCGCGCACCTGCTCGCGCAGGAACAGCTCCTGCGTATCGTTGCGGTACTCCATGCCACGGCCCTGCAGCTGCCGATTCTCCTCCATGATCACGACGTGACGATCGGTGCGGATCACCGAATGCGACTGCGCCACGTGCATGAAGCTGGTGCGCATGCGGATTTCGGCGCGTTCCGGCCCCGCCTCTCGCACCAGCTGTACGTTGCCGTAGAGGAACACTTCCTCGCCATCCTGCGATAGCGTGCCGCGGTCCGCCGTCACCGTCAGGCGCGGTTCATTGGGCTTCGTTTGTACCACGCGCGGCGCGATCAGATCGGTCGAATCGTCGTCCGGATAATGTAGCATTTTCGCCGCCGCGAGCGTGGACTCGACCATGCCTTTGACGTTGAACCTTGTATGCGCGAGGTTGTCGACGACGTAATCAGGGTCGTGGCGGCGCAGCGACGGGTGCGCGCCCTCTTCCTCGCGCACCATGCGTTCCAGCCAGAAGGTCAGCCCCGCGAGCGCCAGCATCAGCGCGAGCGGAAACATGCGGGTGGTGGAAAGCCTCACGCCAGGTACCGCGCCAGCGCCGCTTGCAGAGTACCCTGCGCGCGCATCACGAGATCGCAGATTTCACGCGCCGCGCCGGCGCCGGCCGGAGCGTGCGCGACGTAGTGCACCTGGTCGCGCACCAGTTCATGCGCCTCGCGCGGCGCGCAGGCGAAACCGCAGCGCTTGAGCACCGGCAGGTCCACCACTTCGTCGCCCATGAAACCGGTCTCGCGCTCGGCAATGCCGAGCTTCGCGCAGAGCGCTTCGAACGCGGAGCGCTTGTCGTCGATTCCCTGCAGTACATGCGGCACGCCAAGCTCAAGGGCGCGCAACGCGACCGCCGGCGACGTCCGCCCGCTCAGCAGGCCGACGGCGACGCCCGATTGCATCAACAGCTTGATGCCGTGGCCGTCGAGCGCGCCGAAGGCCTTGAGCGCTTCGCCGCGGGGACCGTACCAGAGCCTGCCGTCGGTGAGCACGCCGTCGACATCAAAAAGCATTAGCCTAACGCGCTGCGCGCGTTCAAGTACGTCACGCTGCGCGCGTTCAAGTACGTCACGCTGCGCGCGTTCAAGTACGTCACGCTTCGCTCGGGCCAGCGTGTCGGGGGACTCGGCTTGCATTCGTTCTAGAGGATCTTGGCCCGGAACAGGTCGTGGATGTTGAGCGCGCCGACCAGTTCGCCGCGCGCGTCGACCACCGGAAGTTGGGTCGTTTTGCGACTCTCCATGGCTTCGAGCGCCGTGACTGCCAGCTCGTCAGGCTTGATCGTACGCGGCTTGGTGGTCATGACAGCCTTGATCCGCGTGCTGCCCGGATCCAGCTTTCGTTGCAGGCAGCGCCGCAGGTCGCCATCGGTAAATACGCCGATAAGCTTCTCTTTCCGGTCCACGATCGCGGTCATGCCCATGCCCGTGCGTGTTATTTCGAGCAGCGCGTCGGCAAGCGTCGCGTCCTTCTGCACCTTGGGTACGCCGGCGCCCGTGCGCATCAGGTCCGACACCAGCGTTATCAGCCTGCGGCCGAGCGTGCCGCCGGGATGCGCGCGCGCGAACTGCTCCGCGGAGAAACCGCGCGCGTGGAGGAGTGCCACGGCAAGCGCATCCCCCATGGCCAACGCCGCGGTCGTGCTCGCGGTGGGCGCGAGATTGTGGGGACAGGCCTCCTTTGCCACTCCCGCATCCAGGAACACATGCGCCTCGCGCGCCAGAGAGGAGTTTGCGTTGCCGGCAATTACCACGATCCTGGCGCCCTGGCGCTTGATCATCGGAACGATTTGCCGCAATTCGTCGCTTTCGCCAGAGTTGGAAAGCGCGATGATGACGTCGTCCCCGCCGATCAGCCCCAGATCGCCATGGCTCGCTTCCGCCGCGTGCAGAAAGTAGGCGGGCGTTCCGGTGCTCGAAAGGGTTGAGGCGATCTTGCGGGCGATATGACCGGACTTGCCGATTCCGGTCACGATGACGCGGCCGTTCTTTTTGCATCCTAGAATCAGGGAAACGGCGGCCAGGAACCGCTCGTCAATGCGTCGAATGAGTGCGCGGACTGCAGCCGCCTCGATCTTGAGGACCTCGCGCGCGACGTCCAGCGTGGTGCCCGTGGCGTCCTTCGCTGTCATGCGGCAAAGTATAGCCTAAGCCCTTCATTTATCTGGCCTATGGACGCTGCTGTGACGAGCCGGCAAACCGCGCAGACATAAAAAAAGCCGGCCTCGCGGCCGGCTTTCGAGCTGTTACTGCGCCGGATTAGAACTGGCGGCAGAGCGTGTAGGTATTGGTGCCTGATTCCAGGTAGGTCGCGGGGCTCGCGGTGGCAGCGACGATGTCCGGGTTACCGGCGGCAATGGCAGAAGAGCGAACCGCTCCCGCGTTGGGCACGCCATCGTCCATCTGCACATCCAACGCGATGGAAACCTTGTCCGGCAGGTTGGCCGAGCACATGATGATGTTCGTGAAGCCGCCAAGCACCGCGACAGGGGCGGCCGCGCCGTCGCCGGTCTGGACCCCGAGCAGGCCGTTGAAGGCATTGTTTGGTTGCTGCGGACCTGCGCCCGCGACGAAACCCGAGCGGCGCAGGTGCTCCCACCACAAGCAGGATTCCGGTGTCGCGGCCACCGCGACCGCCGGGCAGGCCTCCTTGTAGGTCCCGACCATGACACGGTTGTTGTCGCCGGCGATTACCGCCGCGCCCCAGCGGGTTGCGCCGCCGTCGTCGCCCGGCGTAGCGCGGTAGCGGTCCTGGTAGCCGAAGTAGGCAGCCGAGACGCCCGAGAAGTCGGCGATCGCGTTCTTGATCTTGGCCTGCGTGATCATTTCCTGACCCTTCAGGATGCCGCCCAGCAGCAGCCCGATGATGACCAGCACGATCGCGATTTCGACCAGGGTGGAGCCCTTTTGCATCTGCGTGCGTTTCATAGCCCTATGCCTCCCTTGGAGACTCCAAGTGATGGGAGGGACGCAATCGGCGTACCAGCGGGGAAGGGCCGAACCAGGCCTATTTTGGTGAGAAAACATCAGAAATGCGTCGATAATTCGACACTGCTGACGAAATTTCAACGATTTGAGCCCCCCTTCTCCGACTTGATGCGCCGTTCCAGCCCTTCGAGCCGGGCCTGGAGAAAACGCCGCTCTTCCGCATCGCGAATCCGGCCGGCAGCGAGCAGTCCGCCGAGCATGATCTTTGCCGCCTCGAGTTCGTTCATGTCTTCGAGGATGAAGACTTCCATTTGTTTCGCCCACAGCGGGACCGAGTCCGCCGTGGCCTGCTGCTGAAGCGCAGCAGCGTAGCGCCGCGCCAGGGGCAGGTCCTTCAGGCGATGCTTGGCGAGCAGCGCCGCATGCGCGAGCGCGGGCCAGCGCCGGTTCGGGTCGGTGGCGAACTCGCGCGCGATGAAATCGAGCATCAGGCGGGATTTGTCCGGATCGGCGACTTCGGCGTAGATGCGGGAGGCTGCGAAGAGCGGGTATTCGCTGCGCGGTTCGATGGTCTGTATCGCGCGCAACCACGCAACCAGGCGCGTGTAATCGAGTTGCCGGTAGGGCACTGCGTTGTCGCCGCCGGAATCGAAGGCCTGCAACCAGATCATCGCCAGGCGCGCCAGCGCGGCGGGCTCGCCCAGGGCCGCGAGCTGCAGTGCCTGTGCCGAAGGTGCGTTGGGGAAATCCGCCGCGGCAGGCGCGCGCGCCCTCTGGGCGAATTGCGCGGCAGCCTGCAGAGCCAATGCGACGGCGAGCAGGCACGCAATCCAGCCGGGGACCGCCGTCAAGGGGCGCTCGTTGCTGCGCCAGAAGGCCCTCATGCGGGCTTCACAGGTTTCGCCGGCTGAAATCGAATAGTCCGGCCGCGGCGAGGAGAACGAGGTACAGGCCGACTCCGGACAGGACTTGCGCCAGCTCTGCGGCAGGCGGCGCGCCGTAGAGCAGCCAGTCGCTGCGCGTGACCGCATCGAGGCGCGGCAACAACAGGGCCAGCGCATCGATGCTCCAGCGCATGGCCCGCTCGGGCAAGGAATCTCCCGCAAGCGGACCGCCCGCGATCGCCTGAATCGCGGCGATCGAGCGTCCGAGCAGGTACAGTCCCGCGGTCGCGGCGATCGCCGCCACGCCCTGCGTCAGCGCCGAAGCGAAGAACAGCGCCGCCGCCGCGACCAGCGCCGCTTCGGCAGCAAGCGAGAACCACCAGGCCGCGAGCGCGGCTGGTTTTGCCAAGAACAGCAGAGGCAGCGCGAACAGGCTCGCCACCAGAGCGCCGACGCAGGCGTAGCCCAGCAACTTGCCGAGATAGTAGGCGGGGCGCGAGATCGGCAGCGCCAGTGCGAGTTCCAGCCCCTTGTCGTTTGCTTCGCGCACCGCGCTGGCGACGACGTGCGCCGCGATCAGGAACACCGCACAGGCGCGCAGCAGCGCGCCGCAGGCGGATGCCTGCAGCGCTCTGGCTTCGGTAATTGCGACCTGCGACAGAAACGCGGACAGCCCAAGCGCCGCGAGCACGCACGCGGCCGCGAGCCACGGCAGGCCGCTGCGCAGGGCTTCAACCAGCGTGTAGCGCGCGACCGTGCGCACGGGGGAATGGCGCGGCGCGGAACTGGCGGATATCTGCATCAGCATGGACGATGGGGCGGGTGCGCTAGACTAGTCACCACTCACCCCACATGCAAGCACCGAGCCCGGGAGTCGCCGCCGCAGTTCCGCCCGTAGTTCCCCCCAATAGGCGGCTGGCGAGCGCCGCCTGGAGCTTGAGCCAGAGGCATTGGCGCATCGTCGTCGTCGCGATGCTGGTGCTGCTGCACCTCGCGGTGCTGCGCGGCACCGCGGCTGGATGGGCGCGCGCCCTGCTGCTCGCGCACCTGGGCCTGCTCCTGCTGTGGCAGCCGTTCCTGCGCGGCGAGCACCGGATCAGCGCCATGCAGGCCGCTCTTATCGCGCTGGGCGCGATCGCAGTGATGCTCTGGATCGGCTGGTGGCTGCTCGCGTTCTGGGTGGTGGTGTTGGCGGGACTCGTGGGCGGCAAGGTGTTCCTGCACCAGGCGCGCTGGCAGCGGCGCTGTTATCTCGTCGTGCTGATTTACCTGCTCGCGCTGCTGGCGATCATCATCCTGCCGGAGATCGCGCCGCGTGGCGGCGTAGCGCCGGAAATCCGCAGCATCGCGGCATACGGCCTGCCGATGCTGCTGCTCGCCGTGGCGCTGGTGCCGGCAGAGCCCGAGGCGCCGGATGCGGCCCAGGTGATCGATTTTTTCTACAGCATTTTCCTCATGCTGGTGCTGGGCGTGGTGATTCTCGGCAGCTTCACCTTCATGACGCTGGGCCGGGTGCCGTACCTCGAAGCGCTCACCAACACGGTATTCCTCATTGCCGGCACCATATTCGTGCTCGGCCTCGCCTGGAGCCCGCGCACCGGCTACGCCGGCCTCAACGTGTTTTTCTCGCGCTACCTGTTCTCGATCGGCCTGCCGGTGGAGAAATGGCTCTACTTCCTCGCCGAGCGCTCGCAGCAGGAGGCGCGGCCGGAGCGCTTCCTCGCCGAAGGGGTGGCGGGGCTGGCGCGGCTGGACTGGATCGCCGGCGCGGGCTGGCGCGCCGCGGGGCGGCACGGCGAAACCGGCGTGCAGACGGGCCACGCGGTGCTCTACGCGAGCCCGGACCTCGAGCTCACCATCTACTCGCGCTACCGCACCAGCCCGGCCCTGCAGTGGCACATGCACCTGCTGGGACAGCTGCTGGGCGAGTTCTACGCCGCCAAGCTGCGCGAGCAGGCGCTGCGGCACGCGAGCTACCTGCAGGCGGTGCATGAAACCGGCGCGCGCATGACGCACGACGTGAAAAACCTGCTGCAATCATTGAATGTGCTGTGTTCGATCGCGGGCCAGGCCGAGTCGCCCGAATCGCAGGCGCTGATCCGCCGCCAGCTGCCGGCCATCGCACAGCGCCTCTCGGCGACGCTGGACAAGCTGCAGCGGCCCGGCGGCGTGGAGTCGCAGCAGGTGCCGCTGCGCGAGTGGTGGGAGGCACTGGCGCGCCAGTACCAGGGGCAGCGGGTGGAATTCTCCGCAAGTGGCCTCGAGAGCGCGGGCCCGGTGCCCAAGGCACTGTTCGATAGCGTCGCCGATAACCTGCTGCAGAACGCGATCGCCAAGCGCGCGGGCGGCACGGCGATCCGCATCGAGGCGACGCTGGATGGCGCGATCCCGCAATTGCGCGTGCGCGACAGCGGCGCGGCGGTGGTGCCCGAAGTGGCGAACGACCTGCTGCGCGCGCCGGTGCGCTCGAGCACCGGCCTGGGCATCGGCCTGTACCAGGCTACGCGGCACGCCGAGACGAACGGCTACGCGCTGACGCTGGCGGAAAACCGCGATGGTGCCGTGTGTTTTGCCCTGAGCAGGGCTCCTGCCTGACTCAGGGCAGGACGCCGGCGGCGATCAGCTTGCCGTAGAGTTCCCCCGCGGTGATCCAGGTCATCTGGTCGTCGAACTCGCCGTTGGCCGCACCGCTCGACGTCGGAGTGTGGGATACAAACACCGGATCGACGGTTACGGTGTTTGCTCGTTCGTCGAGACAGGTAGCGCAAGGCGTCGGCGCGCCATTCTTGCCGGTCGAAAAAATAATCGCGACGACCACGTTCAGATTCGTAACGCTGGGCGCGGTGTTGCAGGCCGCAGCCGTGATTCCGGTCGCCGATCCGCAGATGACAAGATCATTTGGAGTATTCGAAACGTCCCAACGATTCACCCCGCCAGCTAGGTGCTGAGAAGTAAATCGATTGTTCGTGACGCCCGCGTCCCACGTCCAAGTACTGGCTGAAACCGCATAGCGAAGGCGGTTGCCCCAGGCGTCGAGCGCGAATCCCTGCGCGTCGACCGTCTGAAAGCCAATAGTCACGGCGGGCAGAAAACCTCCATAGCTGCTGGTGCACGCCGCGGCGCCGCCTCCCGCCTCTTGTCCCGCGCTGGTCGCGATGGCCGGGCAGGGCAGGCGGCCGTTGACGATCGCGAACGCGAGCAGCAGCTCGCGCGCCTGCTCCAGGCGCCGTCGCGTGTCGTCGAAATTGCGCTGTTCGATCTGGGAGGAAAGCGTGCTCATCAGGCCCAACATGAGCAGGCCGACGATGAAAAGCACGATCGCCAGCTCGACCAGGCTGAAGCCGGCAACGGAGGTCCGCGAGGCGGCGCGCATCAGCCGCACTAATTCGAGCCCATGACGACGATACGGTCGTTGAAACGCTGCGCTGGCACAAGGGTGTTGGCGCCGACCGCCCGGCGCTCGTATGCCGCCGTTGCATTGCCGAATTCGAGGTAATCGCCCAGGGCTGCGCTCGGACGTGCCGAGCCATTGATGCTGCGCCCGGCCAGAATCAGAATGGCGCGCTGGGCGCCGGCGGGCGAAACGTTCGCGATCGACAGGCAGCTCGTACCGGTGGCGCAGGCGCGCGGCGCCGCGGCGGCCGCGGTGTATCCCGGGGCTGCCGCGTAGTAAGTCAATTTGTGCCACTCATTGCGAAGGAACCATCCTGTCGCCGAGGCAGTACTGGCATCCAGCAGCGGATGATCCATCGTGGCTTGGGCAGGCACGTAAAGCCAGTACATCACCCCGGCAGGGCCCGCCGGGACCGGGGGGATAATCGAGATCTGCACCGCCAGCGAGCCGTCGCTCTGGATCTGCAGCGTGGGCGTGGGCTGACTCCAGGTGAAGCTGAACAATGTCAGGTCAAACCAGAACGCGAATCCGGTAGGCGCAGGCGAAATAGTATTGAGCGCGCGCAGCGCGGTGGTGCCGGCCTGAGTTCCGCTGATGGTGAGCGTTGTCGGAGTGCCGAGGTAGGTTCCACTGCAGAAAGCGTAGTCCCTTTGTCCCCAGTACGAACACGCCGAAGTCAGCGTCACGCCGGCTCCGGTATAGGACATGCTCGGCGACGATGATGCCCAGTTCGTCCAGCCGGCGATCGAGGGGTCGCAGCGCGGCGCCGTCACGCTGACCGTACACAGCGTGGACGTGTATGGCCATGCGGCAGTGGGCGGAGACAACTCCGAATAGACTAACGGCAGCCATCCTTGAGGCGCCGCCGGGGACCCGGTGAAACTGGACGTGCCGGGATTCGAGAACGGCGCCGCGAAGGGGTAGATCCTGTCCGTTCCGCTCAGGCCCCAGTTCGGCGCGAGGTATGCATTCATCAGTTCGGGCACGATCTCGCGCTCGATGCGAAGCGCGATTGCCGCCTCTATGGCCGGCATGACGTCGGCGACGGTGATGACCAATACCTGGTCGTTGAACGATGTGCTCGGAGCCGTAGTAACAAATAGCGAGGAGGTCGCGAAATCAAAACACTCGAGGTAATCACGAGCATCCATGGTCGGCGAAGGGGCAGAGCGCGTTTGATTGCGCGCCACGCACCCAGCGCTCGTTTGAACATTCATCGCTGCCCCCGGTGCAATGATGACTGCCACTACTTGCTGGCCGTCTACCGCAATATCGCCAAGCGTGTTCGAGTTGATCACAAGCGTCGTAGTGCTGGTTGTCAGTCGCCATGAGGGCCCAACGACATACCAAAGCGGCTCGCCACTTGTGTCGACAAGCTTGTCCAATCCAAGCGTGCGCCATGGCAGACGTCCGATCGAGTTACAGGTGGTTGTAGTGGGCGGGCCAATCCACGGCGCGGAAATCCCTTCACTGGAGGTGCCAATATTGTTGACGGCTTCCGGGCAAGGAAGGCGCCCCGGGTTGTTTTCCCCGCTGGTAGCAGCGCGCCGAGCTACATAGCCGATCAGTGCCCGCTTGGCGCGGTTCAGCACCTCGGCGTTGCGGTTCTTCCTGACCGCGGCAGTCAGGCCACTTTCATCGTTAAGGTGCTTCAGGAACAGCGCCGAAACGCCGATCGTGACGACTAGCATGAACGCCATCAGGGCGATGCCGCGTTGCCGGCGTGGACGCAGGCGTTTCATTTTTTTCCGCTGCCGGCGCGACGCGGCCCGATCCTGATTTCTCCCTCGCCGATCAGATCGCGCACCTCGCCGCTGCCGCGATCGAGCACCTCGCCGACGCGCAGGTCGCGCGGCGGCGTGCCCTCCCCGAGCGGGAGGGTGACACGGCCCGGGCCCGGGCCGCGCGGCGCGACTCTCGCGCCGTCCGCCTGCGCGCCCTCCGGGATCATTTCACCGTTGACCCACACGGTCGACCTGCCGCCACCGCGCTGCACGGCGCCGTTGACGCGGCTCACCGGCGATTCGGTCACGGGCGTGGCGGCCGGCTTGTCCGGCATGCGCGCCTTGCGGCGCGCATCGAGAGCGGCACGTTGTTCGGAGGTGAAGAACAAGCGCCCCAGCTCCTGCGCCTGCACGCTGCCTGCGGCAGCCGCGGCGAAAACCGCCGCCACCAGCGTGATACCTGCCGCGACCGTCGCCTCGCGCGTCATGCCTTCGCTGCCCGGGACGGGGGCGAATTCGGAGTCGGCGATGGCCGCGCGCACCTGGCGCGGCGTCACCGCGTGGGTATTGGCGGCGAAGGTGGCAAGCAGCGATTTATCGCACAGTACGTTGATGCGCCGGGTGAGGCCGCTGGAGGCCCGCGCGATCGCGGAAATCGCCGCGGTCGTGAAGACTTCGCGGCCCTTGTAGCCGGCCGCGCGCATGCGAAACGCGATGTAGCTGCCGGTCTCGTCGACTTTCAGGGGCCGGGTGCGGAAACTGTGCGTGATGCGATCCTTGAGCTGGCGCATGGTGGGCTTGTCGAGCGCCACGTCCAGCTCGGGTTGGCCGAAAAGCACGATCTGCAGCAGCTTGTGGCGGCTGGTTTCGAGGTTCGACAGCAGGCGCACCTGTTCCAGGGTGTCCTCGGGCATGGCGTGCGCCTCGTCGATCATCACCACCACCCGCTTGCCGCTCGCGTAGAGCTCGATCAGTTGCGCCTGCAGGTGGCGCAGCGCGAAGGAGGCGGGATTGTCGTTGGCGGGCCGGCCAAGCTCCTCGGCGATGGCGTGCAGGATCTCGCTGCGCGAATAAGAGGGGTTGGCGAGGAATACCGTCTCGACTTCGGGCGGCAGGCGCTCCATGAGCACGCGGCACAGCGTGGTCTTGCCGCTGCCGATTTCACCGCTGACCTTGACGATGCCTTCGTCGTGCAGGATCGCGTACTGCAGCCCCTCGAGCGTGGCGCCGCGGTCGGCGCCGTCGAAAAAGAAATCGGCGTGCGGCGTGATGCGGAACGGCGGCTCCTGCAGGCCGAAATGCTCGAGGTACAGTGCCACCGGCTAATGGTCCTTTGCTTCGGGCTGGTTCATGCGGCTGTAGAGCGTGGTGCGATTGACGCCGAGCAGCTTGGCGGCCTGGCTGACATTGCCGCGCGTGAGCTTGAGCGCGGCTTCGATGTAGCCGCGCTCGAGGGACTGCAGCATTTCATCCAGGCGCACGCCGCGGCTGCGCTCGAGGTGGCGCAACGCCTGCTCGATGACGTCGCCGTCCCCGGGAGGCGGCTCGCGCTGCGCGTCGGAAGCGAGGTCGAACTCGGGCTCAAGATCTGCGCTGCCCAGGCGGCGGCCGGCGTGCTTGGTGGTAAGCCGGATGACGATGTTGCGCAGTTCGCGCACGTTGCCGGGGAAAGGGTAGGCGAGCCAGCGCCGCTCGGCGGCATCGTCGAGCGAGAACGGCTGCACCGCGGACTGCTCGGCGTAGCAGCGCCGGAAATGCTCCAGCAACAGGAGCTTGTCGCTTTCCATGTCGCGCAGCGGCGGCACGCCGAGCGTGAACACCGAGAGGCGGTGGTAGAGGTCGGCGCGGAACGCGCCGTTGCGGACCTCCTGGCGCAGGTCGCGGTTGCTCGCCGCTATGATGCGGGCGCGCGACACGTGGCTGCTGGTTTCGCCGACGCGCTGGTATTCGCCGTTCTCGAGCACGCGCAGCAGTTTCGCCTGCATCTCGAGGGGCAACTCGCCGATTTCGTCGAGGAACAGCGTGCCGTCGCTCGCGTCCTCGAAATAGCCCGTCTTGTTGGCGACCGCACCGGTGAATGCGCCCTTGGCGTAGCCGAACAGCGTCGGTTCGACCAGCGTGGGCGCGATCGCCGCGCAATTGAGCGCGAAGTACGGCTTGTCCGAGCGTGCAGAGAGCCCGTGCAGGCTGCGCGCGACGAGTTCCTTGCCGCTGCCGGATTCGCCCTCGATCAGCACCGGGTAGGGCGAGTCGGCGAACTGCGCCAGCTGGCTCTTCAGCTTCATGAGCGCCGGGCTCTGCCCGATCAGCTCCTGCGCGCCGCCTGCGTGGCTCAGTTCGGCATCGCGCACCGCGAGCGCGCGCGCCAGAATCTTCTTCAGCGCGGCTGGATCGCATGGCTTGGCGACGAATTCGGCCGCGCCCAGGGCCCGGGCGTGGCGGGCGTGGGCGGCGTCGTTCTGGCCCGAGAGCACGAAGATGCGCATCCCGGGCGAGTGCGCGAGCAGGTCGGCGATCAGCTTGAAGCCCTCGTCCGGCGCGTGCGGCTTCGGCGGCAGTCCCAGGTCCACCAGCGCGAGCTGCGGCGGCTCGGGCAGCTGGCGCAGCAGTTCGATCGCGTGCAGGCGCGATTCGCAGGCGTGCACTTCGAATTCGGCGCCCAGCGCGAACGCCAGCGTATCGGCGATCAGCGCATCGTCGTCGACGACGAGGAGCCGGGGACGGCCTTCAGGCGCTGAGCGCAGCGGCATCGGTGCGAATGCATCTGAGGAAGGCGAGTTCCAGGTTGGTCTCGCCGAACTGCCGGCACAGCGCCGCGGGCGCGCCGCGGAAGCGCACCGTGCCGCGCTCGAGCACGGTCAGCATCGAGCACAATTCCTCGACATCGCTGAGCACGTGCGAAGTAAAGAGCAGCGCGCAGCCCGCGCGCTGCAATCGCCCCAGAACCGCCTTCACTGCAACCCGGCCGGCCGGATCGAGCCCGCTCATCGGCTCATCCAGCACGTAAAGGTCCCGCGGCAGCAGAAAACAGGCGGCCAGGCCGAGCTTCTGGGTCATGCCTTTGGACAGTTGCCGCACCGGGCGATCGAGCGCCTGCGGCTCGAGCTCGAGCTCCGCGGCGAGCACATCGGCGCTCGCGCGCTCGAAGCTCGCGCCGGCGAGCGCGAGCGTCATGGCGAGAAACTCGCGGCCGAGCAGATAGTAGGGCGGCACGAAGCGCTCTGGCAGGTAGGCGAGACGCGCGCGCGCCTCGGCCTCCCGGCTGTCGCGGCCGAAGATTTCGACGCGACCGGCGTCGGCGGCGCACAGATCGAGCGCGCATTTGATGAACGTGGTCTTGCCCGCGCCGTTGGCACCGACAAGGCCGTTCGCAGTGCCGGGCGCGACCTCCATGCTCACGCCGTCGAGGGCCCGGCGCGCGCCGAAGCGCTTGACGAGACCCTCGGCGCGAAAGGCGGCGGAGGTCGCAGCGGCGGGCATGCGGGCGTAAACCATTCGGGCGATACTATAATCCTCCCCTCCCGTTGCATGCATTGAGCCTTGGCCACCGCCCCCATCGTCGAGATCGACCGAGTTTCGTTCGGCTATGCCGCCGCTCGGCCGGTGCTGCATGGCGTGAGCCTGCGCATCGAGCCGGGCAGCGTGGTGGGGATCATGGGCCAGTCGGGCTGCGGCAAGACGACGCTGCTGCGAATCATCGCCGGCTGGCTCAAGGCTGGCGGCGGCAGCGTGCGCGTACTGGGCGAGCCGGTGAGCACGCTCGACAGCAAGGGCATCTTCGCCCTGCGCCGGAAAATGGGCATGTTGTTCCAGTTCGGCGCCCTGTTTACCGACATGACGGTGTTTGACAACGTCGCTTTCCAGATGCGCGAGCATACCGACCTGCCTCCCGACCTCATCAGCGATCTGGTCATGATGAAGCTCGAAGCGGTCGGCTTGCGCGGTGCCGCGCAGATGATGCCTGCGGAACTCTCCGGTGGCATGGCGCGGCGCGTGGCGCTGGCGCGCGCGGTGGCGCTCGATCCGCGCCTCATGCTCTACGATGAACCCTTCACCGGCCTCGATCCGATCTCGCTGGGCGTGATCGCGCGGCTGATCCGCACCCTCAACGACTCGCTGGGACAGACTTCAATCGTCGTCAGCCACGACGTCGAGGAGTGTTTCAGCATCGTCGACTACGTCTATTTCGTTTCCGCGGGAAAGATCGTGGGCGAAGGCACGCCGGACGAATTGCGGCGCTCCGGGGAACCGTTCGTGAGCCAGTTCGTGCGCGGCGAACCCGACGGTCCGATCCCGTTTCATTACCCGGCGCCAGACTACGAGGCGGATATAGACGGCGGAGGGGCCCTGTCTTCCCTCCTGGTGGCGGAGGCTGCCGGTGGTTGAGCGCAGTGGCGTGCTGGCCGGCCTGCTGCAGGGCCTCGAGCGCCTCGGCCGCGGCGCCGGCGCGAAAATCTGGCGCCTCGGCTTCGCGGCGCGCTTTTTCGCCTACATGCTGCTGCACTCGGGCACCGCGCTGCGGCGCTTCCACCTGACGATTCGCGAGATTTATTTCGCGGGCGTGCTCTCGATGGTCATCATTCTGGTGTCGGGCCTGTTCGTCGGCATGGTGCTCGCCCTGCAGGGCTACGAAACGCTGCAACGCTATGGTTCGAGCGAGGCGCTCGGCGTCCTCGTCGCGCTGTCGCTGGTGCGCGAGCTCGGCCCGGTGATCGCCGGGCTGCTGTTCGCGAGCCGGGCCGGATCGGCGATCACTGCCGAAATCGGCCTCATGAAAGCGACCGAGCAGATTGCGGCCATGGAAATGATGGCCGTCGATCCGATTGCGCGCGTCGTCGCGCCGCGCTTCTGGGCGGGCGTGATTTCGATGCCTCTGCTGGCGGGCCTGTTCTCGGCGATGGGCATTTTCGGCGGCTATCTGGTCGGGGTGAAGCTGATCGGCGTCGAGGAGGGGGCGTTCTGGTCCCAGATGCAGGCATCCGTGGATGTGCGCGAGGACATCCTCAACGGGGTCATCAAGAGCCTGGTGTTCGGCGTCGCGGTGACCTGGATCGCCGTGTTCGAGGGCTATGATGCCCCTCCCACGGCGGAAGGGGTGTCAGGGGCGACGACCCGAACCGTGGTGACCTCCTCGCTGGCCATCCTCGCCCTCGATTTCGTGCTTACGGCGCTCATGTTTACCGGAGGAAATGGGAAATGAAACGCTCCACCATCGACATCTGGGTCGGCGCCTTCGTCGCCGCCGGCTTTGCCGGACTGTTGTTTCTTGCTCTCAAGGTGGGCAATCTGGCCTCCTTTTCGACCGCCGAGACGTATCAGGTCCAGGCCAAGTTTGCTAACATTGGCGGGCTGAAGGTTCGGGCACCGATCAAGAGCGCGGGGGTTGTGGTAGGGCGTGTGTCGAATGTCACATTCGACAACGAGAGCTACGAGGCCATCGTCACGTTTAATGTCGACGCGCATTACCGGTTTCCGCGCGATACTTCGGCGAAGATTCTCACTTCGGGTCTGCTCGGCGAGCAGTACGTCGGGCTGGAGGCGGGTGGGGACGGGGTGATGCTAAAGCAGGGTGACCGGTTGCGGCTGACGCAATCGGCTGTGGTGCTGGAGAACCTGATCAGCCAGTTCCTGTTCAACAAGGCGGCTGAGAACAAAGTCGAGAGCAAGGACGGCAAGTGACGATGATGCGGATTGTGCGGATTGTGCGGAACGTCCTTCTGGTGCTGCTCCTCGCGGGGGCGGTAGGCTGCGCCACGACCGGCGGCGACAGCCGCGATCCGGCCGAAGGCTTCAACCGCGCGATGTATTCTTTCAACGACGGCTTCGACCAGATGATCGGCAAGCCGGTGGCGACCGCCTACCGCAGCGTGCTGCCCAGCCCGGTGCGCAGCGCGGTGCGCAATTTCTTCGCAAATATCGCGGACCTGTGGATCGGCGCCAATAACCTGTTGCAAGGCAAGCCCGCCGATACCGTTACCGACTGGGCGCGTTTCGCTTTCAATTCAACCATCGGCCTGTTTGGCCTGATCGACGTCGCGAGCGAAATCGGCCTGGAAAAGCACGACGAGGATTTCGGCCAGACCTTCGGCCGCTGGGGCGTCGCCGACGGCGCCTACATCGTCTGGCCGTTGCTGGGCTCGAGCAGCGTGCGCGACAGTGCTGGCCTGGTCTTCGACGTCAGCCTCGACCCGGTGCTGCAGCACGAACCGGTTAGCGTGCGCAATGCCATGAGCATACTGCGCGCCACCGGCAAGCGCGCCGACCTGCTCGATGCGAGCCGCATCCTGGAGGAAGCCGCCCTCGACAAGTACGTGTTTCAGCGCGACGCTTATCTGCAGCGCCGCCGCAGCCTGGTTTACGACGGCAATCCGCCGCGCGCCGCGCGCGAAGTACCGCGCGCCGAGATGATCGAGCCCACGCCGCCCGCGGCGCAGCCCGCACCGCAGGCTGCCGCGCGCCCCGATCCGGCGGCGATGGAAGCGGGGGTGCGCCTGCTCGAGCAGCCGGCCTCCTTCGCCTCCAGTTCCGGAGGCTAGGCATGTTCCCGAGGTTTGTCCGGCTCGCTGCGGCGGCCGCGGCGGCGGCCATCGTTGTGGCCGGGAGCGCGCGCGCCCAGGAAATGGCGCCGGACGTGCTGGTGAAGAACGTGACCCTCGAGGTCGTGGACCTGATCCAGAAGGACAAGGACATCCAGAAGGGCGACCGCAGGAAGCTGATCGCCCTCATCGAGGCCAAGGTTCTGCCGCATTTCAATTTCCAGGCGATGACCTCCAGCGCGGTGGGCCGCAACTGGGACAAGGCCAGCGCCGAGCAGAAAGCGCGTCTCACGGATGAATTCAGGACCCTGCTGGTGCGCACCTACTCCAGTGCGCTCGCCTCCTACAGCAACCAGAAATTCGATTTCCGCCCCTTGCGCGCCAAGCCTACCGACACCGATGTCACGGTGAACGTGCGCATCGTCCAGTCGGGCGACCAGCCCGTGACGATCGATTACGACATGGAGAAGCGGCCCGGCGGCTGGAAGGTCTGGGACGTGCGCGTCGGCGGCATCAGCCTGGTGGCCAACTACCGCACAGAGTTCGACAACCAGATCCGCGCCAGCGGCATCGAGGGCCTGATCAAAACCCTCAACGCCAAGAACAACCCGCAGGCGCAGCCTGCGGTCGCGGGAGCGCCGAAAAAATGATCCGGCGCGAAGGCGAGCGCATGGTTGTGAGCGGCGCGCTGACGCTGGCAAATGTCGCTACGATTTTGCGCGAAGGCAACGCGGCGATTGACGAGGGTGTGCGCACCGTCGATCTGGCAGAAGTGGGCGAACTGGATTCATCCGCGCTCGCGTTGCTGCTGGCCTGGCTGCGCGAAGCCAAGCAGCACAGCCGCAGCCTGTCCTTCGCCAACCTCCCGCAAGGCCTGACCGCCATCGCCAGCCTGTACGGCGTGGCCGAACTGCTGCCCGCCGCTCCGGCCTCCGCCCACCACTGAACTGAACGCCCGCGCGAGCGTGTGTTCGGAACATGCGCCGCACGCTGTCGCGGGCATGCCGCCATGACATTTGCCATTGAAGCCCTGAACGTCGAGAAGCGCTACGGCGCGCTGCAAGCGCTCGCCGGGGTGAGCCTCGGCGTGGCCGAAGGCGAGTTCTTCGGGCTGCTGGGGCCCAACGGCGCCGGCAAGACGACCCTCATCAGCATCATCGCCGGCCTCACGCGCGCGAGCGCAGGCACGGTGCGCGTGATGGGCGCGGACGTGATCAAGGATTACCGCCGGGCGCGGCGCCTGCTCGGCGTGGTGCCGCAGGAGCTGGTGTTCGACCCGTTTTTCACGGTGCGCGAAACGCTGCGCATCCAGTCCGGCTATTTCGGGCTGCGCAACAATAACGCCTGGATCGACGAGGTCATCGATCACCTCGACCTCGGCGCCAAGGCCGACGCCAACATGCGCACGCTCTCGGGCGGCATGAAACGCCGCGTACTGGTCGCCCAGGCCCTCGTGCACCGCCCGCCGGTGATCGTGCTGGATGAGCCGACCGCGGGCGTGGACGTTGAACTGCGCCAGGGACTGTGGCAGTTCATCCGGCGCCTGAACCGCGACGGCCACACCATCGTGCTCACCACGCATTACCTCGAAGAGGCGGAGGAACTGTGCGACCGCATCGCCATGCTCAAGGGCGGAAAACTCGTGGCGCTCGACTCGACGCGCAATCTGCTCGAGACCTTCTCCGGCCTGGTGCTCAGGTTGCGCCTTGACCGCGAGGCATTGCCCGAGGGACTCGAGGCGGAACTGCTCTGCGCCGAGGGCGCGCGCTTTGCGCTGCGCCTGCGCGACTACGCCGCGCTCGAGCAGGTGCTGCACCGGCTGCGCGAGACCGGCGTGAAGATCTGGGAACTGGAACTTGAACCGCCGGACCTGGAAGAAGTTTTTCTGCGCGTCATGGAAAAACACTGATGGGCGGCTTCACGACCTTGCTCTACAAGGAAGTGCTGCGCTTCTGGAAAGTGAGCTTCCAGACGGTGGCCGCGCCGGTACTGACCGCGCTCCTGTACCTCGTCGTCTTCGCCTATGCGCTGGGCGACCGCGTGCGCATGTTCGAGGGGGTCAGCTACGCACAGTTCCTCGTGCCGGGGCTGGTCATGATGAGCGTGCTGCAGAACGCGTTCGCCAACGGCTCGTCCAGCCTGATCCAGTCGAAGATCAGCGGCAACCTCGTGTTCATGCTGCTGCCGCCGATTTCCTACCTGGAATTCTTCGGCGCCTACGTGCTCGCGTCCATGTGCCGCGGCCTGGTGGTCGGCGCCGGCGTGCTCGCGGTGACGGTCTGGTTCGTCGACCTGCAGCTCGCGGCGCCGGCCTGGGTGTTCGCGTTTGCCTTGCTGGGTTCCGCGCTGCTGGGCGCGCTCGGTCTGGTCGCGGGGATCTGGGCCGAAAAATTCGACCAGATCGCGGCGTTCCAGAATTTCGTCATCCTGCCGCTGACCTTCCTCTCGGGCGTGTTCTACTCGATCCGCTCGCTGCCCGAAGTCTGGCAGACGGTGACGCACCTGAATCCATTTTTCTACATGATCGACGGCTTTCGCTACGGTTTTTTCGGCGTTTCCGACGCTTCGCCGTTCGCGAGCCTCGTCGTGGTCGCGGTAAGCTTGCTGCTCCTGTCCGGGGCCTGCCTGCTGATGCTGCGTTCCGGTTACAAACTGAGGCAATAACGATGGTCAACCCTGAAAGCATCAAAAGCGGTATCGAAGCAGGTCTTGCCTGCGAGCGCGTCGAGGTGGCGGGCGATGGCCAGCACTTCCAGGCGCTGGTGGTGTCGAGCGTGTTCGAGGGCAAGAGCCGCGTGCAGCGCCATCAGCTGGTCTACCGAGCGTTGGGCGATCGCATGCGCGAAGAGATTCACGCGCTCAGCATGCAGACACTGACCCCAGAGGAATTTGCTTCAAAGGGGGGGCGGGGGGATCTCCCGCGCCCGAGCATGGATAAGCTGCTCATTACCGGCGGTCGGCCGCTTGCGGGCACGGTGCGCATCTCCGGTTCGAAGAACGCAGCCCTGGCGGTGATGGCGGCGACGCTGCTCGCGCCCGGGGTGCACCGGCTGCGCAATGTCCCTCGGCTGCGCGACACGCAGACCTTCGTCCGGCTTCTCGAGCTGCTCGGGGCGCAAGTGCAGTTCGAAGGCAACCTGCTCACGATCGATACGCGCGGCGTGAACTCGGTCGAGGCGCCCTACGAGCTGGTGAAAACCATGCGCGCCAGCATTTACGTGCTCGGGCCGCTGCTGGCGCGTTTCGGCCAGGCGAGGGTGTCGTTGCCGGGCGGCTGCGCCTGGGGGCCGCGGCCGGTGAACCTGCACCTGGCCGGATTGCAGTCGATGGGCGCGGCGCTCGAGATCGAGCATGGCTACATCGTCGGGCACAACGTGAAATTGAAAGGGGCGCGGTTCGGCTTCGACGTCGTCTCGGTCGGCGCCACCGCGCAACTCATGCTGGCGGCAGTGCTCGCCGAGGGCACGACGGTGCTCGAAAACGTTGCGCTCGAGCCCGACGTCATCGAACTCGGCGCCGTCCTCGTGGCCTGCGGCGCGCGCATCGAGGGCCTGGGGACGCGCCAGCTCGCGATCCATGGCGTGACTGCGCTGCGGCCGATCGACACCACGATCATTCCCGATCGCATCGAGGCGGCGACCTTCGCGGCTGCCGCTGCGATGACCGGCGGGTCCCTCAAGCTCGAAGGGGTCGTGCCGGCGCATTTCGAAGCCGCGCTGCGCAAGCTGGAGGAAACCGGCAGCAGGATCGAGCGCGCCGCCGACTCGGTGAGCGTCACGGGCCCGGCGCGCCCGGCGGCGGTGAATGTCGTGACGCAGCCGTTTCCGGGTTTTCCGACCGACATGCAGGCGCAGATGATCGCGGTCTGCGCGGTGGCCGCAGGGACCAGCGTCATCGAGGACACGATCTATCTCGACCGCTTCACCCACGTGCCGGAGCTCGCGCGCATGGGCGCGCGCATCGAATTGAAGGGCAACATCGCGGTGGTGCAGGGCGTGCAACGCCTTTCCGGCGCGCAGGTGATGGCAACCGATCTGCGCGCTTCGGCCTG
The DNA here is from genome assembly GCA_005240145.1 of Nitrosomonadales bacterium. GTDB lineage: Bacteria > Pseudomonadota > Gammaproteobacteria > Burkholderiales > SG8-39 > RBG-16-66-20. The sequence continues at coordinate 16,462 of SBAS01000010.1, read as the reverse complement.
CCTGGTGATGGCAGGCCTCGTCGCGCAGGGCGAGACGCTGGTGGACCGCATCTATCACCTCGATCGCGGCTACGAGGCGCTGGAGAAGAAACTGGGCGCGCTGGGTGCAAGCATCCGGCGGGTAAACTGAGCCGCGTGGGCACCATCAGCATCGCGCTGTCCAAAGGGCGGATCCTCGGCGAGACGCTGCCGCTGCTCGCGCGCGTTGGCGCGAGTCCGATGCAGGATGCCGAAGGCTCGCGCAAACTCATTCTCGCCACGGCGCGGCGCGGCCTGCGCCTGATCGTGGTGCGCGCCTCCGACGTACCGACTTACGTTGCCAACGGCGCCGCGGAGCTGGGCATCGCAGGCGGCGACGTGCTCGCGGAGCATGGCGGCGCCGGCCTCTACCAGCCGGTGGACCTGGGCATCGCGCGCTGCCGCATGGTGGTGGCGGCGCGGCGCGGCTTCGACTACGCAAGCGCGGTGCGGCAGGGCGCCCGGCTGCGCATCGCGACCAAGTATCTGAACCTCGCGCGCGAGCACTTCGCCGCCAAGGGCGTGCACGTGGATCTCATCAAGCTCTACGGCTCGATGGAGCTTGCGCCGCTGCTGGGCCTGGCCGATGCAATCGTCGACCTCGTCTCCAGTGGCAAGACGCTGCGCGCCAACAAGCTCGCGGCGGTCGAGGAGATCAGGCCGGTGTCGGCGCGGCTGATCGTCAACCAGGCGGCGCTGAAAACGCGTCGTGCCGAGCTGCAGCCGCTGATCGAGGCATTTGCACGCGCGGCGCAAGGCCGCGCTGGTAATTCGACGGCGCGCAAATGAAACTGCGCCGCCTTTCGACCCGTCAGCGCGGTTTCGATGCGCAGCTCGCCGCGCTTACCGACTACGCCAGTTCCGGCAATGCCGCTGTGGAGCGCGCGGTGCGCGCCATCATCGCCGCCGTGCGCAGGCGCGGCGACGCTGCTGTGCTCGCGTATGCGCGTCGCTTCGACGGCGTTAGCGCAGGTTCCATCGCGAAATTGGCGGTAAGCAAGCGCGAACTTGGTGTGGCTCTGAGGTTGCTCCCGGGGAAACAGGCGCATGCGCTGACAAGTGCCGCAAAACGCATCTACAGATTCCACCAGCGCCAGCTGTCCCGCTCCTGGAAGTATCGCGAAGCCGACGGCACGCAGCTGGGCCAGATCGTCACGCCCCTCGAACGCGTCGGCATCTATGTGCCCGGCGGCAAGGCGGCGTATCCCTCGTCGGTGCTCATGAACGCAATTCCGGCCAAAGTGGCCGGGGTAGCGGAGCTGGTGATGGTGAGCCCGAATCCGAACCCGATGGTGCTCGCAGCCGCGGCGGTCGCGGGCGTCGACCGCGTGATCGCGATCGGCGGCGCGCAGGCGGTGGCGGCGCTCGCCTACGGCACGCGTTCGGTGCCGCGCGTCGACAAAATCGTCGGCCCGGGCAACGCCTATGTCGCCGAAGCCAAGCGCCAGGTGTACGGGCAGGTCGGCATCGACATGATCGCGGGGCCCTCCGAGATCCTCGTGATCTGCGACGGCAGCACCGACCCGGACTGGGTGGCGATGGATCTCTTCGCGCAGGCGGAGCACGACGAGCTGGCGCAGGCCATCCTGCTTTGTCCTTCGCTGGCTTACTTGCAGCGGGTGCAAGAGTCGGTTGCAAAGCTGCTGCCGCAAATGCCGCGCGGCAGGATCATTCGCGCTTCTTTGACGCGGCGCGGCGCGCTGATCCATACGCGCAGTCTTGACGAGGCCTGCGAGATCTCGAACCGCATCGCCCCCGAGCACCTGGAGCTGTCGGTGGCGCGGCCGCAGGCGCTGCTGTCCCGGCTGCGCCATGCCGGGGCGATTTTCCTCGGCTGCTGGAGTTCGGAGGCCGTCGGCGACTACTGCGCCGGGCCGAACCACGTCCTGCCCACCGCGGGGACCGCGCGTTTTTCCTCGCCGCTGGGCGTCTACGATTTCCAGAAACGCAGCAGCAGCATCCATGTGTCGCGCAAGGGAGCGCGCAGCCTCGGGCGCCTTGCTGCCAGGCTGGCGCAGGCCGAAGGCCTGTCCGCGCACGCACGCTCGGCGGAGTATCGCCTGTGAGCGCCGCAGCGAAAGTCGTGCGGCCGGAAATCCAGGCCATGCACGCCTACCAGGTGGCCGATGCCACCGGGCTGGTGAAGCTGGACGTCATGGAGAGTCCCTACGGGTTGCCCGACGACCTGGCGAAGGAGGTGGGCGAGATCGTCGCCAAGCTCTCGCTCAACCGCTATCCGGTGCCCACGGCGCACAAGCTGCGCGCGCTGATCCGCGAAGTGATGCAGGTGCCGGCGGGCTGCGACGTGCTGCTCGGCAACGGTTCGGACGAGTGCATCCAGTACATCACCGCGACGCTCGCGCGCGAAGGCGCGGTGGTGATGGCGCCGGCGCCCTCGTTCGCGATGTTCGCGATGCATGCCCTCTTTTTCCGCCTGCGCTTCGTCGGCGTCAGTCTGCGCGAGGATTTCTCGCTCGACTGCGAAGCCTTCCTCGCCGCGATGGCGAAGGAGCGGCCGGCGCTGGTCTGGATCGCGTTTCCGAACAATCCGACCGGCAACGCCTTCCCGCTCGCCGACATCGAGCGCATCATCGCCGCGGCGCCGGGCCTGGTGGTGCTCGACGAGGCCTACCAGCCCTTCGCCGGCGCCACGTTCATGCCGCGGCTGGCGGAGTTCGAGAACCTGGTGGTGATGCGCACCGTCTCCAAGATCGGCATGGCCGGGCTGCGGCTGGGCTACGCCTGCGCGCGGCCGGAATGGATCGAGGCGTTCAACAAGGCGCGCTCGCCGTTCAACATCAACGTCGTCACCGAAGCCGTGGCGATCAAGTTGCTGCAGAACAAGCCGGTGCTCGACGCGCAGGCGGCCAAGGTGCTCGCCGAGCGCGAGCGCGTGCGGCCCGAGCTGCAGCGCATTCCCGGGCTGACCGTTTTTCCGTCGGCGGCGAATTTCTTCCTCGCCCGGATCGCCGGGCCGAACGGGGCCGGTACGCGCGCCTACGAGAGCCTGAAGGCGCAAGGAGTGCTGGTGAAGGATTTCTCCGGCGGCCACCCGCTCATGGAGAACTGCCTGCGCCTGACCATCGGTACGCCAGAGGAAAACCGTATACTCGTCGCTGCCCTTAGAGAGGCTTTGAAATGAGAACGGCCGAAGTTGATCGCAACACCAAGGAGACGCAGATCCGCGTGCGCCTCAACCTGGACGGCAAGGGCGCCGCGAAGCTGAAGACCGGCATCCCCTTTCTCGAGCACATGCTCGACCAGGTGGCGCGCCACGGCATGCTCGACCTGGACATCGAGGCCAGGGGCGACCTGCACATCGACGCGCATCACACGGTCGAGGACATCGGCATCACGCTCGGACAGGCCTTCGTCAAGGCGCTCGGCGACAAGAGCGGCATTCGCCGCTTCGGCCATGCCTACGTGCCGCTCGACGAGGCGCTGTCGCGCGTGGTGATCGATTTCTCCGGCCGCCCCGGGCTCACCTACGACGTCAAGTTCACGCGCGCGCTGATCGGCGAATTCGACGCCGACCTGGTGCACGAGTTCTTCCAGGGCTTCGTCAACCACGCCCTGGTGACGCTGCACATCGACAACCTGCGCGGCGACAACGCGCATCACCAGTGCGAGACCATGTTCAAGGCCTTCGCGCGCGCGCTGCGCATGGCGGTCGAGGCCGACCCGCGCGCGACGGGCACCGTGCCCTCAACCAAAGGCTCGCTCTAGTTGAAAATTGCCGTGGTTGACTACGGGATGGGCAACATCCGCTCCGTATCCAAGGCGCTGGAGCGGGTCGCGCCGCAGGCCGAGGTGCTGGTCACCTCCGAGCCCGCGACGATCCACGCCGCCGAGCGCGTCGTCGTGCCGGGCCAGGGCGCGATGCCCGACTGCATGCGCCAGCTCGAGGCGAGCGGGGCGCGCGAAGCGGTGATCGAGGCGACACGCAGCAAACCTTTCCTCGGCATCTGCATTGGCATGCAGATGCTGTTCGAGCATGGCGAGGAGGGCGATACACGGGGCCTGGGCCTGCTGGAAGGCGGCGTGCCGCGCTTTCCGGATGGGAAGGCCGGCACCGGGATGGCGGGGCTCAAGATCCCCCACATGGGCTGGAACCAAGTCAGGCAGGCACGGTCGCACGCTCTATGGGAAGGCGTCGCGGACGGCAGCCGCTTCTATTTCGTGCACAGCTACTACCCGCAGCCCGCGGCCAGCGCCATGACCGCGGCCACCTGCGATTACGGCGTCACCTTTACCTGCGCGGTGGCGCGGGATAACATCTTCGCCGTGCAGTTTCATCCGGAAAAAAGTCAGGACTGCGGCTTGCGTTTGCTCTCCAACTTCGTCCAATGGCGGCCTTAGGCATCTGATTCCGGTTCGCAGCACCCCGTGCTGATCATCCCCGCTATCGACTTGAAGGACGGCCACTGCGTGCGCTTGCAGCAGGGGCGCATGGAATCCGCGACCGTGTTTTCCGACGATCCGGTGGCGATGGCGAGGCATTGGTCCGACCAGGGCGCGCGGCGCCTGCATATCGTGGATCTGAACGGCGCGGTCGCCGGCCGGCCGAAGAACGAGAAAGTGATCCGCGAAATGATCAAGGCGGTGGGCGAGAAAACGCCGATCCAGCTGGGCGGCGGCATTCGCGACCTGGACACCATCGAAGGCTACATCGACGCCGGCGTCGCCTACGTCGTCATCGGCACCGCGGCGGTGAAGAATCCCGGCTTCCTGTCGGATGCCTGCTATGCGTTTCCGGGCCACATCATCGCCGGGCTGGATGCCAAGGACGGCAAGGTCGCGGTCGAGGGCTGGTCGAAGATGACCGGCCACGACGTGGTCGACCTGGCGAAGAAGTTCGAGGACTACGGGCTGGAAGCGCTCGTCTACACCGACATCGGCCGCGACGGCATGATGTCGGGCGTGAACATCGAGGCCACCTTCAAGCTTGCCCAGGCGATCAGGACGCCGATCATCGCCAGCGGCGGCCTGCACAGCATCAAGGACGTGCAGGCGATCTGCGCCCGGCTGGTCCCGGAAGGGGTGATCGGCGCGATCGCCGGGCGCGCGCTGTACGAAGGCGCGTTCGACTTCAAGAAGGCCCAGGCTGCGGCGAGCAAGGCAACGGAAAAGCCGGCTGTTCCTCCGCCCGCCAAGGCCTAGCGGTGGGACTCGCCAAGCGCGTCATCCCCTGCCTCGATGTCACCGCGGGGCGGGTCGTCAAGGGCGTGAATTTCGTCAGCCTGCGCGACGCCGGCGACCCGGTGGAGATCGCCGCGCGCTACGACGCCGAGGGCGCCGACGAGCTCGCGTTCCTCGATATCACTGCGAGCTCCGACCAGCGCGACATCATCCTGCACGTCATCGAGGCGGTCGCGGCGCAGGTGTTCATCCCGCTCACGGTGGGCGGCGGCGTGCGCAAGGTGCAGGACGTGCGGCGGCTGCTCAACGCCGGCGCGGACAAGGTCTCGATCAACACCGCGGCGGTGCAGAACCCGGAGCTGGTGCGCGAAGCCTCCAGCATCGTCGGCACCCAGTGCATCGTGGTTGCCATCGACGCGAAAAAAAAGGGCGCCGGTTGGGAGGTGTACACGCACGGCGGCAGGAACCCGACCGGCCTGGATGCGGTGGACTGGGCGCGGCGCATGACCGCGGCGGGAGCCGGAGAGATCCTGCTCACCAGCATGGATCGCGATGGCACGCGTGACGGCTTCGACCTCGAGCTCACGCGCGCGGTGTCGGACGCCGTCAGCGTGCCCGTCATCGCCTCCGGCGGCGTGGGCTCGCGCGAGCACCTCGCCGAAGGCATTCTTTCGGGACACGCTGATGCCGTGCTCGCCGCGAGCGTGTTTCATTTCGGCGATTTCACTGTGCTGCAATCAAAACAATACATGCAGTCCCGGGGAATCGAGGTTCGGTTGTGAGTGAATGGTTGAATGAAGTTCCCTGGAACGAGCAGGGATTGATACCCGTCGTGACGCAGGAATTCTCCAGCGGCCGGGTATTGACGCTCGCATGGATGAACCGCGAGGCGCTGGCCGAGACGGCAAAGAGCGGCGAGGCGGTGTACTGGTCGCGTTCACGCAACAAGCTCTGGCGCAAGGGCGAGGAATCGGGCCACACGCAGAAAGTGCGCGAGCTGCGCCTGGACTGCGACGCCGATGCGATCCTGCTGCGGGTGGACCAGGCCGGCGGCATCGCCTGCCATACCGGGCGCGAGAGCTGTTTTTTCCGCAAACTCGAAAACGGGAGATGGGTGACGACGGACCCGGTACTCAAGGATCCGGCGGCCATCTACAAAAAATGAGCGACATCCTGGAACGGCTGGCCCGCACCATCGAGGCGCGCAAGGGCGCGGACCCGGCGACGTCCTACGTCGCGAAGCTGCTCGAGGCCGGCGAGGATGCGGTGCTGAAGAAAATCGGCGAGGAAGCGACCGAGACCGTGCTCGCGGCGAAAAGCGGCGACCGGCTGCACCTGGTGCGCGAAACCGCCGACCTGTGGTTCCACTGCATGATCCTGCTCGCGCGGCACGGCCTCGCGCCCGCCGATGTGCTGGCGGAGCTGCAGCGGCGCGAAGGCATCGGCGGCCTGGACGAAAAGGCAGCGCGCAAGAAATGACAGGTGACCCGCGCAGCGTAGCCGACTGCCTCTTTTGCCGCATCGTGCGCGGCGAGATTCCCTCGAAGAAGGTCCACGAGGACGAGGACGTGCTCGCGTTTCACGACGTCCGGCCGCTGGCGCCAGTGCATTTCCTCATCGTGCCAAAGGAGCACGTGGCGACGCTGTACGACGCCGGCATGGCCCAGCACCGGGCGCTGGGCAAGATGCTGGCGCTGGCGGGCGAACTCGCCCGCAAGGAAGGGGCCAGCGATGGCTTTCGCACCATCATCAACACGGGGCGGGCGGCGCATCAGGAGGTGTATCATGTGCACATGCACGTGATCGGCGGCCCGGAATCGCTTGGGCCGATGATTTCAAAGAGGAAATAGGAGGTCCGTATGGGCTCGCTCAGCATCTGGCATTGGCTCATCGTTCTAGTGATCGTGATGCTCGTGTTCGGCACCAAGAAACTGCGCAATATCGGCGCGGACCTTGGCGGTGCAGTACGCGGCTTCAAGGACGGCATTCGCGAAGGCGGCGAGAAGCCGGCCGATGCCGGCGCGGCAGCGCAGGTCACCGGCAAGACGGTCGAGGGCGAGGTCAAGAGCAAAACCGAAAACAAGGCCTGACCGGCTGCCGTTCTGCTTCGTGCGCGGGCGCCCAAGGGCGCCCGCTTGGTTTTGGCACTCACGGTTTTAACCACCGGTCATCTTAGGACTCCATGTTCGACATCGGCTTTTCTGAACTGATGGTCATCGGGCTGGTCGCGCTGATCGTGATCGGGCCCGAACGCCTGCCGCGCGTCGCACGCACGCTCGGGCACCTGGCGGGACGGCTGCAGCGCTATGTCGCCGACGTCAAGGCCGACATCAATCGCGAGGTCGAGCTCGACGAACTGCGCAAGATGAAGGATTCGGTGCAGGAGGCCGCTTCGGGGGTCGAATCTTCGGTGCAAAGCGAACTCAACAAGACCGAGAGCGAACTGAACGCCGCGGCGAATCCGGCGACGGGCGCGAGCACGGACCCGTCCCTGGCCGCGGAGGCGCCCAAACTGCCGGAAAAGACCATCTAGCCGTGCAGCAGGACACCTTCATTTCCCACCTCGTCGAGCTGCGCACGCGGCTGATGCACGGGCTGATGGCGGTGCTGGCGGCGTTCGTGGTGCTGTTTCTCTATCCGGGGTCCGGGGCGATCTACGATTTCCTCGCCGCGCCGCTCATGCACGCGTTGCCCGAGGGCACCAAGATGATCGCCACCGGCGTCATCACGCCGTTCATGGTGCCGATGAAAGTGACCGCGCTGGTGGCGTTCATGGTGGCGCTGCCTTACGTGCTGTACCAGGCCTGGGCCTTCGTCGCCCCCGGCCTCTACGAGCACGAAAAGACCTTCGCCGTGCCGTTGATCTTCGCCAGCACCGTGCTGTTCCTGATCGGCGTCGCGTTCTGCTACTACTTCGTATTCGGCACGGTATTCAGGTTCATCAGCGATTTCGCGCCGAAATCGATCACCCCGGCGCCGGATATCGAGGCCTATTTCTCGTTCGTCATCACCATGTTCCTGGCCTTCGGCGTCACCTTCGAGATCCCGATCGCAGTGATCCTCCTGGTGCGCTCGGGAGCGGTGAGCATCGAGAAGCTGACCGAGGCGCGCCCTTACGTGATCGTGGGCGCGTTCGTCGTTGCGGCGGTGGTGACGCCCCCGGACGTGCTCTCGCAGTTCATGCTGGCGGTGCCGATGTGCCTGCTCTACGAGGCGGGACTGTTCGTGTCCCGTTTTGTCGGGGTCAGGACCCGGGCCGGCGCCGATACCCCGGGTCATTCCACAACCCCGTAGTCTCCCCGGCTCGGGTAGAATCGCGCACCCTTACCAGTTGAATTGACCAGGAAGTACCCATGAAACGCAAATACGGCTCGGCCCTCAAGAACGAATCCATCGCCGAGCAGCGCATGCGCGAGCGCGCCAAAGAGTCCGGCGACAACAGCTTCAATTTCGGCTCCGAGCTGCGCAAGGGCGCGATCGGCCGCGGCAAGCATCGCGGCCGCGCCGACGTCGCCGCGCACAACAAGAAGTAGCCTGCCGCGCCGCGCGCCCGCCTACGGGCAGGCCGCCATCACCTGCGCCACCGCCGCAGTCAGCCGCTTGCCGTAGGGCACGTGCAGGAATTCGTTCGGACCGTGCGCGTTGCTGCGCGGGCCAAGCACGCCGCAGACCATCATCTGCGACTGCGGAAATCCCTTCTGCAGCATGCTCATGAGCGGAATGGTGCCACCCTTGTCCCATGTAGCCGAGCGGCGCGCCGTAGTGCGCCTGCGAAGCGGCTTCCAGCACGTTCTCGAGCCAGGGCGCGAGTTGCGGCGCGTTCCAGCCGGTGGCGCCCGAAGGCGTGCCCGCCGCCGCGCCGGCGCGGCCATCGGGGCGGAAAGTGACGCGCGCGTTGTACGGCGCGTTGTCTTCCAGCAGCGTCTTCAGCGCCAGCGCGGCCTCGGCGCCGTCGACCAGCGGCGGCAGGCGCAGGCTCAGCTTGAACGCGGTGTAGGGCCGCAGCACGTTGCCGGCGCTGCCCAGATCCGGAAAACCCTCCACGCCGGTGACCGAGAGCGCCGGGCGCCAAGTGCGGTTGAGCAGGGCCTCGACCCTGTCGGTGGTCGTGGGCAGGGTCGGGCCGCCGTCGGCGCCGCAGGCCCAGGGGAAACGTTTCCATACTTCGTCGCCGAGGATCGCGGCGGTGGCGCGCGCCTGCTCGAGCCGATTTGCCGGTATGGTGCAGTGAAAGCTCTCGGGCAGCAGGCGTCCGGTCTTGCTGTCTTCCAGGCGCTCGAGCAGGTGGCGCAGGATGCGAAAGCTTGAAGGCACAAGGCCGCTTGCGTCCCCGGAATGGATGCCCTCGGTAAGTATCTCCACGTTGAGCACGCCGCTCACCAGGCCGCGCAGGTTGGTGGTGAGCCAGAGCTGGTCGTAGTTGCCGGCACCGGAATCGAGGCACACCACCAGCGCCACATCGCCCATGCGCGGCTTGAGCAGCTCGAGGTAGGCCGGCAGGTCGGGTGAGCCGCTTTCTTCGCAACCTTCGATGATGCCGACGCAGCGCGGGCGCGGGATGCCCTGCTTGTCCAGCGCCATGATGGCGGTGAGCGCCGCGTACACCGCGTAACCGTCGTCGGCGCTGCCGCGGCCATAGAGCTTGCCGTTCTCGTACTTCGGCGTCCACGGACCGAGGTCCGTGCGCCAGCCGTTGAATTCGGGCTGCTTGTCGAGATGGCCATAGAGGCAGATGGTGGGCGCCTTGGCGTCGTTGCCCCCGGGCCGCGTCGCCGGCACTTCGAAAAAGATCAGCGGCGTGCGGCCGGCGAGGCGCACCACCTCGAGCTTCAGGCCGGGCAGCTTCTTGCCTTCGACCCAGGCCGCGGCATCGGTGATGACGCGCTCTATGTACCCGTTGCGTTCCCAGTTCGCATCGAACATCGGGCTCTTGGCCGGAATCGCGACGTAGCGCGTGAGTGCCGGGACGATTTCCTCGTCCCAGCTGCGCGTGGCGAAGGCGGCGAGCGCCTTCGCCTGGTCGGAAGGCAGGGGCTGGCTGTGGTCGCGAGCGTTCATGGGAGCCTCCGGAAAGACTGCGCGGAAAAACTGCGCCGAACGGGAGATTCTACCGCCCGTTGAGGAATCGTTCGACCAGCGCGAACTGCTCGGGCACGTTGAGTGCGGGCGCGTGTCCGCAGCCCGGAATCGTCACCACCACCGCGCGCGGGCCGCGCGAGCGCATCGCCTCGGCGACTTCCGGCAGCAGCAGGTCCGATGTCTCGCCACGCAGGCACAGCGTGGGCACTTCGATGGCGTCCCAGGCCTCCCACTGGTCGTAGTCCTTTGGATGGTGGGTGAATTGCATCACCATGTTCGGGTCGTAGTGCGGCGTGAGCTTGCCCTCCGCGGTCCGGCGTGCGGAGGTCTCGGTCAGGCGCCGCCACTGCGCGTCCGACAGCCAGCCGTAGGGCTTGTAGATGCTGCGGAAGTACTGCTCCAGCTCGCTCAGGCGGTCGAACTGCGCCGGATTGCCGGCGTAGCTGCGGATGCGATCCACCGCCGCAGCGCCCAGCTGCGGCCCGATGTCGTTGAGGATCAGGCGCCGGATGCGGCCCTTCAGCGCGCCGGCGGCAAGCTGGATGCCGATGGCCCCGCCCATCGAGGTGCCGAGCCAGTGCAGTTCGCGGATGCCGAGTTGATCGACCAGCGACACCGCGAGCCGCGCGTAGAAATCGAAGCAGTACTCCTTCTCCGGCGCGGGGCTCCATTGCGACAGGCCGCGGCCGATGGTGTCGGGGCAAATGACGCGGAAGCGGGAGGAAAGATGCGCCGCGATATCATCCATGTCCCTGCCGGTGCGCGCGAGGCCGTGCCAGGCGATCACGGTGGCGGGATGTTCCGCGCCCCATTGCATGTAGTGGATCTCCCGGCCTTCGCAGACCAGGAAGTGCGAACTGGGGCTCAATGCTTCAGTTCCGTACGCGGCCGCTGCGGTCCACCAGCATCACGCCCTCGCTCACGCGCTCACTCAGCGCGCGCCTGCGGCTTGGGGCGCTTGCCGACGACGACGACCAGTTCCATATCTTGTCCCTTGCGCTTGATCTTCAACTGCGCGCTGCTGCCTGGGGCAATCACCGTTACCGCCGCGAGCACACCCTGCGGATCGATGATCGGCTTGCCGTCGATCGCCACCAAGACGTCGCCGGGCTTGGCGCCGGCCTTGTCGGCCGGACCGCCGGTCAACACGCCGTTGATGATCGCGCCCTGCAGCGTGCCGAGCTTGAACGATTCGGCGAGCGCGGGGGTGACCGGCTGCAGCTCCACGCCCATCCAGCCGCGCGTCACGGTGCCGGTCTTGAGGATCTGCTCCATGACGGTCCGCGCCATGGTCGCCGGGATGGCCAGGCCGATGCCGATGGATCCCCCGGTTTGGGAAAGGATCGCGGTATTGATGCCGACCAGGTTGCCGCGCGCATCGACCAGCGCGCCGCCTGAATTGCCCTGGTTGATGGCGGCGTCGGTCTGGATGAAATTCTCGAAGGTATTGATGCCCAGGCCGCTGCGGCCGAGCGCCGAGACGATTCCCGAGGTCACCGTCTGGCCGATGCCGAGCGGATTGCCGATGGCGAGGACGATGTCGCCGACGCGCAGGCCGTCGGAGGAGCCGAAGGTGATCGCGGGCAGGTCCTTCGCCTCGACCTGCAACACTGCGAGGTCGGTGTCGGGGTCGCTGCCGACGACTTTCGCGAGCAGTTTCTTGCCGTCGGCAAAGGCGATTTCGATTTCGTCGGCGGATTCGACGACGTGGTTGTTGGTGAGGATGTAGCCCGCCGGGCTCACCACCACGCCCGAACCCAGGCTGGTGGCCTTGCGCAGGTCGTCGCCGAAGAAGCGCCGGAAGAGCGGATCGTTGAGCATCGGATTGCGCCTGACGCGCACTTCCTTGGTGGTGAAGATGTTCACCACAGAGGGCGCGGCCTTGCTCACCGCTTCGTGGTACGAATCGGCCCGCGGCGCGCCGCTCGCCGCGCCGGGCTGCGCCTCGTGCTGCACGGTGGCGATGCGCGGCTGTTCCAGACCCTGTCCGGTGCGCGAAGGCAGCCATTCGGGCTTCAGCGTCGAGACCACGAACAGCATCGCCAGGCAGATCGTGGCGGTCTGGGAAAAGATGATCCAGAGGCGGCGCATGGGACTTTCCAATTTACCATGTTTCGCCTTTCGTTTTAACCACTTAGAAGCGAAAACGTGGACATTTCCCGAGCGAAACGCTAGAATCGCCGCTGCTCCGCTTCCCACTCGACCTCCACTCTTTGCGTAGAAGCCTCCATGAGCGAAAAAAAGATCGATAGCACGCGGCGCAACCTGATTGTCGCCACTGCCGCAGTCGGCGGCGGCGCCAGTGCGGCCGCAGCCATTCCCTTCGCCTGGAGCTGGTGGCCATCGGAGCGCGCCAAGGCCGCGGGCGCGCCGGTCGAGGCGGATATTTCCAACCTCGCGCCGGGAGAAATGCAGATCATTGAATGGCGCGGCAAGCCGGTGTGGATCGTGCGCCGCACGAAGGAAATGCTCGATTCGGTACGCAAGTCGGATGACAAGGTCACCGATCCGAAATCCGACGAGTTGCTGCAACCCGCGTACGCGAAGAATGCGAACCGCTCAATCAAGCCTGAGATCATGGTGTTGGTCGGCATTTGCTCGCATCTGGGCTGTTCGCCGCAGACCAAGGGAGCCGACGCGAAGGCGGAGATGGGCGCCGACTGGGTGGGCGGGTTCCTGTGCCCCTGCCATGGCTCGAAGTTCGATCTCGCGGGCCGCGTCTACAAGGGCGCGCCCGCGCCGGTCAACCTCGAAGTGCCGCCGCACACCTACCTCTCGGACACCAAGCTGCTGATCGGCGACGACAAGAAAGGGGCGTAACGCATGGCCAGCCGTCTGATGGCGCTGTGGGACTGGTTCGACGCGAGAATGCCCTCGGTGGCGGAGGAATTCCGCAAGCACGCCTCCGAGTATTACGCACCGAAAAATTTCAATTTCTGGTATTTCTTCGGCGCCCTGTCGATTCTGGTGCTCGTGATCCAGTTCGTCTCGGGCATCTTCCTGACGATGAACTACAAGCCCGACGCGAACCTCGCCTTCGGCTCGGTCGAGTACATCATGCGCGATGTGCCCGGCGGCTGGCTGATCCGCTACGTGCACTCAACCGGCGCCTCGGCGTTCTTCGCCGTCGTCTACCTGCACATGTTCCGCGCGCTGCTGTACGGGTCGTACAAGCAGCCGCGCGAACTGGTGTGGATCTTCGGCGTGCTGCTCTACCTCACGCTGATGGCCGAGGCCTTCTTCGGCTACCTGCTGCCCTGGGGCCAGATGTCCTATTGGGGCGCGCAAGTGATCGTCAACCTGTTCGCCAGCGTGCCCTTCATCGGGCCCGATCTGTCGCTCTGGATCCGCGGCGACTACGTCGTCAGCGACGCGACGCTGAACCGCTTTTTCGCGCTGCACGTGATCGCGATTCCGCTCGTGCTGCTGGGCCTCGTCGCGGCGCACATCCTCGCGCTGCATGACGTCGGCTCCAACAACCCGGACGGCGTCGAGATCAAGAAGAAGAAGGGTCCCGACGGCCATCCGCTCGACGGCATCCCGTTCCATCCCTACTACACGGTCAAGGACATCGCCGGCGCGGTGGCGTTCATGATGATTTTCTGCGTGGTCATGTTCTTCGTGCCGGAAATGGGCGGCTACTTCCTCGAGTACAACAATTTCATCCCGGCCGATCCGCTGAAGACGCCGGCGCACATCGCGCCGGTCTGGTACTTCACGCCTTACTACTCGATCCTGCGCGCGGTGCCGCCGCTCTTCACCTCGCAGTTCCCCGGCGTGATGGTGATGGGGATCGCGACCCTGATCCTGTTCTTCCTGCCCTGGCTGGACCGCAGCCCGGTGAAGTCGATCCGCTACCGCGGCGTCCTCTACAAGAGCGCGTTGGCGATTTTCGTCGTCACCTTCCTGGTGCTGGGGTACCTGGGCACCGAGCCGGTGACGGTGTGGGGCCAGTTCGGTCCCTGGATGGGCAACGCCGACGTCGCCACGGTGGCGGCGCGGGTGTTCACGCTGCTTTACTTCGCGTTCTTCATCCTCATGCCCTGGTATACGGCGATCGATAAATCCAAGCCCGAACCCGAGCGGGTGACAATGTGAGGCGCGCCATGAGAGGACTCCTTGTCGCGCTAGCCTTCCTGCCGCTCGGCTGCTGGGCGTCCGGGGCCGGCTACCGGCTCGACCGCGCGCCGATCGATCCGCGCGACCTGCTCAGCCTGCAGTCGGGCGCGCGCACCTTCGTCAATTACTGCCTCAACTGCCATGGCGCGCAATACATGCGCTACAACCGCCTCACCGACCTGGGCCTCACCGAGGCGCAGATCCGCGAACACCTGATCCTCACCGACGCCAAGGTTGGCGACACGATGAAAGTCGCGCTCTCCGCGGCCGACGGCAAGGCCATGTTCGGCGCCGCGCCGCCGGATCTTTCGGTGATCGGCCGCTCGCGCAGCGCCGACTGGCTCTACACCTACCTGCGCGGCTTCTACCGCGACGCCGCTTCGCCGACCGGCTGGAACAACGCCGTTTTCCCGCAGGTGGCGATGCCGCACGTGCTCTGGTCCCTGCAGGGCGAGCGCGCCCTGGAGATCGTGTCGGGCAAGGACCATGGCCCGAACGAGTACCGCTGGAGCCAGGTTTCGCAGGGCACGCAGAACACGGTGCAATACGACACCACGGTGCGGGATCTGGTGAACTTTCTCGTTTACGTCGGCGAGCCCGCCGCCAACGACCGCAAGCGCATCGGCATCTGGGCGCTGTTCGCCCTGGGAATACTCTTCATCTTCGCCTACGCGTTGAAGAAGGAATACTGGAAGGACGTGCACTAGGAATTTGTTTTGAACCATCCAAAGCCGGGCTTCGCCCGGCTTTTTTCTCTGTCTAGGAATCCCGCACCATGATGCAACTGTATTCCGGCACCACCTGTCCGTTCAGCCATCGCTGCCGCTTCGTGCTGTACGAAAAAGGCATGGACTTCCAGGTGATCGACGTCGACATGTACAACAAGCCCGAAGACATCGCGGTGATGAATCCCTATAACCGCCTGCCGGTGCTGGTCGAGCGCGATCTGGTGTTGTACGAGTCGAACATCATCAACGAGTACATCGACGAGCGCTTCCCGCATCCGCAGCTCATGCCGGCCGACCCGGTGATGCGCGCGCGCGCGCGCCTTGCGCTGTTCAACATGGAAGTGGAGCTTTTCTCGCAGATCGAGACGCTCGAATCGGGCAAGGAGAAGCAGGTCGACCGCGCCAAGGCGCAGGTGCACGACCAGCTGGTGCAGCTCGCGCCCATCTTCACCAAGACCAAGCACATGCTGGGCGACGATATCACCATCCTCGACATCGCCATTGCGCCGCTGCTGTGGCGCCTGGACCGCTACGGCATCAAGCTCGGCAAGCCCGCGGCGCCGCTGATGAAGTACGCCGAGCGCATCTTCTCCCGCCCGGCGTTTATCGAGGCGCTTACACCCTCCGAGAAGGTAATGCGCAAGTAGGATTAAACCCGGACAAAGAATGGCCAACGCCGAAATTTCCACCAAGCCGTATTTGCTGCGCGCGCTCTACGAGTGGTGCGTGGACAACGGCTACACCGCGCGCCTCGCGGTGAAGGTGGATTCGCGCGCGCAGGTTCCCTCCGAGTACGTGCGCAACGGCGAGATCACGCTGAACATCTCGCCCAGCGCCGTGCACAAGCTGCAGATGGGCAACGAGTTGATCGAATTTTCCGCGCGCTTCGCCGGCGTCGCGCGCCAGATCTCGGTGCCGGTCGCCGGCGTCTGCGCGCTCTATGCGCGCGAGACCGGGCAGGGCATGACCTTCGAAGTGGATGCCGCCAAGCCTGGGCTGCAGACCGAGGCGGAGAAGGAATCCGCCAACGGCGCCTCGTCCAACGAATCGGGCCCCGCCGCCCTGCCCGTGCCGCTGGGCCTGGCCAGTGCGTCCCCCACGGAACCGACCAAGCCCACCGGCGGCAAGCCGCAGCTTCGCCGCATCAAGTGACGCCGCGCCGCGCCGTCATCCCCGCGCAGGCGGGGATCGCGTCATAATTCCCGCAGGGCCGGCTTAGCTCAGTTGGTAGAGCAGCGGTTTTGTAAACCGAAGGTCGGCGGTTCGATCCCGTCAGCCGGCACCAATAATCAAGGACCTGGCTTTGCGTCGGTCCTCATCAACACCGAAACCCCCCCACACTTTTCACCCGTCGGGTGGACGGGTGGTGGACAAGAACT